>NZ_VOSK01000030.1 GCF_009296175.1 Microvirga tunisiensis | reverse complement strand
CGCCGTGCCGGCTCGCCAGCTTGTGGACCAGGCGCCGCACCGCTTCGGGGGTATTGTCGATCTCGCCGAGAAAGCGGATCTCTCCCTGGCGGCCGTCCTCGGCCACGGCGACGGAGATCTTCAGTTTGGAGGTATCCAGACCGACAAACACTTTGCTCTTCTGCTGCATGGCTCGTCCCCTGTGCGGGAGGCTCGGCGCCGGCCCATCCAGCGCAACCCTCGCTCATCGCATAGCTTGGGACGAGCCACCTCCACCGGCAACGAACATACGGTCTGCTGCATCCTTGACCGTCTCGCCGAACTCGATCTTTCCGCCGGGAAAGCCCCACAGTCCGGCATCGGGCGGATTGGCCCGCCGCACGAGCAGGGTCCAGCCGTTGCGGATGACGACGGCGATGACGGCGGGGATCGGAGATGGGGACATGAAAAAGGCCCGGCCAAGGATGGCCGAGCCTTAACGCATAGGATCGCCGCTGGGTAGCTTGATCAGCGACCCGAACGGTGCAGCGCCGATTGCAGGGGCTCGAGGCTCTTGGTGAACCAGAGCGCCGTGGTCTCGGCAATGTCCTTCCACTGGGCGGAAGCCGTCTCGTAAGCCTGGCGTGTCGCCTGGCTCTGCGCATTGAGGGACTCGGGCAGAGGGGAGGGGCTGATCTCCGAGCGCCATAGATCGAGGGCAGCAAAGCGCTGCGTGTTCATGGCGTCGATGATCTTGTCGTTCACTTCCAGGGCCCCCTTGGCTGAGGCCGCCACGGCCTCGCTCATGGCCTGACGGAGGGCGTCACCCTGCTTCTTGGCGGAAGAGAAGATGGCTCCTGCCTCAACGGGTGTCGCGGCGATGGCAGGAAGCGAAGCGGGCTTCGCCTCTGTCACGGCCTCGACAGTCTCGGCTGCCGAGATAGCGGCCATCTCGACCAGATCGGCCTTCGGCGCGCTTTTGACTGTACTCTTGGCTCTGGGCTTCTTCACTTCCGCCATCGTGACGTCCTCGCAAGATTTTAGGGAGAAGGAGTTTACTTCTTGGAGCCCGGCTGCTTCATGGCCGATTGGGCCAGGGAGCCGAATTCCTTCATCTGGGACTGCATCGCCTCGAACTGAGTGCGGACGAACTCGGCTTGGATCTGCATGGCTTCCTGCATGTCCTTGGCGCGCACCATCCTCTGAGCGAGGTCGAAAGCAGCCGAGAGGTTCTGCTCCGTATAGGAGAAGGTCTTGCGGGCGGCATCCTTGGCGCTGGTCTGGACGGTGTTCGCCGAACCTTCGAACGTGTCGGCCGTCTTCTGCGCGGCGCTCATGAAGCCGTCGATGGCCTTGCGGGCCTGCTCGACGCTCTTCTCGGCGAAATCGCGCATCTCCGGGGGAATCTCGTAACCTTGGGGTTGGTTGGTGGCCATGGACTGCTCCTTGTTGCTAAGACATTTGTGCAGTGCAATATCACATTGTGCACCGCAAAATCAATTCCCTCATGCCTTGTCTTATTAAGGTTACCTCAAAGTAAAAGGATTCAAGTGTCCCGCCTTGCATGCTTGGCCGCTGATATTAGTCTAGAAGCTGTTGAAGAGGTGACTCTGAGACCTTTCACAGCAAAGGCCGTTGATGACCGGTGGTGCCAACCCATTCGAAGCGCTGATCGCGCGGCTTGCCGCCGAGCCGGACCTGGGCCTTTTGGCCGGGCCTGGAGCGGGCGTACTCGTCTGGGATCAGGCGGGGGAGACGCTGCTCTGGACATCGCCGGCCGCCGAGGGATTGCGCGGCGCCTTCACGGATGAAGCCGGCCGGGTGATCCTAGGCTTCCGGGCGCACGATCGCATCAAGGCCCTGGCCGGCGGCCGTGCCCCACGGCAGGGCACCCGCCAGGAGCGCCTGCGGCTCGATCCGACCCGCCCCTGGCTGCCGGTTCCCACCATCTGTCGCCTCGCATCCCTGGAGAACGGCGAGACCGTCCTCGTGATTGTATTCACAGGACCCGTGCCCAAGGCATCCTCTTTTCCTGCCACGGCCCGGCGGATCGAGCCTGCTAGTCTTGAGCCGGTGACGCAAGCCGAAGCCGCTCCCCGACCGGAAGGGCATACCGGCCCGATCCGTTTCATCTGGCACACGGATGCGGAAACTCGTTTCACCGATGTGTCACCCGATCTTGCCCAGGCTGTCGGCGCCATGGCCGGCAACATCGTCGGACAGACCTGGGAGGAGGTGGCCCGCTCGGTCGTCGAGGATCCGGGTGGAGCCGTTGCGGCCTTGTTCGCCCGCAACGAAACCTGGAGCGGACGCACGGTCCTTTGGAACATCGACAATTCGCGCCTGCAGGTGCCGGTCGATTGGGCCGGCATGCCGGTTTTCGGTCCAGGCCGGGAACTCATCGGTTTCCGCGGCTTCGGTCTCCTGCGCATGGATGCCATCCAGGAGCGCGAGGCCTCGGACGTCGCCGCCGATCTGATCGCGCAGAGCCTGGTCCATAGCGAGACGCTCCCGTTCCGTCCGCCCGAGGAAATGCCGGCGCAAGAGCCTGCTGCCGAACCCGAGCCGCGCGAGGAGGAAAGCTGGTTTTCGAACCTTCGCGATCAGGTGGCCAAAGCGCTCGGCAGCACTAAGCCGGAGCCCGCCCAGCCGACCCGCCCGGCCGAGAAACCGGCCCAGACATCGGGCCTCTCCAATGCGGAGCGCAGCGCCTTCCGTGAGATCGCCCGCGCTCTCGGAGCGCGCTTAGAGGAAGATACGCCGACTCAGGTTGATAGCCGAGAGGAAGCGGCTGTCTCTGAAACGATTGAGTCTGCAGCCACGCCGGAATCGGCTCCTTCGCTGCCGCCAGCAACTCTTGCCAAAAGCAATCCTGTACTCGACCGGCTGCCGATCGGAATCCTGGTCCACCGCGGCGAGACCATCCTGTTCGCCAACCGCTTTCTTTTGGACCTGACCGGCTATGACGATGTCGAGCAGATCCGATCCGACGGCGATCTCGTGCATCTGTTCCGCGGCTCTCCTGCGCTTCGAGGACAGGGCGACGAGGATTCCGCGCTTGCGCTCACCACACGGGGCAGCGAGAACATCGCCGTTACCGTGCGCTCCTCATCCGCCGAATGGGATGGCGAGCCGGCGGACCTCATGGTCATCCGCAAGGCATCCAGCATGGAGGCTCCACCGCCTCCGCAAGACAGCCGCGTCCATGAACTTGAGGCGATCCTCGATACGGCGACCGACGGCGTCATCGTCCTCAACGAGACCGGACGCATCCTGTCCCTCAACCGCTCGGCCGAAGCGCTGTTCGGATATGACGAGCGGGCGGTTGCGGGCGATGCCATTACCGTGCTTCTGGCGCCCGAGAGCCATATGGTGGCCCTCGATTATCTCGAAAGCCTGCGGTCGCCGGGCGTGAGAAGTCTGCTCAACGACGGGCGCGAGGTTCTCGGCCGGGAGCGTCAAGGCGGGTCGATCCCTCTGTTCATGACCATGGGGCGCCTGGGCGACGGACCCGATCGCCGGTTCTGTGCGGTTCTTCGCGACATCACGGCCTTCAAGAAGGCTGAGGGCGAACTGATCGGCGCCAAGCATGCGGCCGAGGAGGCGAGCGCCCAGAAATCGGATCTTCTGGCCAAGATCAGCCATGAAATCCGGACGCCGCTGAATGCCATTCTCGGCTTTGCCGAGGTCATGCTCGAGGAGCGGTTCGGAGCCATCGGCAATGACCGCTACAAGGAATATCTCAGGGACGTTCACGCCTCCGGCTCGCATGTGATCAGCCTCGTGAACGATCTGCTGGATCTCGCAAAGATCGAGGCCGGCCGTCTGGAGTTGTCCTTCACGAGCGTCAGCCTCAACGAACTGGTCTCGTCCTGCGTAACCCTGCTTCAGCCGCAGGCCGCACGCGACCGCATCGTCATGCGCATGAGCTTCGCGCCCAAGCTGCCGCCTGTGGTGGCCGATGAACGCTCCATGCGCCAGATCGTGCTCAACCTCGTCTCCAATGCCATCAAGTTCACCGATGCGGGCGGGCAGGTCATCGTCTCAACGGCGACGACGGATCGGGGCGAGGTGGCCTTCCGGGTGCGTGATACCGGCATCGGCATGACGCCGGACGAAGTCGAAGCCGCCCTCGAGCCGTTCCGGCAACTCGCCACCTCGCGAAAGCGCGGCGGCACGGGTCTCGGATTGCCACTGACCAAGGCTCTCGTCGAGGCGAACCGGGGCGCTCTGCAGATCGCCAGTCAGCCGAGCGAGGGGACGCTCGTCGAAGTCATCTTCCCGCCGACGCGGGTTCTGGCGGAATAATCGTCATCGACAGCAAAAAGACCGATTCTTGCAGGATTGGCATTAGCCTGTAAGTCATAGGCTCTCCGCCTCCACGAGACGAAGGATCGTCATGTCCACCTATCGCCTCGATAAGCTCTTCAATCCCCGCTCCATCGCGGTGGTCGGCGCGAGTCCACGTCCCGGCTCTCTCGGCCTGACCTTCCTGCGCAACCTCATCGCGGGTGGCTTCGAGGGAGAGCTTTTTCCCGTCAATCCGCATCATGTCGAGGTCGAGGGGAGGCCCTGCTTCGCCTCCCTGTCCGGGCTTCCCGAAGCACCGGACCTCATCGTCGTCGCCGTGCCGCCCGAGCGAGTGCTCGGCGTGATCGAGGAGGCCGGGAGCGTAGGAGTGAGCGCCGCCATCGTGGCCACGGCGGGAATGGGCTACGGACCGAACTCTCTGGGCGATCAGGTCAGGCTTGCGGCACGCGCCCATGGCCTGCGCGTCGTCGGTCCAAACTGCATCGGCGTTCTGGCGCCTCGTGCCAAGATGAATGCCAGCTTCGCTGCTCACAGCGTGAGGCCTGGGGATTTAGCTCTCGTCTCCCAGTCCGGTGCGCTTGCAGCGGGTCTTGTGGAATGGGCGGCGCAGCGACAAGTCGGCTTTTCGGCCATCGTTTCGCTGGGTGACAAGGTCGACGTGGATTTCAGCGATTGCCTGGATTTCTTCTCCGCCGACAGCGGTACACGAGCGATCCTGCTCTACATCGAGTCCATCGACAACGCGCAGAAGTTCATGTCGGCCGCCCGTGCCGCCGCGCGCGTGAAGCCGGTGGTGGTCATCAAGGCTGGGCGGCATGCTCAAGGAGCGAGGGCGGCTGCGACCCATACCGGAGCTTTGGCGGGGTCTGATGCGGTCTATGACGCCGCTTTCCGCAGAGCCGGCCTGCTGCGGGTTCTCGATCTCGACCAGCTTTTCGCCGCAGCCGAGACGCTGGGTCGGCAGAAGCCGTTTCCTGGCAGCCGATTGGCAGTTCTTACCAATGGAGGTGGTATTGGGGTTCTC
Source organism: Microvirga tunisiensis (assembly GCF_009296175.1). Lineage (GTDB taxonomy): Bacteria > Pseudomonadota > Alphaproteobacteria > Rhizobiales > Beijerinckiaceae > Microvirga > Microvirga tunisiensis. The sequence goes on along the minus strand of NZ_VOSK01000030.1, from coordinate 40,366 downwards.
GCCGTCGACCGGCTGGTCGATCTCGGCGGAACACTCGCCACCCTGTCGGAGAAAACCCAGAACTCCCTCGACGCCATCCTGCCGTCGACCTGGTCCCATGCCAATCCCATCGACATCGTCGGGGATGCGGACCCGGCCCGTTATGCGGGGGCTCTGGAGGCGCTGCTCGCCGATCCGGAGAACGATGCCGTTCTCATCCTCAACGTGCCGACGGCAATCGCGGGAGCCTCCGACGTGGCCGCAGCCGTCGCCAATGTCGTCAGGCGCGATCGTGCCAGGGGCTATCGCCAGAAGCCGGTCTTTGCCGCCTGGATCGGGGAGGATCCGGACTCGGCCCGTGTCTTCGAGGAGGCGCGTATTCCCCATTATGCGACTGAGGCCGATGCGGTCCGCGGCTTCATGCAGCTCGTCCGCTACCGGGAGGCGCAGGACGAGCTGATGGAGACGCCCGATAACCTCCCGCACGACTTCGAGCCGGATCCGGAGGCAGCCCGCGCCGTCGTCGACCATGTCCTGGCGCAGAACCGCCGCTGGCTCGACCCGCTCGAGGTCAATGCGCTCCTGCGGGCCTATGACATCCCGACCGCCCCGGTGACCCTCGCGACCACGCCGGAGGAGGCCGCGGAGGCGGCCCGGCCGATCATTGCCGAGGGCGGCACGGTGGCCGTGAAAGTCCTCTCGCCGGATATCGTGCACAAATCCGACATCGGCGGCGTGAAGCTCGATCTCACGACCGAGGAAGCGGTGAAAAAGGCGGCCGCCGACATCTTCGAGCGTGCCGCTCGCCTGAAGCCCCAGGCCCACGTGACCGGCGTGACCGTTCAGCCCATGGTACGGCGGGCGAAGGCCCGGGAGCTGATCGTCGGCCTGGCGGACGATCCCTCCTTCGGCCCCGTCGTGCTGTTCGGGCGCGGCGGCACGGCCGTCGAGGTCATCAACGACAAGGCGCTGGCGCTGCCGCCGCTCGATCTCAAGCTCGCCAATGATCTGATCGCCCGTACCCGCGTGTCGCGCCGCCTCAAGGCCTATCGGGACGTCCCGGCCGCCGACGAGGGCGCGATCGCCCTCACATTGGTGAAGCTGGCGCAGATGGCGGCCGATCTGCCCGAGATCCGCGAACTCGACATCAATCCGCTGCTGGCCGACCACACCGGCGTGGTCGCGGTCGATGCCCGCGTGGCGGTCGCGCCCGAGACCCGGAAAGGGAGCGGCCATCCGCGCTTTGCCGTCCGGCCCTACCCCAAGGAGTGGGAGCGCCACATCAAGCTCCGCAACGGGCGGAGTGCTTTCGTTCGGCCCGTTCGACCGGAGGACGAGGAGGAGTTCCGGCGTTTCTTCGAGAAGATCACGCCGGAGGATCTGCGGCTTCGCTTCTTCGCCCCGGTCCGGGATTTCAGCCACACGTTCCTCGTCCGCCTGACGCAGCTCGATTATGCCCGCGCCATCGCGTTCGTCGCCTTCGATGAGGAGACCGGGGAGATGATGGGCGCGGTCCGCCTCCATGCGGACGCCAACCACGAGACCGGCGAATACGGCATCCTTCTCCGCTCCGACCTCAAGGGGCTCGGACTGGGCTGGGAGCTGATGCGGCTGATGATCGAATGGGCGAAGGTCGAGGGACTGCAGGAGATCGACGGGCAGGTCCTGCGCGAGAACTCCACCATGCTCGACATGTGCCGCAGCCTCGGCTTCTCCATCCGCATCGATCCTGACGACCCGGAGCTACGCCTTGTCACCCTGCCGATCGCTTCGATCGAGGAGCCGGAGAAGCTCGCTCAATCGACGTGACAAGAAAAAGCCCGCCGTGAGGGCGGGCCGTTGCAATTTCTTCTAGAACTTCATCCTGAGAGTTTCGCTGATCGTCCTCGACCTCATCCTGAGGAGCCTGCGCGGCAGGCGCCTCGAAGGAGGACCCAGTGTGCGCTGGAAGCGCCCTGATCCTTCGAGACACCGCCTTTGGCGGCCCTCAGGATGAGGGCTCAGGGGAGAGCCGGCTACTGAGCCGGACTCTCAGGAGTAGAATCTCAGTCGTGGCCTTCGAGCCCGCCGATATGCTTCTGGGCGTAGAGCTCGACGCCGACCTGCTCGACGAGGTTGAGCTGGGTCTCGAGGAAGTCGATGTGACCTTCCTCGTCCTTCATCAGCTCTTCGAACAGGTTCTTCGAGACGCGGTCGCCGACGCTCTCGCAATAGGCGGCTGCCTCGCCGTAGAGGTTGCGGGCGTCATATTCCGCCGCGAGGTCGGCTTCGAGGATTTCCTGGATGTTCTGGCCGATGCGCAGGGGATCGAGCACCTGCAGGTTGGCAAAGCCCTCAAGGAAGATAATGCGCTCGATGAAGCGATCCGCGTGGTGCATCTCCTCGATGGATTCCTTGCGCCAGGTTTTCGCAAGCTCCTTGTATCCCCAATCGTCCAGGACCCGGTAATGCAGCCAGTACTGGTTGACGGCCGTCAGCTCGCTGCGCAGGCCGCGATTGAGATACTCGATTACCTTGGGATCACCCTTCATCCTACCCTCTTGTCCAATCGGCGCCGGATGCGCCGGACCATTCCTTAGAGGATTTATGAACTAGGGCGAAAGTCCTTTTGTTCAAAGGGTGGGTTCGGCCGCCGCTTTTTCCAGTGTCGTCGGGCAGCAGCCGCGATTGCAGGCAGCGATGGGTTCCACGCCCGCGTCGCTCAGGGCTTGGTCCATGATGGCGCGGATCGTCCGTGCGCAGCGCCCGCAATTGGGACTGCAGCCGAGACAGCGATAGACCTGCGCCGGAGTGCGCGGACATTCCGGTCCCGGTCTAAGGCACGCTTTGACATCACCGTCGGAGAGGATGTTGCAGGAGCAGACGATCATTTGTTGTTCTAGTTTAGAATGACTAAAAACTACATGCGATTTCAAATACTTAGCTGAGAAATGGGCTAAGGGCCAGCACTATTCCCTGTGCCCAGATGTCACGGTCAAGGCGTCACCCTCAAGCGAGGCGTTTGAACAATCCCGGGTAGTCCAGGACGAAACCATCCTCATCCACGGGGAGACCTGCGGTAAACCCACTCTCCAGGCTCTCGAACCGATAGAGGGAGCCCGCATCGAGGGCCGTATAACGCTGGTTGACGGGTGAGGCGGTCAGATCCGGCACGTCGATGTAGCAGAGGCGGATGTCCATGCTCTCGCCGGTCTCCAAGTCGAGGCGCCGGATGGGTAAGGTGTTGGTGAGCGGTGTCGCCTGGATGTCGACATCGATACAGCCCTGGAGATCCGGCCGGTCCCTGCCGTTCTCCCGCCAATGCCCCCGACCATCGCTCTCCAGATGCAACGCGTGGCCGGACGTGGTTCTCAAGCGAACCTCCTTCGTATGCCACAGGGCATCCAGCTTGACGCGATAGGATAGGCCGAACTCGGTCTCGCCCTCTTGGGCGATCACGACGCCGGAGATGGCAAGCCCGCCATCGGCCGGGCGCACGTCCACATGCTCCAGCCCCGCCTCGCAGCCGTCCCAGGCCGACCAGCGGATGGTGCGGAAGATCAGGGTTGGGATGGACATGCCGTGGCTCCAAGCTTTGCGGCTGCTTTGCCCGACGATTATGGCCCAGCCCGACCGCTTGTCGAATCGAATGCTCCGCAGGCGGCTTGACAAAAGCCATGCGCATTTCCTCCAGCGGGGGAGAGGCGACGGGCTGAAACCTTCCGTCATGGCCGGGCTCGTCCCGGCCATCCCGACCGTTCGAAGCGCTGTGCTCTCCTTGGTCGGGATCACCGGCACGAGGCCGGTGATGACGTGGAGGGGCGGCTTATGCCTTGAATTGGATGCGCCCTGACTTTGCGTGGCTCGCCCTCAGTCCCTGACCACCACCACATGCAGCCGCCGCGGGCCGTGCGCCCCGAGCAGCAGAATCTGCTCGATGTCGCCCGAGCGGGAGGGCCCGGTGATCCAGTTCACGGTGCGCGGCATGGTGCTCTTGCCATAGGCGAAGCGCACCCGGTTCCAGACGGATTCGTAGTCGCTCGCGATGTCCTTGGCCGAGACCACGATGATATGGTTGTCGGGCAGGAAGTTGAGGGTGGACGGATTGTCCGATCCCGACACCATGGCCAGGGTCCCGGATTCCGCAATGCCCCCGAAGGCATGGCTCACCGCGTTGAGATCGCTGCCCTGGCTCGGTCCATGGGCGATCTCGAGCGTCGTGTCGGACCACGGCATGGCCTTGAGGCGCGGATCGTCGCCCATGCGCAGGGTCGCCGGCAGATTGTGATTGCGCAGGAAGTGCGCGATCGATTGCGGCACCTCCGCCGGGGAGGCGACTTCCGTCACCGTGGCGAGAGCGGTCTCGACCATGGTCTTGAAGAGAGCGATCCGCTCATCGCCGGAAACCTGTCCGCGCTTGGGGATCACGCCCTTGGGCGCGCGTTCCAGGCGGTCCGCCACGATCTGCTGCCGGATGGTCTCGCTGCCTTTGACGCCGAGCGAGCGGCGGATATTGGCGAAGATGTCGTAGCGGGCGCTCATGCGGAAGCTCCCCGGCGCTCGCGCTTCCAGCGCTGCTGGAACGTCTCGCCCTGCGGAGCCGGGAAATCGCGATACTTCGTCCAGCCCTTCGACATGGGCAGCCAAGTGAAGCGTCCGCGCCGCCCTCCCGCCAGGGCGAGCGCGCCCATGGCGACGCGGGTCGCCACCCGGTAGAGGGCAGGGCGCTTGGCGAAGAAGCCCCAGAACTTGAGGCCGGAGCGCACGGTGGCGGGCGTCAAGTGCCGCTCGAATTCCCGCTCGCGCCAGTGGCGCATGAGCTTGGGGAGAGGAATGCGCACCGGGCACACGCTCTCGCAGCGCCCGCAGAACGTGGAGGCGTTGGGCAGGTGCCCGGCCTGGTCGACGCCGATGAGGGACGGGGTGAGCACCGCGCCCATGGGACCGGGATAGACCCAGCCATAGGCGTGTCCGCCGACCGCGTGATAGACCGGGCAATGGTTCATGCAGGCGCCGCAGCGGATGCAGCGCAGCATCTCCTCGAAGCTCGTCCCGAGCATGGAGGAGCGGCCGTTATCGATGAGAACCACGTGGTAGTTCTCCGGCCCGTCCGCATCGGCGCTGCGGCGAGGGCCCGTGGAGAAGGTGGTGTAGACCGAGAGCTCCTGGCCCGTCGCCGAGCGGGCGAGCACGCGCAGCAATTGGCTCACATCCTCCAAAGTCGGAACGAGCTTCTCGAGGGAGGCCAGCACGATATGGGTTTTCGGCAGGATCTGGGTGAGATCGCCGTTGCCCTCGTTGGTGACGATGACCGACGTGCCGGTCTCGGCGACGAGGAAGTTGGCGCCGGTGATGCCCACATCGGCCGCCAGGAACCGCTCGCGCAGAACGGCGCGGGCTTCGGTGAGAAGCTGCACCGGCTCGGAGAGGTCGCGCTTGGCGTCGAGATGGGTGTGGACGCGCCTGAAATCCTCCTCCACCTGCGTGGCGTTGAGGTGGACGGCGGGTGCGATGATGTGGCTCGGCAGCTCGTTGCGGAGCTGGATGATGTATTCTCCGAGGTCGGTCTCGACGGGCCTGATGCCGTTCGCTTCCAGGTGATGGTTGATCCCGATCTCCTCCGAGATCATGGACTTGCCCTTCGTGACCGTCCTGGCACCGGCCTCTCGGCAGATGGTGAGAATGATGTCGCGAGCCTCATCGGCATTGCGGGCGAAATGCACATGTCCGCCGGAGGCCTTCACCTTCTCCTCGTAGGCTTCGAGGTAGAGATCGAGATGCTCCAGCGTGTGATTCTTGATGTCCCGCGCGGCATCCCGCAGTGCCTCGAATTCCGGCAGCTTGTCAGCGGCCATCCGGCGCTTGTCGATGAAGCCCTGCTTCACGTTGCCCAGCGCCTTCTGGAGCTGAACGTCGTTCAGCGCCCGCGCGGCATTCTGCTTGAACTGGGGAGAAGTGGAATGAACGGTCATCTGACGTCTTTCTGTCCGACCCGCCGCCATTCGGCATAGGGAGGATGCTTGTCTTTCATCTCGTCATAGAGCCAGACCATGCGGTCGCAAAACCACATCTTTGCAAACCAAGCGATGAGTCCGCCGGACACCGTGGCGAGAACCTCGTTCAGCAGAGCTCCGATCAAGGCCAGAGCAAAGCCTGCTGCGGAGATGGCGGTCAGGATGTGTGCGGCACGAGCATGATGTTCAGGGATCGGGACGGCCTTTCGATTGAGCCAGACACGTTCCCCGAAGGTCGCCTTTGCACTCCAGCCGTTCCTTGTGGCAGGAGCCGGGAACAGGAGCGTTGAGCCAAAGCCATAGAACCACGAGTGCCACGGGAACCAAGGCCCAGATCCCGAGCCAGACGTGACTCCAAACCGCCGCAAGGAGGAGGGGCAGGGATGCCACGCGTGTCCAGACGCTCCACGGGCTTGCATGGCGCTCCCAGGCCCGCTCATCCATCTGAAAGAGCTTGGCGGCAATGTGGCCGTACTCCGTCATGCGGGACGTGCTTCCTTTCCAGCACCGATCGGCGGTTCGTCCGTCATGCCGGCCAGAACCTCCGCCACGTGGCGCACTTGAACCGGCTTGCCGTCGCGGCTGAGCTTGCCGGCCATGTTCATGAGGCAGCCGAGATCGCCTGCGAGCAGGGTGGGCGCATGGGTCGCCTCGATGTTCTTGGCCTTGGCATCGACGATGGCGCCGGAGATGTCGCTGTATTTGACCGCGAAGGTGCCGCCGAAGCCGCAGCAGACATCGCTGTCCTGCATCTCGACGAGGGTCAGGCCTTCCACGCTGGCAAGAAGCCTGCGCGGCTGGGTGTTCACGCCGAGTTCCCGCAAGCCGGAGCAGGAATCGTGATAGGTCACGGCGCTGTCGAAGGAGGCATCGACCTTCGTGACGCCGAGCACGTCGACCAGGAAGCTCGTCAGCTCATAGGTCTTGGCCGCAAGCGCATCGGCCTTGGCGCGCCAGTTCGGGTCTTCCTCGAAGAGCTCCGGGTAATGGGCCTTGATCGTGCCGGCGCAGGATCCGGACGGGGCGACCACGTAATCGTAGCCGTGGAAGGTCTCGATCACCTGCATGGCGAGATCGCGTGTCGTGCCGCGGTCGCCCGAGTTGTAGGCCGGCTGGCCGCAGCAGGTCTGGATGGGCGCATCGACGATGCAGCCGGCATCCTCCAGGAGCTTGACGGCGGCAAAGCCCACGGAAGGGCGCATCAGGTCGACGAGGCAGGTGACGAAAACGCCGACGCGGGGTTTCACCGGCCGGCCTTGCGACATCAAAACGCTCATTGGGCGGCCTTCTTGCCCGACGCGTCGAACTGCTTGAGATAGGCGACGAGGTCATTGACCCTCTGCTCGTCCTTGATGCCGGCATAGATCATCTTGGTGCCGGGGATCTTGGCGCGCGGATCCTTGATGTACTCCCGGAACGTGGCCTCGTCCCAGGTGATGCCGGAATTCTTGTTGGCCGGGGAGTAGTTGTAGCCTTCGACCGATCCCGAGTGGCGGCCGAAGAGGCCGTTCAGCACCGGACCCACGGCATTCTTCGCGCTTTCGCCGATTTGGTGACACGCCCGGCATTGCGTGAATACCTTCTCGCCAGCGGCGGCGTCCTGAGCCTGAGCGGAACCGAGCCCGGCCAGAAGCAGGGCGGCGGAAAGAACGAAGGAACGCATCAAAAACTCCTTTGCTGGACCCCTGTCCCATCTTAGAGACATTCTACATTATTGGAAAACGCCTCCAGGGAAAGCTGCCTTATTGTTAAGGTAGCCATACCTTGAGCGCAGTGATGATTCCCCAGGGAGGGTGCCATGACCATTGCATTTCCGAAACCGGACGAAGCGGTTCTGGCGCGCCGGAAGGAGATCGTCGAGGGTTTGGGACGCCTTGTCGCGTCGGAGGCGCTGATCGTTTCCGAGGACGAGCGCCGCGCCTTCGAGACCGACGGCCTGACCTCCTACCGCCAGATTCCGCTCGCGGTGGTGCTGCCGTCCACGACGGAAGAGGTCTCGGCCATCATGCGCTTCTGCAACGAGCATGGAGTGAAGGTGGTCCCGCGCGGGGCCGGGACCTCGCTCTGCGGCGGCGCGATCCCCCAAGCCGATGCCATCGTGCTCGGCGTCGCCAAGATGAACCGGGTGCTGGACGTCAATTTCGAGGGTCGCACGGCGCGCGTTCAATCGGGCATCACCAATCTCGGCATCAGCCAGGCGGTGGCGCATGAAGGCTTCTTCTACGCTCCCGATCCATCGAGCCAGCTCGCCTGTACGATTGCGGGCAACATCGCCATGAATTCGGGCGGGGCGCATTGCCTGAAATACGGCGTGACCACCAACAACCTGCTCGGGGTCACCATGGTGCTCCTCGACGGAACGGTGGTGGAGATCGGCGGCGACCATCTGGACGCAGCGGGCTACGATCTCCTCGGCCTCGTCTGCGGCTCGGAAGGCCAACTCGGCGTGGTCACGGAGGCGGTGGTGCGGATCCTGCGCGCCGCCGAAGGGGCGCGGCCGGCGCTCTTCGGCTTCGGGTCGGTGGAGGCTGCCGGCGCCTGCGTGGCGGCGATCATCGGGGCGGGCATCATCCCGGTGGCGCTCGAATACATGGACAAGCCCGCGATCCAGATCTGCGAGGCCTTCGCCCATGCGGGCTATCCGCTCGACGTGGAGGCCATGCTGATCGTGGAGGTCGAGGGCTCCGATGCGGAGATCGACGACATGCTCCGCCGCATCGTCACGATCGCCGAACCGTTCAAGCCGAAGACCATGAAGGTCTCGCAATCGGAGGCCGAGAGCGCGGCGATCTGGAAGGGGCGCAAATCGGCCTTCGGCGCCACGGGCCGGGTGGCCGATTACATCTGCATGGACGGCACGATCCCGACGGGGCAGCTGCCTTACGTGCTCAACCGCATCGACGAGATCGTGAAATCCTACGGGCTCGGCGTCGCCAACGTGTTCCATGCGGGCGACGGCAACCTGCATCCGCTCGTCATGTTCAACACCAACAAGCCGGGCGAGATGGAAAAGGCCGAGAAGGCGGGCGAGGACATCCTCAAGCTCTGCGTCGAGGTCGGCGGCTGCCTCACCGGCGAGCATGGCGTCGGCATCGAGAAGCGCGATCTGATGACCTGCCAGTTCAACGCCACCGATCTGGAGCAGCAGATGCGCGTGCGCGGCGTGTTCGATCCACGCTGGCTGCTCAATCCCGCAAAGGTCTTCCCGCTCGAAGGAAGGTTCGCCGCGTGACAACCCATACCCCTCGCGACGAGCAGGACGCATCGATCATCATCCGCGAAGCCGCCGGCACAGGCACGCTTCTGAACGTTTCCGGCAATAGCACGAAGGCGCCGATGGGCCGCCCGAACCAGACCGACGCCTCGATCTCGTCGTCCGCCATGGCCGGGATCACGCTCTACGAGCCGGCGGAACTGGTGATCTCCGCCCGCAGCGGCACGCCGGTGCTGGAGGTCATGCGGGTGCTGGCCGCGAAGGGACAGGAGCTGCCGTTCGAGCCGATGGATTACCGTTCGCTCCTCGGCACCAGGGGCGATCCGACCATCGGCGCCATCGCGGCCATGAACATCTCCGGCCCGCGCCGGATCATGGCTGGTGCCGCCCGCGACAGCCTGATCGGCGTGCGCTTCGTCAACGGGCGGGGCGAAGTGGTGAAATCCGGCGGCCGCGTGATGAAGAACGTCACTGGCCTCGATCTGGTGAAGCTCATGGCCGGCTCCTGGGGCACCCTGGGCTTTCTCACCGAGGTCACGTTCAAGGTTCTGCCCAAGCAGGAGCGCATGGCGACCCTCGTCATCCGTGGCCTCGACGACAGGCAGGGCATCGAGGCCCTGTCGATGGCCCTCGGATCGCCCTTCGACGTGACAGGCGCCGCCCATGTCCCGGACCGCGACCGGCGCGGCGGCAGCACGCTGATCCGGCTCGAGGGATTCAGGGTCTCGGTCGATTATCGCATGAACGAGCTCAAGCGCCTGCTGAAGCGCTTCCGGTTCATGGATCTGCTCGAAGGCGTCGGAGCCGAGGCGCTCTGGCAATCGGTGCGCGATGCGACGCTTCTGACCGATCGGGGCGAGCGGGCGATCTGGCGCGTGTCCACCGCGCCGACGAAGGGGCCGGACCTCGTCGCCCAGGTTGCGCGATCTCTCGATGCGCAGTGGTTCTACGATTGGGGCGGCGGCCTCGTCTGGATCTCGACGGCCATCGACGACGATGCGGGCGCCTCCGTCATGCGCGAGGCGACCAGAACCTTCGGCGGCCATGCCATCCTGGTGCGCGCACCGGCCGAGATCCGCTCCACCCTCGACGTGTTCGAGCCGCAGCCGGAGGCGCTGATGACGCTCACCCGTGGCATCAAGGCTTCCTTGGATCCGGCCGGAATTCTCAATCTGGGCCGGATGTATGCGGGGATCTGAGATGGCGGGCACGGCTTCTCTCACGTCGGAGGCGAGGACGTTGAGCGGCTCGCGGACGGTCCTTATCGGCGGCCTTGCCCTCGGGCTCATCGCGCTCACCGCCGCCATCCTTCTCATGATGGGCCGCACGCCGATCTGCACCTGCGGCACCGTCGAGCTGTGGCACGGAACCGTGAAGGATTCCGGCAATTCGCAGCACCTGACCGACTGGTACACGCCCTCCCACGTCATCCATGGCTTCCTGTTCTATCTGGGGGCTTGGAGCATCGGCGTCCTGCGCGGAAAGGCGCTTCCCCTCGGTGTCGCGCTTCTGCTCGCCATCGGGCTGGAGGCAACGTGGGAGATCGCCGAGAATACCGACTCCGTCATCGATCGTTATCGTGCAACGACCATCGCGCTCGATTATTATGGCGACAGCGTCGTCAATTCGGTCTCGGACATATTCGCCATGATCGCCGGGTTCGTGTTGGCCCGCCTATGGCCGGTCTGGCTGACGGTTCTGCTGGCGGCGATCATGGAAGCGTTCGTCGGGTTCTGGATCCGCGACAACCTGATCCTGAACATCATCATGCTGATCCATCCCATTGATGCCATCAATCGATGGCAAGGGGCGATGTGAGATAAAACGATGCAAACCAATTTCACGCCCGATCAGCTCAGAGATCCCGCCATGGCCAGTTCGGAGAAGATCCTCCGGACCTGCGTCCATTGCGGCTTCTGCACCGCCACCTGCCCGACCTATCTGCTGCTCGGCGACGAGCTCGATTCCCCGCGCGGGCGCATCTACCTGATGAAGGATATGCTGGAGAGCGGGAAGCCCGCCTCGCCGGAGGTGGTGAAGCATATCGACCGCTGCCTCTCGTGCCTCTCCTGCATGACCACTTGTCCGTCCGGCGTGCATTACATGCATTTGGTCGATCACGCCCGCGCGTATATCGAGGCCACCTATACGCGGCCCTGGCATGATCGGCTTCTGCGCTGGGTTCTCGCCAGCGTGCTGCCATATCCGAACCGCTTCCGCTTCGCCCTGGGCGCGGCGATGCTGGCCAAGCCCCTCAAGGGCGTGATCGGCGCGCTGCCGCTCGTCGGCAACCGCCTGCAGGCGATGATCGAGCTGGCGCCGGTGAAGGCTCCCGCGCGCTCGCCCTTCGATCAGCCCGGCACCTTCAAGGCGCATGGGGAGCGCCGGGGCCGGGTCGCCATCCTGTCCGGCTGCGCCCAGCCGGTGCTCAAGCCTGGCTTCAACGAGGCGGCCATCCGCCTCCTCAACCGTCACGGCGTCGATGTGGTCCAGCCCAAGGGGGAGGGGTGCTGCGGCGCGCTCGTTCACCACATGGGCCGCGACGAGGAGGCCCACGGCTTCGCCAAGCGCAATATCGACGCCTGGATCGCCGATATGGACGGGGAGGGGCTGGACGCCATCATCATCACGGCGTCGGGCTGCGGCACGACGATCAAGGATTACGGCTTCATGTTCCGGGAGGACCCGGACTATGCCGAGAAGGCGGCCCGCGTCTCCGCCATCGCCAAGGACATCACCGAATACGTCATGTCCCTGAAGCTCATGGAGCCGGTGCGTGAGACGGACCTGGTGGTGGCCTACCATTCCGCCTGCTCCATGCAGCATGGGCAGGCGATCCGCACCGAGCCGAAGACTCTGCTGAAGCAGGCGGGCTTTGCCGTGAAGGACGTGCCGGAAGGGCATATCTGCTGCGGCTCGGCCGGCACCTACAACCTGCTCCAGCCGGAGATCGCCGCCCAGCTCCGGGCCCGGAAGGTCGCCAATATCGAGCGCACCAAGCCCGACCTCATCGCCACCGGTAATATCGGCTGCATGACCCAGATCGGGAAAGGCACCGAGATCCCCATCGTCCATACGGTTGAGCTTCTCGATTGGGCGACTGGCGGACCCATGCCAGAAACGCTGGAGGCGGCGGGTTTTCAGAAGCGTGTGTCTCGGCCGTTAACCATCGCGGCAGAGTGAGCCTGCTACATTCTTACGCAACGAAATTTCATTTCCAAACTGCTCCCATCTGAGCTAAAAGTTAGGAAAGTGTAAATTTCAGGGGCGTAAGGGCCGGCACATGTCTTCGGGATGGACGTCTTTCAGGAACCGTTTTGGCAAGAGGCAGGATGATGCTGAGGTCAGCTCTCTGCACGAGAGGGGCAGGAGCGCCGAGGCCGTTGCCGCGACTGCCGTTGCTTCTCCGGAAAAAGGCGAGACGATTGTGGTTCGCCCCAACGCAGCGCTCGATTCTGTCGGCCAGAAGAACGAACTGATCCGCGTCCGCTTCGCCAACATGATCGACCGGCTGGAGGAGATCCGCAGCCTCAAGGAGGATTTCGCCCTCCTCAACGAGCCGGTGATCGAGCTCATCCGCAGCTATCCGCAGCTTCAGTCGCGCCTTCTCGAAACCGAGGCGGTGCTCAAGCAGGAAACCGAGACGACCCTGGCGCTGCGCCGGGAACTCGGCGATCTCAACAGCCTTCATGCCCGGACGGTGGACGACCTGAATTCTGCGGTTTCGCAGCTGCGCAAGGCGGAGACCAGGGTCCGCGAGCAGGATTCCTTCGTCGAGGACCTGCGCCTCAATGTGAAGGACAAGGAGGCGATCGTCACCGATCTGGAGAATCAGCTCTCCATCGAGACCGAGCGATCCCGCAACATCACCGAAGAGAACCAGGCCCTGCGCCTTGAAACCCAGGAGGCCGACCAGACGGTGGCCCGCGCCGAGCGCGAGCTCATCGAAACCCGCGAGCGCAACGGCCTGCTCGATCACGAGGTCAAGCGTCTGCAGAAGGTGGCGGAGGAGCAGAATTATCGCCTCTCCAGCCTGACCAATCGGTACGGCGAACTGGAGACCCAGCTCGAGGCCACGCGCCAGCGCGCCTCCGAGCTCGAGACCAAGCTCATGGCCGAGCAGGTGCTGCGCCAGCGCCTGGAGACCCAAATCGATTCCGAGCGCTCTGCCCACCAGACCGACCTTTCGTCCCTCGACATGAAGATCGAGGGCCTCAATTCACGCCTGTCCGCCACGGACAAGATTCTGGCCCATACCCGCGATCAGCTGCGGGACAAGAACGAGGCTCTGCGCGGCGTCGAGCGTTCCTTGAAAGAGACCACCATCGAGAAGAACACCCTCGACCGGCGCCTGGAGGCGACCCAGCAGGAGGTCGAGCGTCAGGTGGCCATGGTCAACGAGCTTCAGCGCTCGCGCATCGAGCTGCAGGAGCGCGTGGAGATGCTCAACAAGGCCATCGCGGCCAAGGACTTCCAGATCGAAAGCTCAGACAACAAGCTGGCGAGCCTTTCCGAGCGCATCGACCAGGTCACCAAGCGCTTCGAGCAGGAGCGCAACACCCTGGAGGCTGCCAACCGCCGCCTCACGGAAGAGCTGCAGAACGAGAAGGCCGAGCGCTCCCTTATGCAGGGCGCCCTCGAGATCGCCCGCGAAAGCCGCATCAAGATCCAGAAAAAGTATATCTCGCTGCGCAAGAAGACGCGCCTCGACGCGCAGGAGGACGATCCGACCCTCTTCGACGAAGATGAAATCGAGACGAATGTCCGGCCTCTGAAATCGTCGGACGCGGAGTAGACCCTTTACCTCAAGAGCCCCGCAGAGACGCGGGGCTTTTTCTTTTGGAATTGGAACTCCTCTCCACCACGTCATCACCGGCCTTGTGCCGGTGATCTCGATTGGAAAAGCGCTGCACCACACCGTATCGGGATGGCCGGCACAAGGCTGGCCATGACGGGGAGGGTGTCATCTCCGACGGCTGGAAGGCCAAACACGAAGAACGATGTGTCGGACGCATATTGCCGATCCTTTCACGGCCCTTGGCGAACGATCCGCTGCGCGCCACTTTGGGCTCATCGTCGAATCGCAAATGTCTCCAGAACAACAACGAAGGATCCAAGCGATGGTCCAGCATCCAGCAATCGCCCCCGACCGCGTCGCCGTCATCACCGGAGCCGCAAGCGGCATCGGGCTTGCGGCCGCCAAACGGTTCGCGAGCCTTGGGATGAAGGTTTGCCTGGCGGATCTCGAGGGCGAAACGCTCCAGCGCAGCGCGGAGGAGGTGGCACGCGTTGCAGGCCAGCCGGAGAACGTGCTTGCGGTGGCGACCGACGTCAGTCGCCTGGAGGATGTCGAGAGCCTCAGGAACAGGGTCCATGCCGCTTTCGGCGAGGTGGCTCTGCTGATGAACAATGCCGGAACCGAGGGCGGCGGGCAGATGTTCGGCGATCTGCAGCGCTGGCACGCCATTCTTGAGACGAATCTCTGGGGTGTCATCAATGGCGCGCATGTCTTCGCACCGGCCATGATCGAACAGAAAAGCCCGTGCGCGATCATCAATACGGGATCGAAACAGGGCATCACCACGCCGCCCGGCAACACCGCCTACAACATCTCCAAGGCCGGCGTGAAGGTCTTCACGGAGGCCCTGGCCCATGAATTGCGCAATACGCCGGATTGCCAAGTGAGCGCGCATCTCCTCATCCCAGGCTTCGTCTATACGGGCTTCACCAAGGCGAGAGGCATCACGGAGAGGCCGGCCGGCGCCTGGGAACCGGAGCAGGTCGTCGATTTTCTGCTGCCTGCCCTCGAGCGAAACGATTTCTACGTGCTCTGCCCCGATAACGAGACGACGCGGGAGATGGACGAGAAGCGCGTCCGCTGGGCCGCCGAGGACCTCATCGAGAACCGCCCGCCGCTGTCACGCTGGCACCCCGATTACAAGCATGCGTTCGCCAAGGTGATGGAAGGCTAGAGCATCGTGCGGAACCGAAGGTCCGCGTCAGCGAAAAGCGGATTCATCCAATGCTCCAGGAGAGTTCGTCCGTGAGTTTCGATCCGGCAGCCTTCCGGAACCATGTCGGAGCGATCCTCGACGATCACGCCAGGGCCTTCGGTGTGCCCGATGACCGACACACCATCCTCCGGCGCCAGATCGAAGGCGGGGACGACATTCATTCCCGCCGCACCTTTCCCGGGCATGTCACGACCTCGGCGTTCATCCTCGATCGGACGGGACAGCGGGTTCTCCTGATCCACCACCGTTCCCTTGGGCGTTGGCTGCAGCCGGGCGGCCATTACGAGCCGCCGGACGATCTGGCGGCGTCCGCTCTCCGGGAGGCTATGGAGGAAACCGGCCTGAACGGTCTTGTCATCGACCCGTGGCATGAAACATCCGGCATGCCCATCGACATCGACAGCCACCGCATACCGTCCCGGCCCGAGCGGGGTGAGCCCGAGCATTGGCATCATGATATCCGCTATGTCGTGAGAGCAGAGGCGGGCGATGCCCTTCGTCCCGATCTGCGGGAGGTGCATGGTGCCGAATGGCGCGACCTTCGGGATTTGGAAAGCATCGCCCCGCAGGGCTTACGGAATATGCGCAAGCTCGGCCTTGTCCGCCCCTAACAAATGCAGGGGCCATGCTTACATCCTTCTCCAACGATCGATTGAAGGAGGCATGCCATGAACGATCAGGAACGCCAGGTCATCAGCGATATCTTCCGACGCCTGGAGCAGGTGGCGAACCAGCCGCGGGATCCGGAGGCCGAGCGCTTCATCGCCGAGAAGCTGCGCCAGCAGCCCTATGCGCCCTATGCCCTGGCGCAGGCGGTCTTCGTTCAGGAGCAGGCCTTGGCCAATCTCCAGGCCGAGAACGAGCAGTTGCGGGCCGAGGTCGATCACGCCAGCCGCCAGCCCCAGCAGGGCGGTTTCCTGTCCAGCATCTTCGGCGGCGGCGCATCGCGCCCACCGGGACCGGCCTACAACACGCCGCCGGTCCGTCAGGCGTCGCCGTGGGGTCAGCCGCATCCGCCCCAGCAGCCTTATGGCGCTCCCCAGGGCGGCATGATGGGCGGCGCGCCCGGTCCCTGGGGCGGCGGCATGATGCAGCGCGGTGGCGGGGGCGGGTTCCTCGGGACCGCTCTCACGACGGCGGCGGGTGTCGCGGGCGGCATGATGATCGCCAATGCCCTGACCCATGCCTTCAGCGGTGAGAACAACCCCTTGGGCGATGTGGCGTCTGCGGCCGGTCTCGGAGGGGCCGATAAAGCGGCCGATGCGGGTACGGCCGATGCGGGCAATGCCGGCATCACGGACTCGCTCTACCAGGACGCGAGCCAGCAGGAAGACCAGGGCGACTTCTCCGACTTCGGCGGCGATGGCGGAGACGAGGGCGATTGGGCCTGAGGACCCGTCCTCGGTTTCGGAAGCGCCCGCCGGATGGCGGGCGTTTTTGCTTCAGTGACCGGCTGTTCTCGAAAACACGTTGATGATCAGCACGCCCGCCAGAATGAGCGCCATGCCGATGAGCGCAGGTGGATCCAGCGGTTGGCGGTAGAACAGCAGGCCCACGAGAGCGATCAGCACGATGCCGACGCCGGACCAGATCGCGTAGGCGACGCCGATGGGGATCGTGCGCATCGTCAGGGACAGGCAATAGAAGGCAAGCCCATAGCCGACGATCACAATGACCGACGGCCAGAAGCGCGAGAAGCCCTCTGCCGCCTTCAGGGCCGAGGTCGCGATGACTTCGCTGACGATGGCGGCGAAGAGATAGACGTAGTTCATGGCGTCCCTCGTGCGGCAGGCGATGTCGCCTTCAGCAAGACTTCCCGCGATCTCCAAAAGCGAATGGCCGGGGCGAGCCCGGCCATCATGAACGGCGATGAATGTCGATCTAGGGCGCGATCAGATCACGATCACGGCCGTTCCGACCTTCACGCGGTTGTAGAGATCGACCACGTCGTCGTTGAGCATGCGGATGCAGCCGGAGGAGACGGCCTGGCCGATGGTGTGCGGCTCGTTGGTGCCGTGGATGCGATAGAGCGACGAGCCGAGATAGAGCGCGCGGGCGCCGAGCGGGTTGTCTGGCCCGCCTTCCATGAAGCGGGGAAGGTCGGGACGACGGCGCAGCATGTCGGCCGGCGGACGCCAGGACGGCCATTCGCGCTTCATGGAAACGGTCTGGCGTCCGCTCCACTCGAAGCCTTCACGGCCGACGCCGATGCCGTAGCGGATGGCGCGACTGCCATCCTGAACGAGATAGAGGAACTTGTTGTCGGTATCGACGATGATCGTGCCGGGACGCTCGGCGCCGCGATAGGACACGAGCTGGCGCTGGAACTCCGGCGCGATCGCATAATCGATGCTGTTGTCGTAGCCCGTGCCGTTTCCGTAATCCTGCGGCAGGGAGGCAACCGTGCTGCCGGTGGACGTCACGTCGTAGGGATAGCCGGCCTGATTGGCGCGGGCGCGGGAGGACGGACGCGTCACGAGAGGATAGCTCTCGGCATAACCGTCCTCGGCCCGCGCATAGGGATAATCGTAGCCCGGAGCGACGTAGGTATTGCCGTAGAAATTGCCGCTCCTGGGGACGGGCTGAGCCGAGGCGGCCGCCGGAAGGAGGGCGGCCAAAAGCATTGCAGAGCAAGGGATCCAAGCACGCATTGAAGTATCCTGTTTTCCGTGTTTTGCAGAATAAACGGCAAGCGCGGCTTTTGTTTCCGCCAAGCTCCATGAATTTAAGCGGTAGCCCGAGGATCGCTTTCCTGTCGATGCCCTGAAAAGAAGGATGAAGCCTCGCAGAAAGTGCTGTAAGAGCCTTTTCCCTTGACGGCGCTCATCCCGGACGCCGGCCTTCACATCGTCGTGACATCATGAAATTCGGTCCCGCCTTGCGGGCGGCTGCAGGTATCGCGGTTCTGTCCATCATGGATGCGGTCATCAAGGGGATGTCCGTCTATTACCCGACCTTCCAGGTCGCCTTCCTGCGCTTCGCCTGCGGCTCGTTGGTAGTTGCAGGCGTCGTGGCCGTCCTGAAGCCCGGCTGGCCGAGCCGCGAGACCGTCGCGGCCAACGCGATCCGCTCCGTGATCGCGGTCGTCACGGCCTTGAGCTTTTTCTATGCCCTGGGGCAATTGCCCCTGGCCGAAACCCTCGTTCTGTCCTTCCTGTCGCCGATGTTCATTGCCCTGTTCGGGATGCTGATGCTGCGGGAGAAGGTCGATGCCCGGATCGTCGGCGCCATCGGCATCGGATTTCTCGGAACGCTCGTCGTTGTCCTGGGCCAGACGGAGGAGGCGGGTGCCGCCCGCTCTTGGCTGGGCGTCGGCGCGGCGCTGCTGTCGGCCATCACCTATGCGCTGAGCCTCGTGCTGCTGCGTCAGCGCGCTCAGCGGGACAAGTTCCTGCACATCGTCATCTTTCAGAACATCGGGCCGTTTCTGCTGGTCGCGCCGTTCGGCATCTGGGCATGGCAGTCCCTGAACTACGCGCACCTGGCCTGGTTCATGCTGATGGGGGTGCTGGGCGTGATCGGCCATGTGCTCATGGCGACCGCCTATGCCAAGGCGGAGGCCGCGCGGCTGGCCCCGCTCGAATATACCGCCCTGATCTGGGCGGTGCTGATCGGCTACGGCGTGTTCAGCGAAATCCCGACCTGGGCGACGCTCGCCGGCGGCATCCTCATCGTCGGCGCAGCGATGCTGACCTCGCGCCGTTAGGCCGCTTTGCGCGCAGCCGCATCGAAGATCATGCAGGTCTCCGTGCCATGGGCCAGAAGTCTCCCCTTGGCATCGAAGAGCTTGCCCTCGGAGGTTGCGAGCGTGCCGCCGCGATGGATCAGAACGCCCTCGCAGGTGACCTTGCCCATGTTCGGCAGGATCGGCCTGACGAAATTGAGCTTCATCTCCACCGTCGTGTAGCCCTGGCCGGCCGCCAGGGTCGTATGGACGGCGCAGGCCATGGCGCTGTCGAGGATCGCGGATGTCCAGCCGCCATGAATCGTGCCGAGCGGGTTGAAGAAGGCCTCTGTCGGCTCGCCCTCGAAGACCACCCGGCCTTCCTCCACATGGGTCATGTAGACATGGGTCGTGCGCGAGAAGGGTGGAGCCGGGTGGCGGCCGTCGAGCATGCTGCGCAGGAAGGCGAGCCCCGGCTCGGCCGTCAGAACGTCCCGCGATACGATTCCGTGAACCCGCTCAAGCATCGCCACCTCCGTCTGTGCAGGTACACACTATGGCAGGCTTGGAGGCTTCGCAACGGTTCTTAAGAGGGGTAGGCGGCCTTCCGCAGGGCGCGCATGGCCTTGCGGGCCTCCTCGGCATCGGTGTCCTTCAGTTTGGCTTCCAACCGGTCTTGCGCCTTCTGCCAGAGCGGGATGGCAGCCTCCAGAATGGCTTGCCCGGCAGGCGTCAGCCTGTGGCGCAGCCCCCGGCCGTCCCCCGTTACAGGCTCGATCCAGCCATTCTCGGCCAGGACCTTCAGGTTGCGCACCAGGGTCGTCCGCTCCAGGCCCAGGCGTTCCGCCAGGACGGTCTCGGAGGCCGTCGTTCCATGGCCGATGGCGCCGAGGATGCCGAACTGGGGCAGCTTGAGGCCCAGGGGGCGCAGCGCCGCCTCGTAGGTCCGGCTCAAGAGCCGGGCCGTCATGCGGGCATGAAGGGCAAAGCAGGTCTTGCCGATGGCTTCCAGGTCGGTCATGAAACGATCATGACCCGCCCTTATGGAGCGTCAAGCCTCACTTTTTTGAAGCTGACCTTAAGGCAGGCGTCTTGACTCCCTCGTCGCATATGCCTATCTCGCGGCCAGCGTTAGCACTCGTCAACGAACAGTGCTAACAGCCAGCAGACCACGGTGCGGCCAAAGGGGCCGCGCCCATCGTCAAAGGGGAAGTTCCATGAAATTCCGTCCGCTGCACGACCGCGTTGTCGTCCGCCGCATCGAAGCCGAGGAGAAGACGGCCGGCGGCATCATCATCCCGGACACCGCCAAGGAGAAGCCGCAAGAGGGCGAGATCGTCGCCGTCGGCCCCGGCGCCCGTGACGAGAGCGGCAAGATTGCTGCCCTCGACGTGAAGGCCGGCGACCGCGTGCTGTTCGGCAAGTGGTCCGGCACCGAGGTGCGTATCGACGGTCAGGATCTCCTGATCATGAAGGAATCCGACATCATGGGCATCGTCGGCTGATCGAGCCGCCAAAAGCCCTACTCTCAAGTTTCACAATTTAACTGGAGGCATAGCCCATGGCTGCCAAAGACGTTAAGTTTTCCTCGGACGCTCGCGACAAGATGCTCCGTGGCGTCGACATTCTCGCCGACGCGGTGAAGGTCACCCTCGGTCCCAAGGGCCGCAACGTGGTGATCGAGAAGTCCTTCGGCGCGCCGCGCATCACCAAGGACGGCGTCACCGTCGCCAAAGAGATCGAGCTCGCCGACAAGTTCGAGAACATGGGCGCCCAGATGGTGCGCGAAGTGGCCTCGAAGACCAACGACATCGCTGGTGACGGCACCACCACTGCGACGGTTCTGGCCCAGGCCATCGTCCGCGAAGGCGCCAAGGCGGTTGCCGCCGGCATGAACCCGATGGACCTCAAGCGCGGCATCGACATGGCCACCGCCGAGGCCGTGAAGGACATCCAGTCCCGCGCCAAGAAGGTGAAGTCCTCCGACGAGGTCGCCCAGGTCGGCACCATCTCGGCCAACGGCGACAAGGACATCGGCGAGATGATCGCCCATGCCATGCAGAAGGTCGGCAACGAGGGTGTCATCACCGTCGAAGAGGCCAAGACTGCTGAGACCGAGCTCGATGTCGTGGAAGGCATGCAGTTCGACCGCGGCTATCTCTCGCCGTACTTCATCACCAACGCCGAGAAGATGGTGGCCGAGCTCGAGGATCCCTACATCCTCATCCACGAGAAGAAGCTCTCGTCGCTCCAGCCGATGCTGCCGATCCTCGAGGCTGTCGTTCAGACCGGCAAGCCGCTCCTCATCATCGCCGAGGACGTGGAAGGCGAGGCTCTCGCCACCCTGGTGGTCAACAAGCTGCGCGGCGGCCTGAAGATCGCGGCCGTGAAGGCACCCGGCTTCGGCGACCGCCGCAAGGCCATGCTCGAGGACATCGCCGTTCTCACCGCCGGCCAGACGATCTCCGAAGATCTCGGCATCAAGCTCGAGACCGTTCAGCTCCCGATGCTCGGCCGCGCCAAGCGCGTCCGCATCGAGAAGGAGAACACCACGATCATCGACGGCGCCGGCCAGAAGGCCGACATTGAGGCCCGCGTTTCGCAGATCAAGGCGCAGATCGAGGAGACCACCTCGGACTACGACCGTGAGAAGCTGCAGGAGCGTCTGGCCAAGCTCGCAGGCGGCGTCGCGGTGATCCGCGTCGGCGGCGCGACCGAGGTCGAAGTGAAGGAGAAAAAGGATCGCGTCGACGACGCTCTGAACGCCACCCGCGCTGCGGTGGAAGAGGGCATCGTTCCCGGCGGCGGCACGGCTCTGCTGCGCGCCAAGGGCGCGGTTGCGAAGCTCACGACCGACAATCCGGACGTGCAGGCCGGCATCAAGATCGTGCTGCGCGCGCTTGAGGCTCCGCTCCGCCAGATCGCCGAGAACGCCGGCGTCGAGGGCTCGATCGTTGTCGGCAAGATCAACGACAACACCGCGTCGGACACCTTCGGCTTCAACGCTCAGACGGAAGAGTTCGTGGACATGCTCCAGGCCGGTATCGTCGATCCGGCGAAGGTCGTCCGCACGGCTCTGCAGGACGCCGCTTCGGTGGCCGGCCTGCTCGTCACCACCGAGGCCATGGTGGCCGAGGCTCCCAAGCGCGAATCCGCTCCGGCCATGCCGGGCGGCGGCGGCATGGGTGGCATGGGCGGCATGGACTTCTAAGTCCTGCCCGAACGGCTCTGACTTAACGAGAGGCCCCGGAGGAAACTCCGGGGCCTTTTTGTGTGCGGCCGATGAAGCTTACGCCGCCTGCTTCAGGCCTTCTGCCTCAAGCGCTTCCTGCACCTTGGGGCGCGCAGCCACGCGGGTCATGAAGGCGCTGAGGTTCTTGAAAGACGAGATGTCCATGGCGTGGAAGTTCGTCCAGTTCACCACCGTGAAGAGATAGGCGTCGGCAATCGTGAAGGTCTCTCCCATCAGGTAGGGCTGCTTGGCCAGAATCTCGTCGAGATAAGCGAAGCGGCTGGCGAGACGATCCTTGGTGGCAGACTTCACGCTATCGGGCGTGGCGGGGTTCCAGAGCGGGCCGAAACCCTTGTGGATCTCGGAGCTGATGAAGGTGAGCCACTCGATCAGGCGATAGCGCTCCGTGGTGCCGTTCGCGGGCGCGAGGCCGGCGCCGGGCTGCTGGTCGGCGAGATACTGGATGATCGCCGCCGCTTCCGTAAGCACGGAGCCGTCGTTCAGGGCGATGGCGGGCACGTAGCCCTTGGGATTGATCGTGCGGAAGTTCGCGCCGGTCTCCGTGAGATGCTTCGAGAGGTCCACCTTCTCGAGGGTGACCGGAAGGCCGGCCTCGCGAGCCACGATGTGGGGAGCGAGCGAGCAGGCGCCGGGAGCATAATAGAGCTTCATGGGAGTGGTCCTTTTCTATGGAAGATTCAGGCAGCGGGCTTCAGGGCAGCCTGGGCGGCAGGAAGGGGGAGGCGGGAGGAGGGCTTAAGTGCATAAGCGCCGTCGCCAAGAAGGGCCTGTGCCACCGAGAGCACGATGAGGTAAAGCGGATATTCCCATCCTCCGCCGGCGGCGGAGAAGACCCAGCCATTGCCGGAATGAACCCAGGCGGCTCCGGCGAGGATGGGCAGGAGAGCCAGCGCCACCCAACGGGTCTGGACGCCTAGAACCAGCAGGATCCCGCCGGCGAGCTCGGCAAGGAACGTGGCGTAGGCCAGGACAGCGGGAAGTCCGAGGGATTCGAAATACTGCGCCGTGCCTGCAAGCGTGAAGGTCATGAGCTTCAGGATAAGGCTGTGGGCAATGAACATGACGCCCAGGGAAACCCGGAGGAGAAGAACCCCATAGGCGGTGCTTGAGGAGGTGTGATGTGCCATCGGAAAACTCCATGCAGATGCATAGATATTTATATGCACTTGCATGGGAATGTCAAACATGATGCAATTGCATAGAAACAAGAGGAGCTTTGCCGTGGTGCAAGACATGCAGGAGCCGTCGGATTCGGTCACCGACGCCTGGGTTCATCTGGTCCGGGCGGGGAGGGAGGTGGTCGGCCAGATCGAGGCGGAGCTGCGAGGCGCCGATTTTCCCAGCCTGTCCTGGTACGATGTGCTCCTTCACCTGAAGCGTCGGCCCGATGGCCGCTCCTCGCCGCGGGAGATCGAGGACGCGGGACTCTTCGAGCAATACAACCTCTCCCGCCTCCTGGACCGCATGGAGACCGAGGGGCTCGTGCGCCGCGTCCCGTATCCGGGCGACAAGCGGCGGCAACTGGTCGAGATCACGGAAGAGGGGCGATCGCTGCAGCGGCGCATGTGGGGTGTCTATGGCCCGGCGATCAACCGGTCCATTGGTGAGAAGCTCACCGATGAGGAGGCCACGCACTTGGCCGCTCTGCTCCTCAAGCTGATGCGTTCCGAGAATACCTGAAGCCCCAAGAACGATCTGGACCGACGGGCGTTCATGGAAGTAGACGGCTAAGTTCCGTTTGCCGATGAGGGACGATCCGTGAAAGCATGCTCCGCCTCAATGTCTCGCCGATTGCGCCACATCCTGCAGGCTCTGGCTCTCTTGTTCATCGGCGCTTTCCTGTTTTCGACGGGACCTTCCGTCCAGGCGCAATCGGCATCCACTCCGCGACCGAGCTCAGCTTCGATTCGGACGCCGGACTTCGACGAGAGCGTTCAGTGGTATCAGGACAAGCTGGGCTTCCGGCTGCTCGGCAGTCAGAGCCTCGTTCCTGGACGACGGGCCGTGATGGAGAGGAGCGGGTTCCTGCTCGAAATCAACGAGGCCGATCACATCCTGCCGTCGGAGCCCGATACGACTGCGACCGTTCAGGTGACCAAGGCTCCCGTCGTGAGCGTGCTCGTCCCCGATGTGGACAAGGAGATCGAGCGCCTGCGGAAGGCGGGCGTGGAGGTTCTCCAAAATCCCGAAGACGAGCTTGACGGCCGCTTTCGCACGGCCCAGATCCGCGACAACGGCCGCCATCGGATCGAGCTGCGCGAGCCTATCGACGAAAACGGCTTCAACGCGATGGGACGGTGAAGAAAATTTCCCGATGCCGGGAATAATGCCAAGCGTGGCGTGTCTTAAAGGCGTGGTCACCATCGACCTCGGGAGGACACCCATGAAGCTGTTTCTGCGTCACGCCATCCTGACCGGAGCCCTCGTCGCCGCGTCCGTCGCGCTCGCGCAAACCGCAACCCCTGCGAAGGTGGCGGATACGAGCAAGGGCAAGGCTCTCGTCGACGCCAAGGGCATGACTCTCTACACCTTTGACCGCGACACGATGGGTAAGTCGGCCTGCAACGGCCAATGCGCCCAGAACTGGCCGCCGCTCATGGCGGCTGGCGGGGCCGCCGCATCGGGCGAGTGGAGCGTGGTGACCCGCGACGACGGTTCCAAGCAATGGGCCTACAAGGGCAAGCCGCTCTATCTCTGGGTCAAGGATACAAAGCCCGGCGAGGTCACGGGCGATGGCGTCAACAACGTCTGGCATATCGCTGCGCCTTAGCGCATCGCGCCAAAAAGTGGTGTCCACTTTCGGGTCCGATGCTCTGGGCTTGCAGGACGAGCAGGTTCATCGTTGAATGATGCCTGATGCGTGAGAATTGACCTTGGACGAGATCGCTTCCCTTCTCGAGCCGCAGATTCCGGGCTTGCGCCGCTACGCCTGGGCCCTTCTGCGCGATTGCGAGGCGGCGGACGATCTCGTCCAGGACACTCTGGAGCGTGCGATCAGCCGCTGGAACCAGCGGCGCGACGGCGATCTGAGAGCGTGGCTCTTCGCCATCCAGCGCAACCTGTTCATCAACGGATTGCGCCGGCGCAAGGCGCGCGGCACCCGCGTGGGAGAAGAGGCCCTGAACGATGTTCCGGCGCCCGGGATGAGCCCGGAGAGCCATGCCGGTCTGCACGACGTTCTGAAGGGGCTCGATGCCTTGCCGGAGGAGCAGCGCTCCATCCTGCTGCTGGTCGGCGTCGAGGACCTATCCTACGAGCAGGCCGCGCAGGTGCTGGACATCCCGCTCGGCACGGTGATGTCCCGCTTAAGCCGGGCGCGCGCGCGGCTGCGGGACTTCATGGAGACCGGGCGCGGCGCCGTCTTGAGGAGAGTGAAGTGACGGGCGAGCGACCCATCGGAGAAGACGATCTGCAGGCTTTCGTCGACGGCAGGCTCTCACCTTCGCGGCTCGAGGCGGTGAGGGCGTATCTCGCCGATCATTCGGCGACGGCCGAACAGGTCGAGCGCGAGATCGAGCACCGCGAGGCCTTGCGCACACGGCTCGCCTTCAAGGCTCAGGAGCCCATTCCTTCACGCTTGCGCATTGCCAATCTCGTTGCAGCCCAACGCCGTTCTCCGCTGGTTCGTCCGGCCGCTTACGCCGCCGCATTGGCGTGGCTTGCGATCGGCGGAATCCTTGGAGCTTGGGGCGGGGTCTGGTGGGCGTCCCGCGCGCAGATGCAGACAGAGGCTATGAGCGTTGCCGACAACGCCATCGCGGCGCATCGCATCTATGTCAGCGAGCGGTTGCATCCTGTGGAAGTTCCCGCCGATCAGGAGGCGCATCTCGTGCAATGGCTGTCGCGCCGTGTGGGCAAGCCGTTGACGGCGCCGAACCTGAATGCCCAAGGCTATCGTCTCATCGGGGGCAGATTGCTTCCCGACAGCGGCGAGGCCGCCGCGCAATTCATGTATGAGAATGTAGGCGGCGATCGCCTCACTCTCTATGCCCGCTCCGGTGGAAGCGAGGCGCAGACATCCTTCCGCTTCGAAGAGCAGGGCGGTGTCTCCGCATTCTCCTGGATCGACAAGGGATTGTCTTACGTGGTCTCGGCCAAAGCGGATCGGACTCAGCTCCTGCCGATCGCCGAAGCGATCTTCAAACAGTTCGAGGCTGCAGGCGACCCTGCGAAGGGCCACCTGTAGCATTCGTTGCAATCTTCAGCCGAAGACCGCCGGATCGGGCCCGACACGGCCGGAAGCATCATTGAGGCCTTCGATCGCGCGCATATCCTCCGCATCGAGCTTGAAGTCGAACACGCTGATGTTCTCGCGCATGCGGGAGGGCGTCACGGATTTCGGAATGACGACGAGGCCGTTGTCGAGATGCCAGCGCAGGATGACCTGAGCCGGTGTTTTGCCATGTTTGCGCCCGATTGCAGCTAGGGTTTCATCGGCGATGAGGGTGCCTTGTCCAAGCGGGCTCCAGGACTCCGTGATAATTCCGTTCTTGGCATGGAACGCGCGAAGTTCCGTCTGCTGGAAGCGGGGATGCAGTTCGATCTGGTTGACGGACGGCGTCACGCCGGCCTCATCGATCAGCCGCTGCAGATGCTGCACCATAAAGTTCGACACGCCGATGGATTTCGCGCGTCCATCCTGCTTCAACTTGGTCAATGCACGCCAAGTATCGAGATAGGCTTCGCTGCCCGCGACGGGCCAGTGGATGAGATAGAGGTCGACGTGATCGAGCTGGAGGCGCGCCAGGCTCTCGTCGAAGGCACGCAGCGTCTCGTCATAGCCGTGACGGTCGTTCCAAACCTTCGTGGTGATGAAGAGTTCGTCACGCGAGACCGGCGCTGCCTTGATGGCCTGTCCGACTCCTTCCTCGTTGCCGTAGATGGCCGCCGTATCGATGGAGCGGTAGCCTGCCTTGATGGCCTCGCCGATAGCGCTCGCGGCTTCCTCGTTGGAGACCCGCCAGACGCCGTAGCCGAATTGCGGCATGGCGTTTCCATCGTTCAGGCGGACAGTGGGTATGGTCGACATGGACTGCTCCATTGATTGTGCGGCAGAAAGGTAGGGCTCATAGGGACTAAGCAAATAGTGATCGTCCCGGGCCAGCGCCATGCCGGAACCGGCATGGCCACCCCGCGTTGCAAGCTTGGCACACCAATTCCTTGTGACAGGAGCTCCTCTTGTCCGTTCCAGAAGCGCGGAAGGGCACGCCCGATCCGCGACGCCGCCTGGACTTTGCTGGAAGCCGTCCGAGCCAAGCGCTCCGGGGAACTCGTGACCGCCGGTGAAAACAAGGAGCCGCGCCAGAAATAGGCTACATGCGAAAATGGCCGGGCACGACGCCCGGCCACTGCGTGAGAGCTTGCCCGCCCAACTTATTTCGGAGCCGACTTGACCTCGGCATCCCACTTCTTGAGCAGCCGCGTCCGCTCCGCCACGGAGCCGTATTTGGCCGTGTCGTAGTTGATCAGCTTCATCTCCGAGAGTTTTGGCGCATCCGGAGAAACCGGCGCATTCTTGTTGGACGCGATCGAGTAGATCTTCAGGTCCGCGCCCACGAGTTTCTGAGCCTCGGCCGAGAGGGCCCAGTCTACGAATTTTTGTGCCATGTCCGTGTTCTTGCCGCCCTTCACGACGGAAATCGAACCGGTCTCGTAGCCTGTGCCCTCGCAGGGCGCGAGGGTTTTGACGGGAGCCCCATCGGCGATCATCGTCACCATGTCGTGCATGAACGCGATGGCGATTCCGGTTTCACCCAAGGCAACGGCCTTGACGGGTGCGGCCCCCGACTTGGTGTACTGATTGACGTTCCTGTGCAAGCCTTTCATGTAATCGAAGGCCTTGTCCTCGCCCATCAGCTGGACGAGCGAAGCCAGGAAGACATAAGCCGTGCCCGACGAGTTCGGGTCGGAGACTTGCACTTCATCACGGTACTTGGGATCGAGAAGATCCGCCCAGCACTTCGGTTCCGGCAGGCCGCGGCTTTCAAGCACTTTCGTGTTGTAGCCGATCCCGAGTGCGCCGAGATAGGTTCCCGTCGCACGATACCCGGCCTGCTGGGCGAAGCGCTGGGCCCAATCGTGCAGCTCCGGCAGCTTGGGCGATTTGTATTCGACCGTCAGCCCTTCTTCGGCCGCCTGGATGTGGGAATCGCCAGGTCCACCCCACCAGACATCGGCGCGCGGATTCGATGCCTCAGCCCGGATCTGCGCCAGGGTTTCGCCGGTGCTCTTGCGCACCATCGTGGCCTTCGCACCCGTCGCCTTCTCGAAGGCTGCAACGCCCACGCGGCACTGCTCTTCGAGAATGGAGCAATAGATAGTGATCGGCGCCTGAGCATGAGCGACGAGGGGGGCCGCGCAGAGTGTCGTCGTGAGGGCCAGGCCCAGCAGTGACAATCGCATGAGATTTCCTCCTGAGAGATCGGGCTACATAGGCCCGACTTTCGGTTCTGCCTTTTAAGGACCGTCCGATGAGGAAGCTTAGCCGGCTCTTTGTCAAGGCGGCATTGGTTGAACTTTCAGTCTCGATTCAGGGTTGGATGCCGAGGGCTCTATACGAAAAAGGCCGGGCTTGAAGCCCGGCCTTCGGATGCGGAAGGAATGCGTCGCTTACCAACTGGTGAGCACGGAGCCTTTGAACTTCTCCTCGATGAACTGCTTCACCTCGGGCGTGTGGTAGGACTCGACGAGGGCCTTCACCCAGGGCTTGTCCTTGTCCTCGCTGCGCACCGCGATGATGTTCACATAAGGACCTTTGGGATTCTCACGGGCGATCGGGTCCTTCACCGGATCTAGGCCGCCCGATGTCGCGTAGTTGGTGTTGATGACTGCGGCATCGACGTCGTCGAGAACGCGCGGTCCCTGGGCGGCTTCGATCTCGACGAACTTGATCTTCTTCGGGTTGTCCGTGACATCGAGCGGCGTCGGCTTGTAGCCCGTGCCTTCCTTCAGCTTGATGAGGCCCTTGTCCTGCAGAAGAATGAGCGCGCGGCCGCCGTTGGTCGGGTCGTTCGGGATCGAGATCGTCGCCCCGCTGGGCAGGGCCTCGAGGCTCTTGTGCTTCTTCGAGTAGATGCCGATCGGGAAATTCACGGTGAGCGCGACGCTCTCGATCTTGAAACTGCGGTCGGCGACCTGATTGTCGAGATAGGGCTGGTTCTGGAACGAGTTCGCCTCGATGTCGCCGCCGGCCAGAGCCGTGTTGGGCACCACGTAATCGGAGAACTCGACGATCTTGATGTCGAGCCCCTTCTTGGCGGCAATCGGCTTCACGGCTTCGAGGATCTGCGCGTGTGGGCCGGGCGTGGCGCCGATGCGGACGGTCTGCGTCTGCGCGAGAGCCGGCAGGGCCGAAAGCGAGAGGAGGGCGGCGAGGCCCAGCTTCTTCAGGGACATGTTGGTACTCCTTGTACGATATTTTCTTGAAGGGTCAGGCGTGACGGATGCGCTTGTTGAGGCTGCGCGCAAGGCGGTCGCCGATGCTCTGCACCGCCTGAACGAGAACGATGAGGACGACCACGACGGCGAGCATCATTTCGGGCATGAAGCGCTGGTAGCCGTAGCGAATGCCAAGATCGCCGAGACCGCCGCCGCCGACTGCGCCCACCATGGCCGAGAAGCCGAGGAGTGAAACGATTGCGAGCGTGAGGCCGAGAACGATGCCGGGCAGGGCTTCCGGGATCAGCACCTTGCCGACGATCTGCAGCGGGCTTGCGCCGAAGGCGCGCGCGGCCTCGATCAGTCCCTGGTCGACCTCGCGGATCGCGCCTTCGATGAGACGCGCGATGAAAGGCGTGGCAGCGATCGTCAGCGGCACGATGGCGGCGTTGGTGCCGATGGACGTGCCGGCGATCAGACGCGTGAAGGGAATGATCGCCACGACGAGAATGATGAACGGCGTCGAGCGCGTGGCGTTGACGACGACGCCGAGCACGCGATTGACCCAGGGCGCGGCGAAGAGCTCGCCCTTGCCGGACGTGGCGAGAAACACGCCGAGCGGCAGGCCGAAGGCCGTTGCGATCAGCGCCGCGACCGCGACCATGTAGAGGGTTTCGCCAGTGGAGTTGGCGATGAGGCGGATCATCTCAGGCGACATGGCCGAGGACCTCCGTGTCGAGACCGTGCTTGTTCAGGAAATCGAGTGTAGTGGCGAGGAACTGCTCCGGCACGCCGACAACGAGGGTGCCGAAGGGGCGGCCTGCGATTTCGTCCACCGAGCCCGACAGGATGTTGGTCTCGATGTTGAGATCGCGCGCGAGCCGCGCGAGAACCGGATCGGTCGCATGCGGACCGCGGAAGCCGATCCGGATGACCGCCTGGCTGCCGGGCGTCGCCTCGGGCCGAAGCCTGCTCTGCACGTAGGGCGGCAGCGCGCGGCCGGACTCGTCGGCCAGGAAGGAGCGGGTGACTTCGTGCTGCGGACGGGTGAAGACCTCGAACACGTCGCCCTGCTCGACGATGCGTCCGCCTTCGATCACCGCGACCTCGCGGGCGATGTTGCGGATCACCGCCATCTCGTGGGTGATGAGCAGGATGGTCAGGCCGAGCTCGTCGTTGATGCGCCCGAGCAGGTCGAGGATCGAACGGGTGGTTTCCGGGTCGAGGGCTGAAGTTGCCTCGTCCGACAGGAGAACCTTGGGCTTGGTGGCGAGCGCACGGGCGATGCCGACGCGCTGCTTTTGGCCGCCGGAGAGCTCGGACGGATAGCGGTTGCGCTTGTCCGACAGGCCGACGAGGGCCAGCAGCTCCTCGACGCGGGTCTTGATCTCGGCCTTGTCATAGCCCGCGACCTCGAGCGGCAGGGCAATGTTCTGAGCCGCCGTGCGCGAGGAGAGCAGATTGAAGTGCTGGAAGATCATGCCGATGGAGCGGCGGGCATGGCGAAGGGCGGCCTCGGGAAGGGCCGCGATATCGGCGCCGTCGACGATCACCTTGCCGGAGGTGGGCTTTTCGAGTCCGTTCACCAGCCGGATCAGGGTCGATTTGCCCGCGCCGGAACGGCCGATCACGCCGAGGATGGAGCCCTGGGGCACGGCAAGGTTGATCTCCTGCAGCGCCGTCACGGGCTGGCCGTCACGGCCGGGGAAGGTCTTCGATGCCTTTTCCAGGCGCACGATGGGCTCCGCCGGGATCAGGCGCTGGGCAGTCTGCTCGCCGAGATATCCAAGAGGGGCGTTCATGGGGTCGCCTTTTCCAGTGACGTAGGGATGTCGAAATGACACATGAAACATCCCGTTCTCTAAGTCAACCTTTTCGTTCTTTAAACAGGACAATCTGTTTTGTCGAACGTGATAGGCCAATAACCGCCTATTGCTCTTCTCACAAGGCTGCTATCGCTTGTGCCGGAAGGAAGTTCCTCCTTTCTTTCGCCACAAGCACGATTGATCCGGCTTCTCCAGGTTTCTATGGAGCCGAGAACGGGATCTCGGCAGGAGATATGTATGATCAAGGCGAGCATTGCGCTGGCACTCATAGGTCTGGGCGTCCTGGTGGCTTCCCTGTCCGGGGCGGCTGCGGTTCCGTTCTACCTGCCCCTCTCGACCCTGGCCCTCGCCGGGATCGTGTTCGTCGGACGGGATATTCCCAAGTTCCTGCGCATCTTCGTTGTGATGCTGTCGGCGACCCACCTTGTGCTTGTGGCGCTTGTCCTCGGTGCAGCCGCAGGAGTGATCACGGGCGACTACACGGGATATGTTCCGCCGCCGTCTGCCGCGCTTGGCGCGACGGGCTTCGGTGCCATCATTTATGGCCTGTCCTACGTTCCCGTCGTCCGCACCATCTGCCGCATCACCGATCTTTATCTCGCCTCCCAGGCCGATAGCGTCATCCGCATCCCTTTCATCGGTCTCGTGCGGGCTCGCGAAGGTGTCATCGGCACCTGGATGATCGGAATTCTCATCGCGATCAATCTCGCTCAGGTCGCGCTCAACGTCCGTCTCAGCTTCTTTTCGCGCGACATGTTCAATGCGCTCGAGGCCAAGGATGCCGCGGCCTTCTGGTATCAGCTCTTCGTCATCTTCACGCCTTTGGCAGCCGTGTTCGTGGCCATCGCGCTGACCGAGGTGCTGCTGCAGAACGTGCTCACCATCCGCTGGCGTGCCTTTCTCAACACCTATTACCTGCGCGAGTGGCTCGGCGACGGGACGCATTACCGGATGCAGATCATGGGCCGTGGCGCGGACAATCCGGACCAGCGTATCTCGGAAGACCTGCGCAAGTTCGTCGAGAGCACCTATTCCCTGTCCGTCGGCCTGATGAACCAGGCCGCGACCCTCGTCTCCTTCGTGGCCATCCTCTGGACCATCTCGGCCGGCTTCACCTTTCCGGGGACGAGTGTGGAAATACCGGGTCTGCTGGTGTGGGTCTGCGCAGGGTACGCCATTCTCGGCACGTGGGTGACGCACCTCATCGGTCGACCGCTGATCGCTCTGAACTTCGAGCAGGAGCGTGTGGAGGCGAACTACCGCTTCTCCCTGGCACGCCTGCGCGAATACGCGGAGCAGGTCGCGCTTCTCTCCGGCGAGTCGGCCGAGCGGGAAGGCCTTGGACGACGGTTCGGACAGATCGTCGATAACTACATGCGGATCGTGTTCCGCCTCATCAAGCTCAACACCTTCACCTCGGCCTATTTCCAGGCCAACGTGGTGGTGCCTTACATCCTGACCGCGCCCTACTACTTCGTCGGCAAGATCTCACTGGGCCAGATGCAGCAGGTGGTGGGCGCGTTCTCACGGGTGGAGTCGGCGCTGACTTACTTCATCACGATCTATACGACGCTTGCCGACTACAAGGCCGTGCTCGACCGTCTCACCACGTTCGAGGGCGCGATTGCGTCCGCTCAGCGCGTCGGTGGCGATAGCAAGCTGGCGATCACTCCGAAGGTAGGCCGTGAGCTGCACCTGGAGGATCTCGACGTGCGACTGCCCGATGGGAGCGCCCTGCTGCACACGGACGAGCTTGATTTCCGCCCGGGCGAGCGCACCCTGATGACGGGTCCATCGGGCTCGGGCAAATCGACCCTCTTCCGTGCCATCGCGGGCATCTGGCCCTTCGGCGAAGGGCAGATCCAGGTGCCGGAGGGGCAAAGCATGATGCTCCTTCCGCAACGCCCCTACATTCCGATCGGGACGCTGCGCGATGCCGTGACCTATCCGAGCAAGGTCGACGCCTACACGGATTCCGAGATGGCGGAAGCCCTGCGCATCGCCAAGCTCCCGCAGATCGCGGACCGGCTCGACGAGGAGCGCAACTGGGGACAGACCCTGTCGCTCGGCGAGCAGCAGCGCCTCGCGGTTGCCCGCGCACTTCTCGCCAAGCCCGACTGGCTGTTCCTGGATGAGGCGACGGCCGCCCTGGACGAGCCCACGGAGGCGGAGATCTACCGCATCATCAGGGAGAAGCTGCCGAACACGACGGTCGTCTCCATCGGTCACCGCTCGACACTCGCCGCCTATCACGACCGGCGCATCGACATGAAGAAGACCGAAGGCGGCCTCTCGACCCCTGTCGACCTGCGGCAGGCCGAGCCCGCCGAGTAAGCCTCTCCAATACTTTCGTCATGCCCGGCACAAGGCCGGGCATGACGGTATGGGAATCATCCTCAGGCCAAGCCGAAGGCGAGGGGAGGGGATTCATCCACGCGCACCGAGCTGAGGGATTCCTTCCCCTGGGATGGCTGCGCCATCTCCGGCCGGCAATGACCAGGACAACGAAAAAGGCCGGCGTGAAGCCGGCCTTCGTTCGAATAGAGCGAATGCCTCAGAGCGAGCGTTCGAAGCGCAGTTCGCCGCCGTTCTGGGTGCGGATGATCAGGTTGCGGCCCTGGATGTCCCACTTGCCGGAGGAGCGGAGCGCCACGAGGAAGGCCTGTTCGATGGCCATGGTGGTCTTGTCGCAGCTCTTCTTCGTCAGGGCGAAGGGGCCGACTGCCAGACTCTGCTCGCGCAGGGGATAGGCGGCGGTCGCATAGGTGTTGCAGCCGCTGAAGCCCGTGGCTCGGAGCTGATCATCGAGCTTGAAGCTCGGGCGGTCGCCGGAGAAGGGCTTGCCGTTCAGGCTGACGGCCACCCAAGAGGAGTTCAGCGGGAAGATCTTGCCTCCCTCACCCGGCTGCGGAACCTTGTTGTCCACCTGGCGGGTCGGGCCAACCGGCCGGCCGAGCGTCGCGGCTGTCTGGGCGTGAGCCATGGAGACGGTAGCGAGGGCCGCCAAGAATGTCGCAAGTCGAAGGGCGTTCATCGGAACCTCTTCATCGAAAAAAACGCAGGGACCATAAGGGGCCTTGAGCATTGAGGCAACGCCCAAGGTGATGTTGTCTTGTCTCTCACGTAATGGAACGCACGAAACCTGAAGTCTCCGTGAAAGAGACTGCAGGATCATGCTATCCAATCCGCCGCAGGAGCCGCTCGGTGAGAGCATTGGTGGGGCGAAACAGATAGTCGAAGGCGCGGACCGTGATGTCCTGCGCACCGATGCCCTGCAGGGCCGCCACGATCTCGAACACCGTCGCGGCTCGGCAATGCAGCACGACCTCTCGGCCCAGAGCATTGCCATAGGGTAGCGCGGCGCCGTGGTCCTTCGCCAGCGACACGAGCGCGGAGGCTCGGGCCGGATCGAGCGCCGCCCGCACCTCGCGGCTCGTGCGCGCCTCTTCCTCGGCGGCGATGCGCGTCAGCACGGCGGTCGCGGCAGCCCGCGCCCGATCCGTCCAGGGAGCGCGCTCCGAGGCCACGAGGTTGGCCTCGGAGCGCAGCATGATGCCGTCCTCGAGGATTTTCAGCGCATTGGCCGCAAGCGTCGCGCCGGTCGTGGTGATGTCGACGATGAGCTCCGCCGAGCCCGCGCCCGGCGCGCCCTCGGTGGCGCCCAGACTCTCGACGATCCGGTAATCCGCCACGCCCTGCTCGGCAAAGAACCGGCGGGTGAGGTTCACGTATTTGGTCGCGACCCGCATCTTGGTGCCGTGACGGGCGCGAAGATCGGCCGCCACCTCATCGAGATCGGCCATGGTGCGCACGTCGATCCAGGCCTGCGGCACGGCGACAACCACATTGGCATGGCCGAAGCCGAGCGGGGTCAGCATCTCCACCGCCTCGTCCGCATCTGCGATCTGCTCGCGGATCAGATCCTCGCCGGTGATGCCGAGATGGGCCGTGCCGCTGGCGAGCTGGCTCACGATCTCGGAAGCCGACAGGAAGGCGACCTCCACATCGGGGACCCCGGCAAGCGTGCCGCGATAGTCGCGCACGCCGCGGGACTGGGTGAAGACGAGGCCGGCACGGGCGAAGAACGCAGCCGCGTTCTCCTGCAGGCGTCCCTTGGAAGGGACGGCCAGAATGAGAGGGGAATCGGTCATCAGGGCCTCCCCACGATGCGGTCGAGCCAGAAGGAGCAGCCGACCGCCGGGATCGGAGCCTCGGCGCCGAGATGCTCGAGCAGGCGGTCATAGCGTCCGCCGCCCACGATGGGCTTGCCGTCGCGGCGGCGCGGATCCTGCACCTCGAAGATGAAGCCCGTGTAGTAGTCGAGATTGCGGGCGAAGGTGGCGGCGAACGAGAAGGCGCTCACATCGAGGCCTCGGGCCGCCATGAAGCCGGTCCGCTCCTCGAAGGTGGCGAGCGCCCCGTTGAGGTCGAGCCCCGCATCCTTGGCGAGGGTCCGGACCGCATGGGCCGCCTGGTCCGGATCGCCGACGATCGTGAGATAGCGCTCCAGGACCTGCCGCGCTTCGTCGGACAGGCCGGTGCGGTTCGCCGCGCGGGCCAGGAAGCGCTCGGCGATCTCGCCTGCACTGCGCCCACCGACGCGGGCGATGCCGGCAATCGACAGGATGTCTTCCACGAAGGCTTTGGCGGCCTGGGGCGCCTGGCCCTCGATGGCGGCGAGCAGGCCTGCATGCTCTTGGGCACCCGGCCCCTCGGGCTCGGCGAGGCTGGCCAATCCCTGGCCCGACACGATGGCCCGGATCACGCGCCGCTTGGCGGCGGGCGCGATGCCCAGGGCATCGATCAGGGCGTGGAGAAGGCCCATGTCGCCCAGCTTCACGATGGGGGCGGGGCCGTCGATCTGCTTGAGGCCGTCCAGGGCGAGGGCGAGGATCTCCGCATCGACAGCCGAGACATCGGTCCGGCCGATGGATTCAAGGCCCGCCTGCAGGAACTCGCCGCTCTCGCCTGCACGCATCCGGAAGACGGGGCCGCCATAGGAATAGCCGGAGGGCTGGGCGCCATGCCGGGAGAGGTGCTGGAGGCAGGCGGGGATCGTGTATTCGGGCCTGAGGCACAGTTCCGTGCCCGAGGCGTCCTGGGTCACGAACATACGGCGCCGGATATCCTCGCCGGAGAGGTCGATGAACACGTCCGCAGGCTGAAGCACCGGCGGCTCGATCCGCGCATAGCCCTCGCGCTCGAAAAGCGCGATCAGCGCAACAATGGCATCCGTCTCCGTCACTGGCCTTGCCCAATCCTTGTGTCGGCATGCTCTCTAGCAATGCCCGGCCAGGAAGGCGATTGTTTTTGACGGGAAGGGTGAATGGGGCGGGAAAGTGCGTCGTTTCGGGGCTGCGAAGAAGAACCGGGAGCCCATGAACATCTGGCTGGAGGAAGAGCGGTAGAGTAACCGCTGCGTCAATTCGTAGGCCGGCAGCGGTTATGGGTCCCGGGTTCGCGCCAGAGGCGCGCGCCCGAATGACGGCGTGGCAATGAGAAACTCAGGGCTTCTCGGCCGTTTCGCTCTTCGCGCTCTTGGCCCTGGTCGTCTTCCGCTTGCTGTGGTCGCTGGAGCGTTGGACGTACTTGACCTTCTTGGGCTCGGACTTGGCGCCGCTCTCGGCCCCTCCGTCTTCGCCCAGGAGGCTGGGGGGCAGGAAGTGGCGGGCGGCTTCCGTCACGACGCCGGCGACGGCGCCTGCAGCCGTCTGGGTCAGGTCGGCGCCCTGTGCGCCCGTATTGGCCAGGGCGGAGCCTGCCTTCTTGGCCGTGCGGGTCTTGGTGAGGGCGGCAGCGGCGGCGCCGGCGGCGGCGATCAGGGCATCCGCGAGGATCTCACGACCGAGGTCCGTGTTGATCAAATCCATAAGGCCGGACTTCTTCGCCGATTTCGCCAGCTTCGTCCCGGAGCTCTTGCCCGAACCCTTCTTCGATTTCGCAGTGCTCTTCTTGTCCTTATCCTTCGGCATATTCATCTCCTGATGGTCAAGCTTGGGAGATAACCCCTATGAAACCACAGGGGTTCCCGAAAGGCCAAGCTTATCCGAAGTGGCGGCCCAGGACCTCGCGCACCGCCTTGACGAGATCCGGTTCGGAAACGGAGAACTGCGCCGGACGCGCAGCCTTCCACTCCTCGTTGGATGCGATGGCCTGGGCCGCCTTGGCGCCTTCGATCAGGTCCTTGATCTCGACCTCGCCGCGCTCGCGCTCGTTGGATCCCTGGATGACGACGCAGGGGCTCTGCCGCCGGTCGGCATATTTCATCTGCGCCTTCATGCCCGAGGAGCCGAGATAGAGCTCGGCGCGAATGCCGGCCTGGCGCAGGGTGAAAACCATGCGCTGGTAGGCGGCGATCTGGTCCTTGTCCATGACGAGCACAACCACGGGGCCGGGCTTCTCGGCCCCGGCGACGATGGGGCTCTTGACCATCTGCAGGGCCGAGAGAAGACGCGAGACGCCGATGGAGAAACCGGTGGCCGGAACCGGCTCGGAGCGGAAGCGGCCCACGAGGCCGTCATAGCGCCCGCCGCCTCCCACAGAGCCGAATCGGACGGGACGCCCGTCCTCGTCCTGGACCTGGAAGGTCAACTCGGCCTCATAGACGGGGCCCGTGTAATATTCGAGACCGCGCACCACGGACGGATCGATGGTCACGCGATCCTCGTAGCCCGAGGAGGCGACGAGCGATGCGATCTCCGCAAGCTCGTTCACGCCCTCGACGCCGCGGGCGGACGAGCCCACGACCCTGCGCAGGTTCTCGACCGTCGCCGCATTGTTCGCGCCCTCGGCATCCGTGAAGGCGAGCACGCGCGCGATGGCCTCGGACTCGAGGCCCGCGCCCTTGGTGAAATCGCCGCTCTCATCCTTGCGGCCCGCGCCAAGGAGTTGGCTCACGCCCTCGGGACCGAGGCGATCAAGCTTGTCGATGGCACGAAGAACCGTCAGGCGCTGATCGGCCTTGTCCTCGCCGCCGAGGCCGATGGCTTCGAGCACGCCGTCGAGAACCTTGCGATTGTTGATCTTGATGATGAAGTCGCCGCGCTTGAGGCCGAGCCTCTCCATCGTATCGGAGGCCATCATGCAGATTTCCGCATCCGCCGCGACGGAGGCTGCACCGACCGTATCGGCGTCGAACTGCATGAACTGGCGGAAGCGGCCGGGGCCCGGCTTCTCGTTGCGGAACACCCAGCCGACCCGGTAGCTGCGATAGGGCTTCGGCAGGGCATCGAAGTTCTCGGCCACGTAACGGGCGAGCGGCGCGGTCAGGTCGTAGCGCAGGGACAGCCACTGCTCGTCGTCGTCCTGGAACGAGAACACGCCCTCGTTGGGACGGTCCTGGTCGGGCAGGAACTTGCCCAGCGAGTCGGTGTACTCGACGAAGGGCGTCTCGACGCCCTCGAAGCCGTAAAGCTCATAGGAGTCGCGGATCGCCGCGAGCATGCGCTCGGTGGCGGCGAGGTCGGCGGGAGTACGGTCGGCAAAGCCGCGCGGGGCGCGGGCCTTGATCTTGTCGGCCTTGGACATGGGTTTTTACAGCAGCCGTTGGATTGGAAAAATGTGCTGCGGTCCTACTCCCTGCGGCGGGGAGGGGCAAGGCTTGTCGCCATATCGGCAACTTTCGCCGTTCGGCCCTCGCGCGCTCCGGCTCATCGCCGGCCCTGTGCCGGTGATCCCGATGGGTCGCCGGCGCCTGGTTCCGCTTGCGGTTTCATTCGGCCCTCGCACCCTCCGACTGCACCCTCCGCCGTCATCACCGGGTTTGTCCCAGTGATCCCGATCGTCTCGCGCGGCCTCATCCTGAGGAGCAGCCTCACGGCTGCTCCTCAGGATGAGGGCGATGAGTCTGAAAGCGGGATGGCCGGGACGAGCCCGGCCATGGCGAGGGAGAATGTGGAGCGTTACGCCACTGCCTTGATCACCTTGGTCAGCTTCTCGACGATTTCGCCGATCTGCTCCTCGCTGATGATGAGCGGTGGGGAGAGCGCGATGGTGTCGCCGGTGACGCGCATCATCAGGCCGAACTCGCCGAAGGCCCGGTCCATGGCCTCGTAGGCGCGCTTGCCCACGCCGTCGGGACGCGAGGCGAGGTCGATGGCGGCCACGATCCCGATGGTGCGGATGTCGAGCACATTCGGCAGGTCCTTCAGCGAATGGATCGCGTCGGCCCAGACCGGCTCCAGGGTTTTGGCCCGCTCGAACAGCTTCTCGTCGCGGTAGATGTCCTGGGTGGCGAGCGCCGCCGCGCAGGCGAGCGGGTGGCCGGAATAGGTGTAGCCGTGGAACAGCTCGATCATGTGCTCGGGCCAACAAGCGACATAGAGCATACGGTTTTCGATCTGCGACCATTGCGTATCCCTGGCATCCGCTGTTCGGACAGACCGTTCAGGTCTCGCGGTATCGGCGCGGTAAGGCCTTGAGCTTCGTCTATACCCAGGAGCGGCCGGACCTCTCGCGGGAATTGCCAGACTGGATGCTCGATCAGGCCTATTGCGCCGGCATGAGCTTGGGATCTCCCCAGGTCAGCATCGAGGGCCTTGCCGAGCTGGTCGCTGTGCTTGCGTCGTGGACGACGAATCGCCGCCATGGTGCACGATCTGGTCCTTCGCAGAAGGAGATCGGTCATGCCAAGACCCCGCCATCGCTCCCGGGCCCAGCTCGCTCTGGCGCTGGAGCCCCGCAAAGCACAGCCGCCCGTGGCCCCGACCCTGAAGGGGATTGTCGAAGCCCTCGCCGAGCTTCTCCTAGACGCTGCTCAGGCCGAACGTCCAACACGCCAAGGAGGCTTCCATGAGCGCCCGGATCACCACTGAGCATCTGCGGCGCGCGGCCGTCGTCTATGTTCGCCAGTCGACGATGGCCCAGGTCATGGGCAATCTCGAAAGCCAGCGCCGGCAATACGATCTGGCTGGGGAAGCGCAGGCCAAGGGCTTTGCCTCGGTCACCGTGATCGACGATGATCTGGGACGCTCCGGATCGGGCCGCAGCGAGCGTCCGGGCTTCGAGCGGCTGGTCGCTCTGGTCTGTTCCGGCGAGGTCGGAGCCG
>NZ_VOSK01000309.1 GCF_009296175.1 Microvirga tunisiensis | reverse complement strand
GCGAGAATTCCGCCTGCCTTGCAACTGCCAGCGGTGTTCCGCTTCGCGATTGGACGGGACATGCGTCGAACGAAGGCCGGCGGGATCGACCTCGTTTCAAAGGTAGCTGTGTTTGGTTGATAATGCCGGCGCTCAGTCAGGAACACATCTTGCGCTGCCCCCAGGTTGGAGAATCAGAATTCAGGACTATACGCATGGTTGTCCATATTCGCATTGGCCCGGCGAAACAACTCAGGTGTCCGCCGGGCATCAACAGGGGTGAATATCCATTGCGGCCACGTACTTCGGCGGCCTGCGTAAGCTTCATCGCGCCGGATTGACGCGACAAGCTCACGCCAACTTGCGTAGACGCTTATCAACGGTAAACTTTCGTATAGTTACCTCGACCCCTCAATATATCGGCTACATATATCCGTATAATTGAGCCAACCCTCCTCTTCGCGTTAGCTTGGCAAACAATCGCGCCGCTGCATCGACTGCGAGATGCGTGCTTCAAGAAATTAGCAAGCAAGAGGAGGTATCTCCATGCGCTCTCAGCTGCGGTGAAGGCTGTGCTGGGAAAATGAGTTGCAACTCGCCGACCATGTCGAACTTGCCGAGTTCTTTCGAAAGACCTTTGGCCCGACTGGGGCGTTTAATGCAAAGCCATTCGAAGGCAGTCGGAGTTGGGCCGGCGCGAGGCCTGAGCTCCGTGCAATCGGTTATGACCCCCGCGGTGTCGCGGCGCATTTGGGATTGTTGCGCCGTTTCATCAAGGTTGGCGCGGTCGACGTACTAGTGGCCGAACTAGGATTGTACGGCGTCCGTCCGGATCTTGAGGGACTCGGAATCGGTCACTCAATTCGCGCCCTGCATCCAGTCCTGCAGGAGCTTGGAGTTCCGTTTGGCTTCGGCACAGTTCGGCACGCGTTGCAGAACCATGTTGCAAGGTTCAGCCGGCACGGTCTGGCGACCATTGTGTCGGGAGTCTGCGTGCGTTCCACCCT
The DNA here is from genome assembly GCF_009296175.1 of Microvirga tunisiensis. Lineage (GTDB taxonomy): Bacteria > Pseudomonadota > Alphaproteobacteria > Rhizobiales > Beijerinckiaceae > Microvirga > Microvirga tunisiensis. The sequence continues at coordinate 6,039 of NZ_VOSK01000309.1, read as the reverse complement.
TCCAGATGCGCGTCTCGACAAGCCCTCAACGCGCATCGAGGATGTACTCATCGTGGTTTTACCGATTGGACGGTCGATGTGCGATTGGCCGTCCGGGACGGTAATTGATTGGAACGGGCCAGAGCTATGAGGCGCATCGACAGCTTACCCGAAGTGCGCCGTGCGTGCGCAGACGGCACCGGCCGTCGCAGCGTTTATTTGACGTTTGACGATGGTCCTAATCCACATTGCACACCGGAGGTCCTCGATGTGCTGTCGGAACACCGGGTGCCAGCGACTTTCTTCGTCATCGGCGCATACGCGACAGACCAGCCGCACCTAATCCGACGAATGTTCGCGGAAGGGCACGAGGTCGCAAACCATACGATGACCCATCCGGACCTGTCCAGATGCGGACCTGGCGACGTCCAGAACAAGATACGTGAGGCGAACAGGGCCATCAGGACGGCCTGCCCACAAGGCCTGGTCCGGCACATGCGGGCGCCGTATGGCATCTGGACTGAAGAAGTGATCACTACATCAGCGAGCGCTGGATTGGCGGCCATTCACTGGTCAGTAGATCCGCGAGACTGGTCCCGCCCTGGAGTCGATGCCATTGTCGGTACCGTGCTCGCCTCTGTCCAGCCGGGCGCAATTGTGCTCTTGCACGACGGGTGTCCCCCCGACGAGTTGAGACCGAGCACTCACGCCGGTCTGCGCGACCAGACCGTCGTGGCGCTTTCCTGTCTGATTCCAGCATTGCGTGAGCGTGGATTTGCAATCCGCCCGCTTCCTTACCATCCCTGATTAGGATGACATCTTATGGACCTGCTTGCCACAACCAGCACTGTCGCCGTCTCGCTTTATGCGTTGATCTCAACTGTATATAGAACCGTGCAGCTGGGGTATGCACTGCCGACACACGTTTCATCCGCGCTAAACGATCTGGTCGGCTCCCGCCGACTGCTGAGCGTCGATGTCATCGTTCCCTGCTTCAACGAGGACCCGCGTACGCTCTCGGCGTGCCTAGCCTCCGTTGCAAACCAAGACTACCCCAGAGTACTTCAAGCCTATGTGATCGATGACTGCTCTAACAACCGCAACGAGGTGGAATCTGTACACGATGCCTACACGCACGACCCGAGATTCAACTTTATTCTGCTCGACGAAAATATCGGAAAGCGCAAGGCGCAGATCGTCGCGATACGCCGCTCATCCGGAGATTTGGTGCTCAACGTCAACTCGGACACGATAATCGCGTCCGACGTGGTCACGAAGCTCGTACTGAAGATGCAGGATCCAGCGATCGGAGCGGCCATGGGACAGTTGACGGCCAGCAACCGAAGCGACACTTGGCTGACGCGGCTAATTGACATGGAGTACTGGCTTGCCTGCAATGAGGAACGCGCAGCGCAGGCCCGCTTCGGCGCTGTTATGTGTTGCTGCGGCCCATGTGCTATATACCGCCGGTCCGCGCTCCGTTTGCTGCTAGATCAGTACGAGACGCAACTGTTTCGGGGCATTCCAAGCAACTTCGGGGAGAATCGCCATCTCACAATTCTCATGCTGAAGGCAGGCTTTCGAACCGAGTACGTCCCGGACGCCATTGCGGCAACAGTCGTCCCGGATAGGCTTGGGTCGTATCCGCGCCAGCAACTCCGCTGGGCACGGAGCACCTACCGGGATACATTGCTCGCGCTGCGCCTGCTGCCCGGCCTCGACCGCTATCTCGCGCTAGACGTAGTCGGTCAGAATCTCGGACCGCTATTTCTCGCCCTGTCGGCACTAGCGGGACTCGCGCAGCTCACACTGACGGCCTCAGTGCCGTGGTGGACAGGCCTGATAATTGCCTCCATGACCATAGTACGCTGCAGCGTGACAGCGCTTCGTGCTCGCCAACTTCGATTCCTCAGTTACGCTCTGCACACGCCCATCAATCTCATTCTCCTACTCCCAGTGAAAGCCTATGCGTTGTGTACATTGAGTACTAGCGATTGGCTGTCGCGTAGCTCTGCCAACGACGTACCAGACAGAGATAGAAAGCAGGCTATTGTCCAAAGCCCGATTACCGGATCAAGCGCGACAGACTCGTCGGGCATTGCAGCGCCCTTTTGTAGGCTCGATCTTACGCGCGATTCCTTAACGTTGGCCACATCTGACGGACTCGCAGCCACCCATGTGTCTGCAATACCTAGGAGGTCGCGGCATGAGGCAGGACGCGAGGAATGTTGATTGCCCTCGCGGGAATTGGCTGCCTCCGCCCCGTGGCCGCTCAACGGCAATCCGCTCGAACAGGAGCGTCACACGCAAATGCTGCGGCCGACGCTTTCTCAAGGTTCTATCACAAATGCACCCGCAGTCGGATGCGTGGCCGGCGCATCCAGAGACAATCTACCGCCCGACCGCCAAAGGCTCACGGTGCTCCATGTCATGGCGTGAGCGATTGTAGAATGAGCACATGTCCACAGTAGCAATCGACTTTGCTGGTGTAATGAAGTCGCATGGCGGCAAGATCGCTGTCGAAGGGCTGTCGTTCACCGTTGCGCCGGGAGAGTGCTTTGGCCTGTTGGGCCCGAACGGCGCGGGCAAAAGCACGATTACGCGTATGGTCCTCGGCATGGCACCGTTCGACGCAGGTACGATTACGGTGCTCGGCATGCCAGTGCCGGCACGCGCCCGCTTGGCACGCATGCGCATCGGCGTGGTACCGCAGTTCGACAACTTTGACGTCGAGTTCACGGTACGCGAGAATCTGTTTGTGTTCGGACGCTACTTCCGCATGAGCAAACATGAGGTCGAAGCAGCCATCCCGTCGCTGCTCGAGTTCGCCCGCCTCGAGAACAGGGCGGACGCGCGCGTGGCCGACCTGTCTGGTGGCATGAAGCGGCGCCTGATGCTTGCGCGCGCGCTGATCAATGACCCGCAGTTGCTTGTATTGGACGAGCCGACTACCGGCCTCGATCCGCGCGCGCGCCACCTGATCTGGGAACGTCTGCGCTTGCTGCTGGCGCGCGGCAAGACAATTATGTTGACAACCCACTTCATGGAAGAGGCCGAGCGATTGTGCGACCGGCTGTGTGTGCTCGAAGAAGGGCGCAGCATCGCCGGAGGCCGCCCTCATGCTCTCATCGACGAGCAAATCGGCTGCCACGTGATTGAGATCTACGGCGGCAATCCGCATGAGCTGCGTGCGCTGATCAGGCCGTACGCGCAGCGCATCGAGGTGAGCGGAGAAACGCTCTTTTGCTATGCGCCCGATCCGGAACAGGTGCGCGCGCAGCTGCGCGGGCGCACGGGTCTACGCCTACTGCAGCGTCCGCCGAATCTTGAGGATGTCTTTTTACGGTTGACCGGGCGGGAGATGAAGGACTGAACGATGTGGGGATGGTATGCGGCGGCGCTGCCCGCCAATGCATGGAACTGGGTCGCGGTATGGCGCCGCAACTATCTGGCGTGGCGGAAAGTCGCGCTCGCATCGGTTCTTGGGAACCTCGCCGAACCTATGAGCGCTCTGTTCGGCCTCGGCTTGGGTCTCGGAATAGTGGTAGGTCGCGTTGACGGAGCCTCATACATCGCGTTTCTGGCGGCTGGCATGGCTGCGACAAGCGCGATGGTCTCCGCCACCTTCGAAACGATTCATGCGACTTTCGCTCGCATGCACGCCCAGCGCACCTGGGAAGCGGTTCTGTGCACGCAGCTCACGCTCGGTGACATCGTTCTCGGTGAATTGATGTGGGCAGCCAGCAAGGCCTTTCTGGCCGGGACGGGTATCACGATTGTTGCCGCCACGTTGGGCTATGCAGCGTGGCCATCCATCCCCTATGCGCTGCCGGCCATCGCCCTCACTGGTCTCGCCTTCGCTGGCCTGGCAATGGTTGTCACAGCACTTGCGCCTCGTTACGATTATTTCGTGTTTTACCAGACGCTCATCCTTACACCCATGATGTACTTGTGCGGCGCGCTCTTTCCGGTCACTCAACTTCCCGGCGGCTTTCAACGCGTAGTGGCCTTCTTGCCGCTAGCTCATTCCATCGACCTCATTCGCCCGGTAATGCTTGGCCGCCCGGCCGACAGCGTCGGCCTGCATAATGGTGTACTTTGTATATACATAGTATTGGCGTTCTTCCTATCGGTGGCGCTGTTGCATCAACGTTTGCTTCGTCGACGCCAAATGCGTTGACACGACTTGTGATAAACTTGAGGAGATACACGGTGCGGTATCGCGAACTGGGCCATAGATGCCCGAAGGTAAGCGTGCTCGGCTTGGGCACTTCGAGTTGGGGAAAGCCGAACACTGATGCCGCGGCGCACGTGCCACTGGACGCAGCCCTACGGGCCGGCATACATGCCGGTCTGCGCGACCAGACAGTTATCGCACTGTCCCGTGGCTTGCAGCGTTGCCTGAGTGCGAATTTGTAATCCTCCTGCCTCCTCACCATTGAACGAGCCGGTGGAACTATGACAGCCACGAGTCTTGTAATGGGAGTTACCGGAAGCGTCGCGACCAATCTGATCTGGAGGAAGATGCAATGACCCACTCCACACCGTCGCCTGATCCATTCGTAATTCTTGCGATGCCAAGGACTGGCACGCACTATCTGGAAGAATTGCTAAACGAGCATCCGAACGTGTTGAGCAACGGTGAGGTGCTCAACACGTATGATACGAATTGGCCCGATAGGGACCGCCTGCTACGCAGCGATCACGAGCTCCTCGAGTGTGCCTACCTGCGCTATCCAACGCGGGGCGACAAGACCAAGGTGACGCATGTTGGCTGCAAGATCAATGAACCTCAGTTTCACGATCGCCCGGACTTGCTTGCCGAGCTGACCCGTTGGCCAGGCCTCAAGGTCATCCTCGTCGTTCGTAGAAACACATTGGAATCGCTTCGATCGCTGATGCAGGCAAGGCAGACCCGCCAATGGCTGAGATTCGGCTCGGACAGCGAAGTGGCTCCGCCGCGCGTCAGATTGTCTGTCGCCGCCTGCGAGGCCTACTTTAAGACTGCCGACGATTTCCACGCCAAGGTTGCGCACTCCTTCGCGCCGACCAACATGCTTATGATCGAGTACGAGAATCTTATTCACGATCCCGCCGCTTGCTTAACAAGGATTTGGGATTTCCTGGGGGTTCCAGCGCTCCAGCTTTCTGGTCGCGCCGTCCTCCAGCGCCAGGAAACGCGCCCACTCGACCAAACGGTAGTGAATGTTTACGAGTTGCGGCGCCATTTTGCAGGCGGAACTTACGCGAGATTCTTTGAAGGTAATGACGTGTATAGTTAGATCGCTTTGTTCAACCATCCATCAATCACTGAGGCATTCTCTCTAATGTCGCTTTCTCACCTTCAGCGCCTTGAAACTGAAGCTATTCATATTCTTCGGGAAGTCGCAGCGACTTTCTCGAATCCGGTGATGCTCTACTCCATAGGTAAGGACTCATCCGTCATGCTCCATTTGGCCATGAAGGCATTCTACCCGGCCAAGCCGCCGTTTCCTTTCCTGCACGTGGATACCAAGTGGAAGTTTCGGGAGATGATTGCATTCCGCGATCGGGTGGCAAGGGAGCTCGGCATCGACCTGCTGGTACACGTTAGCACCGACGGAATTGAGCAGAACATCAATCCGTTCACCCATGGGTCCAATGTTCACACCCATGTGATGAAGACCATCGGTTTGCATCAGGCACTGGAGAAGTATAGGTTCGACGCAGCTTTCGGCGGAGCGCGTCGCGATGAGGAAAAATCCCGCGCGAAGGAGCGCATTTTCTCCCTCCGCAGCAATCAGCACGCTTGGGATCCGAAGAACCAGCACCCTGAGATGTGGAAGACCTATAACACCCGAATTGGGCCTGGCGAAACAATCCGTGTGTTCCCGCTCTCGAATTGGACCGAGCTCGACATTTGGCAATACATTATGAAAGAAAATGTTCCAGTCGTCCCGCTTTATTTCGCCTCCAAACGGCCTGTGGTCGTCCGCAACGGCATGCTGATTATGGTCGACGATGAGCGCATGCCTCTTGAACCGGGAGAGAGAGTTGAGGAGCGCTTGGTTCGCTTCCGTA
>NZ_VOSK01000308.1 GCF_009296175.1 Microvirga tunisiensis | reverse complement strand
AGATCCGCTGCACGCTGGTGTGGGACAGGCCTGTGACAGCGGCCATCGAGCGCACGCTCCACTGCGTCGCTCGCGGCGGCTTCTCAGGCAGGGTCATGTCGACAACCCGCTGGATCACCGCGGCCGTCAGGGGCTTGCGCCCTGGCGGGCGGGTGGCGTCCTTGAGAAGCCCGTCGACGCCCGCCTGCGCATAGCGGCGGCGCCAGCGCCTCACCGTCAGAGTGCTCGTGCCGACGCGGCCGGCGACCTCGGTAGCGCGCAGGCCCTCACCAGCCAGCAGAACAATCCGAGCCCGCCAGACGACCTTCTGGGATGTGTTGCGGTCACCGACCAAGCTCTCCAAGCGATCTCGATCAGCGGCGGGAACCTCAATGCGTTCGATCTTGCCCATCAGAGCAGGATCGCACGTCGGATCGGATTTCGGAATCACTCGTCAGTGACAGAACACTAGTGTCTCAAGAGCAATGAAAATGCTGTCCTACTCGTAAGGAAGTCGAGGCGCTTGCCATGTACGATCCCGAGCCCGCGAGACCACTTCCAAATATTGCTAGTTCCAGTGTCAACGCTATTGGAACTACGACGACACTTTGTGACGGTGCGATGCGTTAATCCACGGCAGATCTTTTCCGTAGTACCCTAAGCGTGCTCATCGCTTCCACCGGAGAAGGCTTACTATAGAGATTGCGATGACCCCGTGTAAGCCCAAGGTCAGGGTTTCCGCCTCAGGTGATCTACTGGGTAGCAAGCCATTCTTCCGGCAATCTGCGGCCTTGTCTACGGGCTCAAGAACTCCATTCTCTTTACCCAGAGGGCATCGGAACAAACCGGCAACTGCGTGCCAACGCAGCCTCACAAAGATAAAATCGGAGGAAATCTATGGCGGTATTGTCGCGCCGGAGCCTGCTCGCCGCCTTGGCGATGTCGGCCGCCGTACCTGGCCTGCCCCAGGCTCAGGGCCTATCTGATCGGAACATCTTCATCATTGTCCCCTTCACTCCAGGCAGCGGGCCTGATGTGCTGGCGCGTATTGTCGGCGAGGAACTGCGCAAACGGTGGAACCAGCCCGTCATCATCGACAACAAGCCTGGCGCCAGCGGCAACATTGGTGCGGCAGCCGCGGCTCGTACAGAGCCTGATGGTCATACGATCCTGCTCAGCGTCAACACGTTCCTGATGAATGCAGCGCTCGCCAAGAGCCTGCCCTACGATCCCGTGAAGAGCTTCGAGCCGATCGTCGAACTCGCCACAGGCTCGCTTGTTCTGGCCGTTCATCCCTCGATCCCGGTGAAGAGCACACGGGACCTGATCGAGTATGCTAAGAGCAAGCCTGGCCAAGTCACTTACGCATCGCCTGGGCGTGGCACGCCGCAACATCTCGCGATGGAGCTGTTCAAACTCACTGCGGGCGTGGATCTTCGGCACGTCCCCTACACAGGTTCCGCCGGCGCCGTGAAAGATCTGGTGGGGGGCCATGTGGGCGCGATGTTCGTCCCGGTGCATACCGTGCTTCCGATGGCCGCTGAGAACCAAGTTCGTTTGCTGGCACTTGGAAGCGAGAAGCGCTCCACGCTCGCGCCAGATGTGCCGACCCTCGCGGAAGAGGGGGGCAGCGGCTTCGAGGTTGACCTCTGGTATGCCTTAAGCGCTCCAGCCGGCACGCCAAAGGATATCATTGATCGCTACAACAAGGTTGTGAACGAGATCCTGGCCTCGCCCGATGTCCGCGACCAGTTCGCCAAGCAAGGGCTTGTGCCAGTCGGCGGTTCGCCGCAGCAATTGGCTGCCCTCATCGAGAAGGATCTGCCCCGCTGGGCGAAAGTGGTCAAGGATGCAGGCATCTCTCTGGAGTAGGTGCCCAAACTGTTCCTGTGTGCATAGCCGATAAAGCAGGCCCTGAATTGGAGCGCCGTCCTCACTCACCGCTAAGACACCAGGCCTCCGTTCTATAAGGCATTTATGAGGAGATTTCGATGAAGCGGATCGATGCGTTCACGCACTTCTTTCCGAAAGGCTACTACGATCTGATGGGAGAAGTCGCGGGCCACATGGGAGACATGGTTCGCCGTGCTCGCGCGATCCCGGCGATCCATGATCTCGACGAGCGCTTCCGCGTGATGGACAAGTTCCCCGACTACGCGCAAGTTCTATCACTGCCGGCTCCGCCCCTGGAGATCATTTCGGGAGGCAATCCGGATACGGCCCTCGAACTTGCCAAGCGCTGCAATGATGGACTTGCGGAATTATGCGCCAAATATCCTGACCGCTTTCCCGCCTTTGTTGCCCAGACACCTCTTGCGACTCCGGACGCCGGCGTAGCGGAAACTCAGCGCGCCATCCGGGATCTCGGCGCGATCGGCACTCAGATCTACAGCAATGTGGCCGGCAAGCCGCTCGACCGGCCGGAATTCGAAGCTTTCTTCGCGGCCATGAACGAACTCCGCAAGCCCATATGGCTGCACCCGTCCCGAGGCGCGAACCATCCCGACTATCTCGATGAGAAGAAGTCGCTCTATGAGATCTGGTGGACCTTCGGCTGGCCCTACGAGACCAGTGTCGCCATGGCGCGGCTCGTCTTTTCGCAGACGCTCGACAAGTATCCGAACCTCAAGATCATTGCGCACCACCTCGGCGCCATGGTGCCCTATTTCGAAGGGCGCGTCGGCCCGGGGTGGGATCAGCTTGGCAAGCACACCTCCGACGAGGACTACTTCTCCCTCCTGAAGAGCCTGAAGAAGCGTCCGCTGGACTACTTCAAACAGGATTTTTACGCCGACACGGCCGTGTTCGGCTCAAAGGCCGCAACCATGTGCGGGCTCGAATTCTACGGCACCGACCATGTCGTGTTTGCATCCGACTGCCCCTTCGATCCCGAGCAGGGGCCTGGTTACATCCGCGAAACCCTCCAGATCCTGGAGGGTCTGGATTTATGCCAGGAGGATAAGGAAAAGATCTACTTCAGGAACCTGGAGAAGCTCACCGGGCATCGTTTCTCGAGCTGACAATGAGCAACGCAAGACAGGAAGACACGCAGGTCATCATCGTCGGGGGCGGCCCCGTCGGTATGGGGCTGGCGATCGAGCTCGGGCAACATGGAATCCACTGCGTTGTTGTCGAGCGCTACACGTCTCCGCAACCCATTCCAAAAGGGCAGAATCTAACCCAGCGGACGATGGAGCATTTCTATTTCTGGGGTGCGGAAAAGGACCTGCGGGCTGCGCGAACAATTCCACGCGACTATGGGATTGGAGGATTGACGGCGTATGAGACACTACTTGGAGGCTACACCTATGATTGGCTTCAGCGGGAACTCGTAAGGCCGTTCTATTTCACGGATAACGAGCGGCTGCCGCAATACGCAACAGAGGCAGTGCTCCGGCAGCGCGCCGCCGAGATCCCGCAGGTCAGCACACTCTATGGGTGGAGCGCTGAGGAGGTAAATCAGGATAGTAACGGCGTACATGTCGTCATCACGAAGCGTGACCAGGATGACCGCCGAATTCTGCACGCTCGGTACGTTGTCGGCTGTGACGGCAGCCGGTCCATGGTGAGGGAACAGAGTGGCGTCACCCAGACCCGCTCGGACCACGACCGGCTCATGGTCCTTCTGGTGTTCCGCTCCAAAGGTCTTCACCAGCTTCTGGAGCGCTTCCCTGGCAAGTCATACTACAATGTTCTTGATCCGGAACTGAAGGGATACTGGAAATTCTTCGGCCGTGTGGATCTCGGAACAACGTGGTTCTTCCATGCTCCGGTCCCACTTGGGACGACCAAGGATAACTTTGACTTCAGACAGTATCTTCATTCCGCAGTAGGGGCAGAGTTCGACGTGGAACTTGAGCACATCGGGTTCTGGGATTTGCGGGTTGCCACGGCAGATACCTACCGAAGAGGACGCATCTTCATTGCCGGTGATGCGGCGCACAGCCATCCACCCTATGGTGGCTATGGCATCAATACCGGTCTCGAGGATGCCGTAAACCTTGGCTGGAAGCTTGCTGCCATGGTGCAAGGTTGGGCCGGGTCTAGGCTCCTGGACTCTTACGACGAGGAGCGAAGGCCTGTCTTTCAGTCGACGGCACGGGACTTCATCGAGCGGGCCATCGCGGCTGACAGACAATTCCTGGACACATTCAGTCCAGATCGCGACCGAAGCACGTTTGAGCGTGAATGGCAGGCCCGTAGCTCCGGCGCAACGGCCGAGGTCAATGCCTTTGAGCCCAACTACCGCGGCTCCTCAATTGTGTGGGGAGACCCCGGAAGTGGCTGTAGGGCTCTCGGTTCACATAGCTTCGAAGCACGGGCGGGACATCACCTTGCACCTTTGCTTCTCTCGTCAGGTCGCAACGTCTTTGAGGATCTGGGTCAGGGCTTTTCTCTCTTGGGCCTGGACGTCCATGAAAGCACCCTGACATCCTTCGAAGTCGCCGCCAAGCAATTGGGCGTGCCGCTAAAGATCGTCAGGGATACCTGCGACGGCGGCCGCGAGCACTATCAGGCAAAGTTGATACTCATCCGCCCTGATCAGTTCGTTGCGTGGGCGTCCGATGACAGCGGCCCAAACGGAGCAGAGGTCCTGAGGCGGACTATTGGTGCAGGATAGCTGCGATCGGCCTTGCCACGGGAACAGCTGACGGATCCGATTGGTGCATGGAAGGGAACGGGAATACAGCCCTGATCTTCCCCCGAATGGGTGGACATCGGATTAGCTCGCTTTCCGCTCGGCCTGTTCGGGCGTGGGTGTTGCCATATCTGGAGGCTCCCTGCCGGCAAGGGTTTTGTTGAACGTGAGTGGGGAGCGCGCAAGGTTTGTGCAACAAACCGCGCCAAACAGGCCAAACTCGGAACGACACCATTGCGGCGGTATCGACTTTTTGGCATAATACACGACGACGCGACTAAAACTCGCAGAAGATCAAAGCCCTAACTACATAGCCCATTTCTCAGCCGATGATCAGTGCCGTCAGGCGACACACGCTTTTCTGGCGTGCGATTGCAGACAACGTTGAGGGATCACGCCAGGCAAGATCGGCGTCAAACCAGGCGCTGCCTGACCGGTGTTCTCCCTCCGTCCAACTTACCGAGGGTTGTTGAACGAACCTTGCGCGCTCCCCAAGAAGGATGACGAGCGCCTCCGGACTGGCAAAGCGAACGTGGACATCAACCGTGCCGCCCGGCTGGACGCCATCATTCTCGCCGATGCGGGATACCTCGATACGCTCTGGGGCGACGCGAAGCTGAGGGACAAGGCGTACAAGCCTATCCGGTGGGAGCCGCCCCGCCAGGCGGCATTAGCGTCCCGTTAAAGGCCAAGCCGCCATGGCGGCGGCCCGCTGGAGGTCGGCACCCACCATCCTCTCTCACCGTCAAAGCAGCTCTGGAGAGCATGCGGCTTGGTGGGCCGCTCTGCTGCTTTGGCATCTGTCCTCACTGATGAGCCAGGAGCCGTGTCGCGGAGGCGCGCCCTGAAACCCTTTCAGCGGTGACTGCCTCTCGGATCCTTATGCTCTCCAGGCTGCTGGAACCGAACCTAGGGTCGCCCGCTAGCGCCGCAGTGCGGGACTCTGGACAGCGAGGTTCCCATGCACGATGACGAGGACGATTATCGTCGTCGTACGGATCGATGGTGGCGCGATCTTGCACTCAACGTCTGGCTGAACGAGGACGGCATGATGCGCGGGATCGTTGCCCTGGGACCGGTGACGCCCGATGAATTCCTGGCGGTCGTCTCACGATGGCCAACCGCATTGCGGCCAATCACACCATCTACATTGCGCGACGAACTCTATGCGATTGTTCAGCCTTCGCGGTTTGCTTTTCCAGCATTGCCGCCCAGGCGATATCAAGGTCTGAAACTCACAATCGCGGCTCGACGCAACGCCCCGAAAACAATCTCTCCATCGAGCGAGAAAGCCGTTAACCGCTACTTCGACCCAATGCCCGCTCTCTTTTGAAAGTGTGAAAGGAATTCATGAAATATTGTACCCCAAAGCTGGTCTACTATGGGGCAGACTCTCGACCAAGCCATCAACATCATCTGTCGCCGCAAGCTCCTTAATTGCGAGCCCGAGAACCAACCTGTCCGGGGCCTCATATTTCAAGATGAGAACGACCTGATCGCCTGTGCGCTCACTTTCAACGATGACATCGAGATTGAAGGTACCCTCGTGATTATGCCTCCCGTGTTGAGGAGTGAAGTTGAGGCCCTTGTTGAGCAGATGAGTATGGAGGACCGGGTCGCGTGGATCGAGCTACTTGGGATGCGGTTCTGGGATAGCGATGATGAGCGTGCATTTAATGAGGAACTGGATGCCGTCTGGAGGCGGTCCTCGACGGCCGCACCATCGAGACTGGAGCCCCAGGCGGAGCCTCCTTGCCTCTCACGATAAAGGCGGGCCGATGAGTTCTATACCAAACTGACGGCAGGTGCGGGCGAGGGCCTTGGCTTGCTCGGGTGTCGGCGGACCAGACGGATCGGGCAGCCCATGACGCTCGGCAGGACGGCCAAAAGCACGGATGAAGTTCTCGAACTCGCCTCGGGTGATCGTAAGCATCCGGGCCTCAGCCGTCTCGACCCGGTAGGTGTGAGGAATCCCCTTGGGCGTCAGCAGCGTCTCCCCGACACGGGCGCGGCGCTCCTGATCCCCAACCCGGTAGCGCACCTCACCTTCAAGTACGTGGAAGATTTCGTCCTCGTCATGATGGATGTGTAGAGGTGGCGAGTCCCCCCTGTCGGGCATGATGCTCAAGAACCGAGATGCCGTCTGATCCGTCCCGTGCAGAGACCCGGATGGTAACATGGGTGTTGAGGAACCAGAGGTTTCGAGGATCAGTCGCGTCGTCCATTCCTGTGCTCTCCTTAGCAGCACACTCCCGAACAAGCGTATCGGTGCCGCGACGCTGAACAAGGGAAATTCCGGGATCAGGCAGTCCGTTGCTTCCGGTGTAGTAGCTGGAACTTGATCTGACATTTGGCGTCCGAGAGTTGGTCGGGCTCATCTGTCCGATGATGTTTTCAAGCGGCGATCATCTTCTCCTTCGCTAACGGGATTGCATCGAGGAAGGTCTGCA
>NZ_VOSK01000307.1 GCF_009296175.1 Microvirga tunisiensis | reverse complement strand
ACCTGCCCGGCGGGTCAGCATCTGACGAAGGGCAAGGTGCGCTCAGACCGCCGGGACAATATCGATCATGACCGCAACCTGACCGCCTGTTCAGCCTGTGCCCTCAAGCCCCAATGCTCGCCGGACAAGCACAAACGGGTGAAGCGCTGGCAGCACGAGGATGTGCTCGACCGCATGCAGGCCCGGCTGGAGCGGATGCCCGAGGCCATGAGCATCCGACGGCAGACGGTGGAGCATCCGTTCGGGACCATCAAGGCCTGGATGGGCCGTACGCATTTCCTTATGAAGACCCTGGAGAAGGTCAAAACCGAGATGAGCCTGCACGTGCTAGCCTACAACCTGAAGCGGATGATCAGCATTCTGGGTGTCGGCCCCCTGCTGAAGGCTCTCGAAGCCTGATGCCACACGCCCGCCCATGCGCACCATCGCGGCACCCGCAAAACAGCGCCCATCATCCGCACGCCGGCAACAGCGTTTTCACACGGCCTCGGTCTTGGTCGTGTCAAAACGCTTTGGCAGAAGTCAGATCGCGGCTTTCCACGCTCCAAAGCCCGTCAACATCATCAGCAAGCGCGAGCTGGTTGATGATCGGCGGTAGAAGGCTCCCTTGCTTCTGAGGCGAGCGTTGGACGCCTCAGAGGCGTGATCGCACGAGCAATGCCCGGCTCCTACGCCCTGAGGGCGGCCATCAGCGGCTGGATGCCCAGGATGTTCAGCACCCGGGTCAGGTTGTAAGCGAGCCCATGCAGCGCCATCTCGCTGGCCACCTTCGGCAAGGTCTTCATCAGGAAGTGGGTGCGCCCATGCGCAGCTTGATCGTGCCGAACGGATGCCCACCTCGCGCCGCTGGCGCATCGCCCCGGGGTTCAACTCAAGCCGGCGCTGCACCGCCTCCAGCCCGTCCTCATGCTCGAAGCCGCACCATCCGCCGCTCCTTGGCCGTCGTGCAGCGGCTCTTCAGCGGGCAGGTGTGACAGGCGCTGGTCCAGGAGCGCCGTAGCGTCAGCCCTCGCTCGACGTTGCTGTAGTAGTACTTGAGCTTCTCGCCCGCCGGACAGCGGTAGGCGTCTTCATCGGGCAGATCGACGAAGTCCTGCTTGCCAAACCGGCCATCCGCTTTCGAGCCGGAGGTCATCGGCGTAGGCAAGGTGACGGTCACTCCTGCCTGGTCGCAGGTCAGGATCTCCTCACTGTCCCAGTAACCCCGGTCAGCGATCGCTTCGAGTTTCTCCACCTCCAGGGTTTCTCCACCTCCAGGACAGCCCTGCTGGCCCATGACGGCTTGCCCATGACGGAGAGCTGGGCTCGATCGCAGCCATCGTTGGTCACCTCATGCGCCACGATCAGGTGGTGCTTTGTGTCCACCGCCACCTGCACGTTGTAGCCCACCACGCCAGAGCCGCGCCCGCTCGTGGCCATGGAGCGGGCATCCGGGTCCGTCAGCGAGATCTGCTGATCAGGAGAGGCCAGCATCTGCGCCTCCACCGCGGCCAGACGCTGCATCTCCTGCTCGAGCCGGGCGATCTTCTCCTTGAGGCGAGTCGTTCTGGCCGCCAGCGCTTCTGTTGGCTCATGCCGGTCGGCCGTGTCGAGTTGCTGGAGATAACGCCCAACGCTCTCCTCGATCTGGGCGCGGCGGCGCGCGACCTTCGCCCGCGGGAAGTTCTTGTCGCGATTGTTGATGGCCTTGAACTTGGAGCCATCGATGGCCACGCTGGCGGTGTTCAGCAGCCCCAGCCTGCGGCAGAGGGTGACGCACTGGGCGCAGACCTGCCGGATGGCCCGGCCGCGGTCCTTGCGGAAATGGGCGATGGTCTTGTGATCGGGGCCAGGCGGCCGGTGAGCCACATCAGCTCGCCATTGCGACTGGCCTCGCGTTCCAAGCGTCGGCTCGACGGCACCCGGTTGAGATAGCCGTAGATGTACAGCTTGAGAAGGATGGCCGGATGGGACGATGGGCGCCCGGTGGCTTCGGGCATAACACCGTCAAAGCCAAGCGCCCTCAGATCGAGCGCATCGACAAACGCATCGATGACACGCACCGGGTTGGTCTCATCAACCCAGTCCTCCAGGCTGTCGGGAAACAGGGTGGTCTGGCTGCGATCCACGCCCTCAACAAAGCGTCTCATCGGATCCCCCAAACAAGGCTGGGCGATCATATCATCAGCCGCGTTTTTACACAGCCAGGGTCAATCTGAGTCATTCAGCGCGACCGTAACAAGGTCGGCTCTCTGGCTGATTCTCGACGTTCGCTGATTCTGGCAGTAAGGTTCGCCCTGTGGGTGAACCGATGCGATCGCGGAGGAAAAAGCTCACTCAGATGAGCTTGCTTCCCATACGCTTCCCAATCCGGTTTTCTGGGAAGCAAGACCAAACCTGAACAGCATCTAAGTGCTTGATATGGTTTGGTGAGCGCACTGGGACTCGAACCCAGGCCCCTCTGATTAAAAGTCAGAGATCCTCAATGAAGTGCGATCGACAGATACTCAGTGCCCTGGCAACACCAGGATCTTAGGGCTCTTCGGCAGTGCGGCGCGAGAGAGGGTGATGGCCGCCGTGTTGCTGAACTCCACCGGAAAGTGCTCCCGGGCTGAGCTAAGAAAGCGGTTGAGCGTCGACGGACCGAAGAAGTGCATCGGGATCATCAAAGACGCATTGATCGAGCGCAGCACTTCCATCATGTCGAAGGTCTCGAGCGTGTAGCCGCCGTCCACCGGGACCAGCAGAACGTCAATCCGCCCGAGCTTCTTGAGATGCTCGGGCGCAAGGGTGTGGTGCAGATGGCCCAAATGGGCGATGCACAGCTGAGAGGTCTCGAACACGAAGATCGAGTTGCCGTCGTACTCTGTCCCTCCCCCAGAGCTTCGGATATTCGTCGAGACATTGCGGATGCGAACATCCTGCACGGTGAGGTCGTGGTACGCTGGGCCACCAGCTGGATTCCAGCCCTTGAGCACATGCTTGATCCCCGGATCCGGTCGATAGCTGAAGTGGGTGGAGTGCGCCTTGTTCATGGTGGCCACATCCGGTGGAACGGGCGGACGCGTGCCATCGCTGTAGTCGGTGGCGATCCGCACTCCTTGGGGCGTCTCGATCAGGAAGGTGGCGTGGCCGACAAACGTCAGGCCAACCTCATCCTGACGTAAGGCAGCCCGGGAGACCAGAGCGTCCCGGGAGGCGATCAGGCCAGGGCAGTTCTCCGGCTCAGTCGGGGCAGCAGACAATGGTAAGCTCAGGCTTGCCCAGGCTGCAACCGCACAGGCGATTTGCATCAATCTCCTCATCGGCGCCTCCACTGTCCCAGGTCAGGCAAGTCGTGGATCCCCACCATGCCGGCAGAACATCAAGGATGTAGGCCTTGGAAGCTACCAGACCACAAGCCGGTGGCTCACATGGTCTATTGTACCGCCTGGGACTTCCTCAGCCGCTCCCGCGATCAGCTGAGATCTCGCAACATCAGAGGCTTTCAGGCAAGGGCAGCATGCTGCGGAGCCAAGAGGATGGCCTGATTGAGGGCCTCGAGCATGCTCCGCTCATCAGCCCGGCCCGTTCCGGCGATATCGAAGGCCGTGCCATGGTCCACCGACGTACGGATCACGGGGAGGCCCACGGTGACATTGACGCCTTCCTCAATCCCAAGAACCTTGACCGGACCATGGCCCTGGTCATGGTACATGGCGACCACAAGATCAAAGTCGCCGCGCTGGGCGCGGAAGAACAGGGTGTCAGCCGGAAGAGGGCCTTCGACACGGATGCCGCGCGCCTGAAGCGTCTGCACGGCTGGTTCGATCTTCTGCTCCTCTTCGCCATGGCCAAACAAACCGTTTTCGCCGGCATGAGGATTGATTCCGCACACCCCGATGCGGGGGCTTGCGATCCCGGAGCGCACAAGGGCCTCGTGGCCGCGCAGAATAGTCCGTTCGACCAGTCCCGGCTCGATCCTCGCGATGGCATCAATCAGGCCGATGTGAGTGGTCACGTGGATCACGCGCAGCTTTGGGGTCATCAGCATCATCGAGACTTCCGGCGTATGCGTCAGCGCCGCCAGGATCTCTGTATGGCCCGGGAAGGGATGCCCGCCTGCGTGGAGCGCCTCCTTGTTGAGCGGGGCCGTGCAGATGGCATCAAGCTCATTTGCTGAGGCCAGCGCGACCGCCCGCTCGATGTACCGGAACGCCGCATCGCCCGCGAGTGGGGATAGCTTGCCCCAGGGTAGATTGTCGGGAATCAAGCCGAGATCGACGCAATCAACCGACCCATACTCGAACGCCGTTTCCTTCGGACCTGACGCTGATCGAACTTTCAAGGAGGAGCCGACGATCTCGCCGGCCTGCCGCAGGCGGCTGACATCTCCGATGATCAGAGGCTTACAGCGCTCGTAGACCTCCCGATGAGCAAGCGCCTTGATGATGATTTCGGGGCCGACACCGGCCGCGTCGCCCATTGTGATCGCTATGATAGGCTGACTCATGCACGACCCCCCAGGCCAGGTGCCTACATTACCCGCTCATTGTAGAATTGGAATGATTGCCAGGACCGCCTCGCAGGATCGCGCGGCACCGTCTCAAGGTCGTGCGATCGCCGATCGATATGCCAACAGGCGCTCCTGGCTCGATCTCGCCTTGCATTCTCAACCCCGATATGCCAGCTCGATCGAGGATCGCCCGTGCCGTCTCACCACCGGTCACAATAAGCCCACCGACCCGGGGCAATCAGCGCGGCCAGAGCTGCTGCAAGCTGCGGCCCCTGCTGAACGTTGATTTTCTCACCCCTGATCGTGACCGCGACGTCTCCCCCCGATGCTAAAGCCGCATCGAGAGTTTGGGCGCAGGACTGCACCCGCTCTGGGGTGCTGCTCTCCCGCAGAGTGGACGGGAGAATGGTCACGGGCACGACGCCCTGCTCTTCCGCCAGCGCATCGAACTGCGTGTGTGACACACGGGATGCACTGCCCACAACAACGAGGACGGGCCTTCCAGCCGCCGCCCATACTGGGGCGGATGTGGGAACGACCTCGGGCTCCCCTGCCCTGACAAGAGCCCGCATCAGGCCGGCAGACCCGACCCACAGCGGCTTTCCAGGAAGCATGAGGATTGCGGCCGCAACAGCGAGCAGGTCATCCTCGGTTTGAGCATCGCATACGACAGCATCGCACCCGGCATCGGCCCACTTTGCGAGGCGCGCCTTGAGTTGCCTCTGACCCGAGCGCAACCTGCTCGAGGGTGACCACCCCGACCTTCAATCCCACATCAGTAACAAGAGTCCGCAGATCGGCGGATCGTGTCGAGTCTGCCTGTTTCCAGAGGCCCGTGTTCTCGAGCGGGGTGCCGTTGACGAACACATGGCCGTCGATCGTCGCGCGTCCCGTTCCGGGGAAAGCGGGTGCAACGATCACAAGAGGCGCATGTCCAAGGACATTGGTTGCGGCTTGGCGGATATGAGCAAGCTCCGATGGCCAGTTGCCACGCAGAGTCGAGTCAATCTTGTGGTACAGGATGCGTGTGCTCTTGCTGTAGAGCTGCTGGGCAGCCCCGGTGACAGCGGCTCCGGCCTCCTGGACCGTCATGGCCCGGGAATTCACATCAACTGAGACAGCCGTTGCGCCGCCCGGATCGGCCTTAGCATCGAGGAGCACCACCGTGTCGGCACCCGCCGTTGCGCACGAAACGGCGCAGTCTGCGGCACCAGTCAAGTCGTCGGCAATGATAAGGGTTTCGATCATCGACGTCTTGCCACTCCAATGACCCGAGTGCAAATTTGCTTGCCACAGATGAACTCACAAGACGCCTGTATTGAGGTGCGCTGGTTGAGCTGCGCTGCCTCAGACGATGCCCCAGGCGCGATAGCGGGTGCGGCCGGTAAGCTCGCGCGGCAGCGCGCCGCCGAGCTGGGCCAGCATCAGATCGACGGCCTTGGGCGTGACCTTCAGCAGTTTGGCCGCGAGTGGCCCCGTCACCAGCGGCCGCGACAGGAACAGCTCGACCAGCCCCGGCAGCTTCGAGTTGCTGCGGCACTCCCTGGTCACCCGGCTCATCAGCTCGCGGGCGAGAATCAGCCGATCGAGATCCCTGTGGGCGAGGCTCAGCGCCTCCTCCAGCACCTGACAGAAACCCTCCAGCTTCTCCCGGGCCCCTTCCCGGCCCTGCGGCCGGAACTTCGACTGCTTGAACCCGGCCGCCAGCGGCAGCAGGTGATGGGTCAGCCCACGGGCGCGCAGGATGGCGGCGGCCATGATCAGCCCGAGCCAGGGGAGGCGGGTGTAGAGGTTGAGATCCAGCCACGCGTTCCACGCCACAGATGCGGCCGCGACCGCCGGCCAGGGGCTGGTGCGCTTGACCACCTCAAGCCACAGGTCCTCGGCCTCGGCCTCATCCTGATCCGGGACATAGACGAGATGCGAGCGGCTCTTGCGCAGCGGGGTCTCGCCGGCGAGCACCTGGTTGGTGCGGTCCAGCAGAGCATCGATCTCGGCAAAGTGCGCCTTCCACGGATCGGCATCGTTGGCATAGAGCGGATACGCCTCCTCATCGTCCGGGTTCGGCTTCCTGCCCGTCGAGCGGACGATCGTGTCCTCGGCCACACCACCGAGGCCACGCAGGGCGGCCAGGCCGTCGATGGAGACCGGCCACGGCGCCTTCCGGGCCGTGGCAGTGCGCCGCGCGCGCAGGGCGGCCGCGGCCCGGGTGAGTTCGTGGGTGGGGTGGCGCACATCCATGCCGGCATCGTGCAGCACCAGGTCACCGACATCGACGAGGTGTCCGTCGAGAAGGAGGGCGCGCACCGCCTCGGTCATGTCGCAGCGCGACTGCCACCCGGTAGCCAGGCCGGAGGCTTCCAGGCGGGCGTCGAACCGGAGGATGCTGATCGTGATGGGCTCCAGCCGTCCGGCGATGATCTCCCACGGCAGCTCCGGCAGATCGTGGGTTCGGGGTGCTAGGAACGGCCCGTCGTCAAAGTCCCCTGCCCTGCTCCCGAAAGCGTCATCGGGGCAGTTTGGGGGACGGTGGGCCTTAGGCTGACCGGATGACGAGGTCGGCAAGGGGCGGAATTCTCGGCTGATCCCCATTCAGGCCGAGCCGGTCGCCAAGATAGTCGAAGAACGACAG
>NZ_VOSK01000306.1 GCF_009296175.1 Microvirga tunisiensis | reverse complement strand
TCCGCTGGAACGAGTTGCAGGCCAGCGACCAGGATCGGTCGGTCGCCTTCTACACCCGGCACTTTGGCTGGCGGCAGGAGGGCGACATGGATATGGGCGACTTCGGCTCCTACCGCTTCCTCTACCAAGGCGAGATCATGATCGGCGCCATCATGCCGAGGATGCCGCAGGTGCCCCAGGCGGCATGGACCTTCTACATCGGAGTCGCCGACATCGACCGGGCAGCGGACGCGGTGCGGGCCGGCGGTGGCACGATCCTTCACGGCCCCAGCGAAATCCCGGGCGGCGAGTATTCGCTGACCGCTGTTGACCCCCAGGGCGCTGTCTTCGGACTGGTCGGCCCGCGTCAGTGAGGAAAAATATCGTGACCAGCAACAAGCTCATGACCTGCCTGTGGTTCGATCACGGGGAAGCCCGCAAGGCTGCGGAGTTCTACGCCGCAACCTTTCCCGACAGCAGGGTTGGCGCTCCTATGCACGCCCCGTCAGACTTTCCGGGTGGGACAGAGGGCACCGAACTCACGGTCGAGTTCACCGTGCTCGGCCGGCCGTTCGTTGGCCTGAACGGCGGACCCAATTTCAAGGCCAATGAGGCGGTCAGCTTCATGGTCCTGACCGACGGCCAGGACGAGACCGACTTTTACTGGAACGCCATCGTCAGCAATGGCGGGCAGGAAAGTGCGTGCGGCTGGTGCAAGGATCGCTGGGGCTTTTCGTGGCAGATCACGCCCCGTGCGCTGCTGCGGGCCAACAGCAATCCCGACAAGGCCGCGGCCAGGCGAGCGTTCGAAGCGATGATGACCATGCGCAAGATCGACATCGCCCGGATCGAGGCTGCGGAGCGCGGAGTAGTCGTCGATGCGTAAAATCATCGGCTCCCTTTTCCAGTCACTCGACGGCGTGATCCAGGCACCGGGCGGGCCGGAGGAGGACCAGACCGGCTTTGCGCACGGCGGCTGGGTGTTCCCCTATTTCGACGACACGCTGGACGAGCCGATGGGGCGGCTGCTGGGCGGCAGCTATGAGCTGCTGCTGGGCCGGCGAACGTACGAGATCTTCGCCGCGTATTGGCCGCACAACGGCGACCAGCCGATCGGCGAGATGTTCAATGCCGTTCGAAAACATGTCGTGACATCGTCCGAACGGCCGCTGACGTGGAACAACAGCCAGCGCCTCGTCGGCGATCCCGCCGAGGCTGTCGCGCGCCTCAAGGCCAGCAATGGACCGGACCTGCTGATCCAGGGCAGCAGCATGCTCTACCAGACGCTGCTTCCCGCAGGCCTTGTCGATCAACTGGCATTGATCACCTTTCCGGTCATGCTTGGGCGCGGCAAGCGCTGGTATTCGGGCGATCCGGCGACAGCCCGTTCATGGACACTGGTCGAGCAGGCGCACTCGCCGAAGGGCGTCCACTTCGCATCGTTTGCGCGTGATGGAGAGGTTCGCACCGGCAGTTTTGCCACAAAACCCCCAAGCGATGACGAACTTGCGCTCCGTCAGCGTCAGGCGGAGGGTCGCTGGTGAACCTGCAGCACTTCGGCCACCCATTCAGGAGAAGGTGCTGATCGCGCTATGGGCGGACCGGACCCGTCCAAGTTCCGAATGCTTGGCCTCGGTCACCCGGAGAACGGCGGCGAGCTGCGTCGCCGTTGGACGTTCGGACAATTCCTCCTGCTGGTCGGCGGTGATCGATCCCGGACGAGCACTGGGTGGGTCGTAGGTTTTCATGGGCAGCCTTCAGCCTCCTAGCTTCGAAAGCGGTCGGTCCGGTTTCGGCCAGCTTCGGAGTTTGTGACTGAGTCGTTGTGGCGTCCGAGTTGGGTCACGGACTGCTCTTCAGCTTGGCCGTGTGAAGGTCCGCTTATCTCGCCACGGGGGAATTAGCCTTCGGTCTGCCTCATGCCAGAAGTGGCCATAAACGCTCAGAGCGCTGAGGTCGGTGCAGCAGCCTGCGCGATGAGTCGAACAGGTCGCAAGCGCGAGGCTGCAGATGCATCGGCTTCTGGCAGCGTGGTATGCTCGCAGAGGTCTCCGGTAGCGCCCATGGCACGTGACCGGGCGTGAATACCGTAGGGCCGATGCGTTCGTGCAGGACATCGACGATCGGGTGCACTGTCTCGCCACGCCGTTTCACGTCAAGGATGGCTGCACCGGCGAGTGTTCTCTGCCTAAACCAGCCTTCCGAGCCTTGAGGAGAGCAGGATGATGAGTGATCGCATGAGCCGTCATGAGATGGATCGAAACAGGACCGTTCATGGCTTGGTTGCCGCGAGAGGCGTCGCCATCGCAAGGGCCAGGGTCGGAGCTTCCTCAGTGGGCGCCATAGCGCTCGGCGCTGTGGCCCTTGGGGCATGCGCGATCGGCGCTCTCGCGGTTGGGCGACTGGTGGTCGGAAGGGCGCGGATCGGTCGCCTGGAGATCGATGAGCTTGTGGTCGGAAAGCTGGTTATCCGCGATACGCAGCCCTAACGTATCGGCCAGAAATCCAAGCTCCCTATGGCGCAAACGCCGATCAAAGCTGCATTGCCAAGCGGGCAGGCACGATCTCCTGGGCTCCTAAGATCATCGACTGGTCGTGTGTGACGCTCATCAGAGCGCCACCGACCGGGGCGGACGTAAACAGCGACGGCAACTCCTTCAACCACATGGACGGGCCGTCCAGCGGTACGATGGGCAGGAGCCGTTCTTCCGTAGCCGGAGGCGAGATCGACTTCACTTCGTTAGCAGAGGGTGCGCAAGTTCCTGTTCCAAGGCACACCAGTTGTGTCGCGCGCGCTGGCGTGATCACACGTTCCAGCCCGGCATAGGCCAGAGCCTCGGGACGGCTCACCTCCCCTAGCGAGACGCCGCGGCGCCACAGGGCGGTGAACGATGGGTGCTGCCCGCCATCGGCATAGGTGGTCTGGATGGCCGCCCTGCCCTCCTCCAGCAACACCGCCATGTGATCCTCTTCCATGGCCCGGTAGGCCCGCATCTCTGCTTCCGTCTCCGGACTCTGGGCTGGTCGGAAGGCATATCGCCCCGCCGACACGCCAACGACGAATTCTTCGCCGCGCGCCTCGAAGCGATCGGAGCCCTCCTTGAGTTGGCGCCAGAACGCAAAGTTCGGGTCCAGGCGATGCCGGACGAGGTTTTCTGCCGTCATGCGAAACGGATAGGCTTGTAGCTGGACGGCCTTCTGGCCACCTTTGAACGCCTCTCGCATGAGGGCGTAGATCTCCGACATGCCCGTGTCCGTCATGGCATAGCAGCCGGCGGAGGAGCATGTTCCGTGCACCATCAGGGCGGACCCGGTGGCCCCATGAGCTCGGTCATAGGCGTTGGGGAACCCGGTGTCGAAGGAGAGATAATGCTTGGAGTTCGGGTTCATCTGGGTGGCGGTGATGGCATAGAAGCCTTCTGGCGTCTGCCGGTCGCCCTCCTTGCGCTTGGGACCGAGTTGGCCTGACCAGCGGCAGATCGGGAAGGTCTTGAGGCGAATATAGCGCCCGCTGGTGCTGCGCTTCCAGACTTCCAGCTCCGCTTCCTTCTTGTAGACGCGGATCAGCATCGGCTCCGTGGGAGAGGTGCCCTTGCTCTTCATCAGAGCCACGGTTGCTGGAGGAATGGGAGCTTCGTGCTTCGGATATCCAGGCGCAGCCTGCACGGCCTGTCCCATCGGGACAGCGGCCATAAGAGCCAGGATGAGGCGATGTACACATCTGAGCATGGAGATCATGGGCGACTTTCGGCTGCGGGGCACAAACGGCACCGATCGCGTGAGCAACAGGGCGGATCTGCCATTCGCAGGCAATTGCGGCAACAAGTGGCTAGCTCTGGGCTCGGAGAACCCGATGAAGCCGCTTGGTCGGCTTTTCCGCCGAGTGTACTTACAGCATGCTGATAAAACCTATGGGCGGACCGACGCCCACTTGATTGGCTTGTACTTCTTGCCCTTTAGCTTGGCCTGACCCCAGATCGATTCCAAGTAGCCGGCGTCTCCTAGGATGATCGAATCCAGCCTGGCCGACCGGTTGATGTCAACACCTTCCTGCTTGTTCTTGAGCCTCTGCGAGTCGACCTTCGACATCTTGATAACGAAGGTCACGACGAGACCGGGGCGCCCCTCGACCTCGTAGGAGTTGAACAGGCGCAGCCCATCGGGCCTTTCATCGAGGAGGCGCTCGATGAAGGCAAAGCCGTTGTTCTCTGCATGCTTGCGAATGTCCGCCAGGGTGGTTTCGCCGTACTTAAACCCCGGGAAGTCGGCAGGCCTGCCGTCGGGGCGCCCTCCCCAGGTCTCCTCGGCATAGGCGATCCGACCATTTCCGGGATGTGTGGCGAGTGAAAACTTGTTCCCATCGGGCAGGCTCCACCTGATCTCTTCGTGGGGCCCGGCAGCAACCTTGGCTGTTGGCTTTCCGGCGATCCTCGACGCAGCTGCGATCTCCTCCCCGATGCTGATGCCGTTCAGGGTTTGCGCCTGCGTCCCGGCTGTCAGGGACAGGAAAGCGAGAACGGGGATCGCGGCCCGCTGGTTGATGGAGGTTGAGAATCTCATGGCGGTTGTCGGCGAAGGGGCGGACAACCTACCTTTCACAGGAACTCAGTCAATCGGACCTGAGCATTCTCGGGTCCGGCGTTGCGCGACGGCCACAACTTTTGCAGAGGTGGAATTCCTCCCATCGATCTCGAAGGAGAGCATAAGGAAGTATGGGGCAACGATGTTGCTTTCAGTCTTGTCTCTGCTGCCTCAGCCAGTGCTCGGGTTTCAATCACTGCCTTTTCCGGAGGGGCCTCGCAATCTGCCCCACGAAACCTCATGCTCTCCAAATTGCAACAGACGAAAGACCCTGCTCTGACTCGTGCGTTGATGTTCCAGCATCACCGTTCCTCAGGAGTCATCATGCCGGACACCAGCCCCGCAGAAGCCATCGATCAAGTTCCCCTCACCTTCTCCGACTGGCGACCGCTGCGGCATGTGGACGACCCACTGCACAAGGACCTTTCCGCCGTCACCCGCGTCGGGGATTGTCTCTTCCTCGCCTGCGACGAGACCGCAAGCATCGAACGGCTCCGGCGCCTGGACGACGGCAGCTTCGGCGATCATCAGCATGTCGCCCTGGAGGCTCTGGTTGACCTGCCAGCCGGTGCGGACGGCGAGATGGACATTGAGGGGCTGTGTGCGGCGGATGGCTTCCTTTGGATTGTCGGGTCGCATTCGCGTAAGCGCTCCAAGCCCAAGCGGGATGAGGCCGACCGCAGCCAAGCCCTTCAGAGCATGGTGGAGATTGAGCGCGAGCCCAACCGCTACTTCCTGGGCCGTATTCCTCTGGTGGGGGAGGCTCCGGGGCTCTTCACCCCTGCTCGATCCGACGGTGAGCGGCAGGCCGCCTGGCTCAGGCTCGGCAAGAAGCGGAGCGCCCTTGAGCGCTGGCTGGCGGCAGATCCGCACCTCGAGCCGTTTCTGACTATCCCGGCTAAAGAGAACGGCCTCGATGTCGAGGGCTTGGCGGTGCGCGGGAGCCGGGTCTGGCTGGGGCTGCGCGGTCCCGTGCTGCGGGGCCATGCCGTGGTTCTCGATCTGGAGCTGTTGCCAAAAGCGCGAGACCGGCTGAAGGCCCCGCCGGATCGATGGCGCGCGACGCTACCGCAAGCATCTGCTCGACACTCGAGGGCTGGGGATCCGTGATATGCGGTTTGCGGGCGATGATCTTCTTCTGCTGGTGGGGCCAACCATGTCGCTGGAGGGGCCGGCGTTCGTCCTGCGGTGGCGGGATGCGGCTCAGGATGACGGCTCCGGGGTCATTGCGCCCGAGCGCGTTGAGACTGTCGCCGAACTGCCCTATCGGCTGCATGTGGATCACCCGGAGGGGCTGGAACTCTGGCCTGAAGCAGGCGCTGGCGCCCTGCTGATCATCTATGATGCCCCGGCTCCGGAGCGAACCGACCCTGACACGTTCACCGTGCGGGCTGACGTGATTTGTCCGCGTCGCGCAGGTTCAGGCCAGAGCTGAACGGAGCGTCTGACGACCCTATGGGCGACCCGGACGAAAACGGCTCAATGGGCAGATGCCGGCGACCCTTCGATCGTGTCGGAGAGCGCACTGGCCCCCGAACCCAGGGCCCCCGGGTCAAAAGTCAGACGCCGCCGCTTTCTTGTTCTAACGCTACTCCCGTCGCGCGGTCGGGGAGATGGTCACGGTTCCTGCGGCTGGAGCGAAATCCCCGCCGGCACCTTCAGCTCGCCCTCCTCTCCATCAAGGTCAATGAAGCGGCTGTTCCTTGGGACGACGAGCCCCGCCCCGATCTTTGGCAGCTTTGAAAGAGCGCTGCACGTCACGGCTGATCGCCCCGCCAGCGAGGTTTCGGTTCCGGCGAGCCGCATTGTTGTCTGGCCAAGTCCTGTGAGGCTGCCTTCAATCCGAATCCTCTGATCTGGGAAAGCCCATGTGAAACGCTGGCCTGTCTGGTCCCACCTCCCGGGCCACTCCCCCGGTTTTGTCCGAGAGGTATCGAAGATGTAGGGGCTCACCTCATCATTCTGAAACTCCCCTCCCCCGACGCCGCCGCCCGGGTAGAAGGTGATGACGAACTGCGACTGATCAGTTGCGCGGGTGCAGTGCCAGAGGGACCCCGCCAGGTTCGTGCCGTCAGCAAACGCTGTGGGAGACACCAAGGCAAGTCCGATAGCGGCGAGCAGGAGGCCTCTCATGGTGCTGACCCCGATCAAAGAGGTGTCGGAGCAGCACGGTAGTTCGCAGATCCTAACCAAACCTCACGCTGCGGTCCCTAGATCCACAGATCCCACACGAAGCGATCGGGACGCCGGATTTAGAGCGCGCCATCGCGACACGGCTCCTGGCCCATCAGTGAGGACAGATGCCAAAGCAGCAGCAGAGCGGCCCGACAAAGCCGCATGCTCTCCAGGGCCGCTCTGACAGCGAGGGAGAATAGCAGGGTGCCGACCTCCAGCGCGAGACTGCCTTGGCGGTCACCCTGGAGGTGTCATTCGCCCTCTAGATCCTTAGCACAGTGATTTTGACGGTTTGACACCGCCAAGCTCGTGCTGCGGACTTCGCATCTGGTACCGAGGCCCCGTCCAATGGGGATCAATCCACTTGCAGATCCCGCACCGCTTCGAA
>NZ_VOSK01000305.1 GCF_009296175.1 Microvirga tunisiensis | reverse complement strand
CGGAAGGGGGTCATCGGATTGCGGGCCATTGTGCGTTCCTCCTCGTTCAACGTGCGATCCTCGGCGGGTGATGGGTCCGCCGGAAAGGCAACACAACTCGGACTGGATGATGTCGGAGCCAAAGCACGCGACCATCAAAACCAATTATATTCCGACACCAATCCGTCTGGAATGGAGGTCGGGCCACTCAGGAGGCACCAGAAGCATCGGGCTTGCCTGGCTCGACAAACTCCCTCTGTTCTCCCCCGGCCGGCAAGAATGGCCATTCCGATGGCCCGGACCACCGCGGCAAAACCGCTGCGGATGGAACGTCATCCGCAGCGGAGGCCCGTCACGATCCCGGCGCGGTCCACCTCGATATCCAGCCGATCCGAATCGAGGTCCGTCGTGAAGGCACCCCCCGGCTCGATCTTTTGGACCTCGCGGGCACCGGCGGTCCGCCGGGCTCTCTCGGCCAGCTCGGGCGAGTAGGGTTGCCCGACGATCCCCCGGGCCTCGCCGGCCGCACAGGCCTGCCGCTCCGGGGCCGGTGGTTGCGGTTGAGCGAACCCACAGGCGGAAGACAGGATCAGCAGGCCTGACGTGAAAAGTGTTCGTGTCCGTCTGCCAACGCGGAGGTCTCGTCGAATATTTGATTGCATGGCAGACTCCTCCGTTGCATGGCCAGGGGCTGAGATCGTCAACACTGCCTCGGAGCTGCTTGTCTCTGCCCTCGTGCATCTCGCCAGCGCTAACGATGGGTGAACCGCGTGCCGATGGCGTCTTCCGGTCCGAGGCCAAGGATATCCGCGAGATGGTGGCGGGCCCGGTTGACCCGGCTCTTGATGGTGCCCACCGTCACGTGCTGGCGGGCGGCGATATCCTCATAGCTCATGCCCTCCACGCCCACCAGCAGCAGGACCTCGCGCTGCCACGCCGACAGCTTGGACAGAGCCTCCGACAGATCCTGCAACTCCAGCTCATCCAACTGCTCCGGCAGCGTGGTCAGACGGGCGGCATAGGCGCCTTCGACATCCTCGACCTCCCGCTGCCGTTTCCGGTGCTCGGTGTGAAAGTCGTTCTTCAGGATCGTGAACAGCCAGGCCTGGAGGCAGGTGCCCGGCTCGAACCGGTTGCGCCGGTCACAGGCCTTCAGCAGTGTGCTCTGCACCAGGTCTTCCGCACGGTTCACATCATGGGTGAGCGAGATCGCAAAGGCGCGCAGATGACGGATGGAGTTCAGGAGGTCCTGGACGAAGCCTGGATCATGCCGATCCTCAGGGATCCGGATGGAACTCTCCAGGCGTCCGATCAGCCTGACGAGATCCGGAGGCAGATCGGAGATGATGAGGTCGGAATAGACGCCACGCAACTGCTGTCCCAGATGCTCTCGGACCACATCGCCAAGAACAATGGGGTTGGGTGGCCTGAACTTGGAGCCAGCCATAAATAAAAGATGTTGTGTGATCTCTGCGACATCAACCAGCAAGCCTGTGGCACGCTCACGCAGCCGTCACCTTGAGCTGTCCAAGACCTTGCCGCCTGGGCTTGTCACATGAACGGCCGTTTGGGATACCTGAGGCGTTTCTCGAAGGCGTGAGGATGGCCGACAAGCAGCGAGGCTTCTATCGGGAGTTCGCTGTCACTGGTCAGCTCGAAGCCTGCTAATGCGGTCAGAAGAACCGTGTTCGGAAGGCCGGCATAGAGCATGGTGGCGCCGAGGCCAGAGGTGGCCACCAGCATCATCTTCTGGCCCGGGCACCCGAGCTTCACGAACAGGCTTTCGAACTGATCCTGGACCTCGTTCCACTCACCGGGGCGACGATCCTGCGGGCCCAGATCATTGAGCGCCTCCCAGGCCACACGGACGCGTCGAAGACGAGATGCCGGACGGCCTTGTCCTAAGCCCGCCCGTCCCTCGGGTGTCATCAGATCACCGGGGAGGGGCTCTGTGACGGCCCCTCCCCGCGTACCAACTCACGTGCGCGATCAGCCGGTCTGGCTGTGCTGGCCGCCCGGCTGCGAGATGCCCGCCACAGCCTCGCCGACTCGGCTGGAGCCATTCGACACGGCCATGTCACCCAACGAGATGATGCCCACCAGGCGCTTGTCGCGGGTGAGCACCGGCAGGCGGCGGACTTGGATATCGGCCATGTTGCGGGCCACATCGGCGGTGTCGTCGTCCTCGTAGCAGTACTTGACGTCCTCGGTCATCACCTCACGGATCGGGGTGTCGGGCCCCTTGCCCTCAGCCACGGCGCGAACCGCGATATCCCGGTCGGTGATCATGCCGACCAGCCGATCACCCTCACGCACCGGCACGATGCCGGCATCCATCTCGGCCATCCGTTTCGCTGCATCGCGGATGGTCTGTGTCGGCTCGATCAGCTGCACGTCCTTCGTCATCACTTCACTGACTTTCATGGCTGCCTCCTCTTGAGTGCCTCTGTCAGGTTTGGTTACGGCGGTTCAGACAGGCCCCTGGGCAGATCACGCCAGTAGTCCCACAGCTCCTGTTCACGTTTCTTGTCGGGCCAGACCTCATCATCTCCGTAGAAAGCCGGGGCGCCTCGGACCTGCTCTTCGGTGATGTCGGTGCGATAGCCATGAAGCCTTGTGTCGTAGGTGAGCTTCTCCCAAGGGATGGTGTGATGGTGAACTCCCAAGCCCAGGAAGCCGCCGAAGGTCACGTCAACGTAGACCACCCGCCCGCTCACCTTCTCGATCAACAATCGCTTGATGGTGCCAATCCGATGCCCTTGAGGGTCGAACACCGCCGTGCCCTCGACACGGTCGCTTTCGATGACGGGTTTGGGTGACGCGTGCTGCGGGATCAGGCCCCAGAGATAAAAGCCATTCTCCACAATCCCGAACTCCACGACGGATTGGTTCACGTTGAGGGACCAAGGCTCGTCCGGAGCGATCTGCTGCTCAAGGGTCCAAGGCCCGTCCGGGGCGGGGAGCGTCGCACCGTCCGGATTGCCGGTGATACCACACAGGTCAGGGGCACCTGCCGAGTGGAACACGTAATACGTTGTTCGTCTCATGAGCACTTCCCTTTCACCGGGATGGATCGCCTCCGGGCATTGCCTCATGATTGAAAGGATAACGCAAAGGCTGGTCCTTCAGGTCCGGTCGCGAGAACCAGGAAGACAGGTCCGGCAGTCCAGCTCCACCGTACCCGGTTGCGAAGGTGATGGGGATCCCGCGGCCGCGTATCACCTTGGCAACGGGATAGCTGAGCATTCCATTCAGATTGAGATCGAGAAAGGCTACTGCGAGCGGCTTCGGAGAGATGCAGGGGCAGCTCAGGAACGCCTCAAGCAGGAACAGGTGTACGGGAAAGTCGTCCTGCGAGCTACTGACGGGATCTGACAAAGATCTTGAGGGTTGAAGCGGAAAGGTTCAGCCTGCCGCGAACTCAATTGGAGCGATCCTCCCATGCCTGATCTCTCCCGTGCCCGTGCCCGCATGGTCGACGTCCAGATCGCCCGGCGTGGCGTGCGAGATCCTCACGTTCTGAATGCGATGCGCCAGGTGCCGCGCGAGGCCTTTGTCGAGCCGGGCTTCGAGGAGTTCGCCTATGAGGATGGGCCGCTGCCGATCGGTGAAGGCCAGACGATCTCCCAGCCTTATATTGTGGCTCTGATGATCGAAGCCGCCGAAGTGAGGCCGGATGATCGTGTGCTCGAAGTGGGCGCAGGATCAGGCTATGCCGCTGCGGTCATGAGCCGGATTGCCGACCGGGTCTATGCCATCGAACGCCATCCATCCCTGGGCGAGGCGGCTCAGGAGCGGTTCCGGCGGCTGGGCTATGACAACATCGAGTTGCGGGTGGGTGATGGCACGCTCGGCTGGCCGGATGCCGCGCCTTTCGACGCCATCCTAGTGGCCGCCGGCGGGCCCGAAGTGCCGCAAGCGCTGAAAGAGCAGCTTGCCGTCGGCGGTCGACTGGTCATCCCGGTTGGAGCGGAAGAAGGGCACCAGACCCTGCTCAAGGTGACGCGAACAGGCCAGGCGAATTACGAGGAGGAGGACCTCGGCGGCGTCATGTTCGTGCCGCTGATCGGCGAGCAGGGCTGGGCCGAGGACCGCCGGCGCTCGGCCACCAATCACGTGCCCGGCCAGTCACGCGGGCAGAGCCTGCCGGACCTGATCGCGGAGGCGGCCGAACCCCTGCCTGATCTCGACGATCCCGCCTTCGGAAGGTTCTTTGATCGCTTCGCCGACCGACGCGTGGTGCTGCTCGGCGAGGCCAGCCACGGCACCTCCGAGTTCTACCGGGCGCGAGCCGCCATCACCCGTCATCTCATTCGAGCGCACGGCTTCACCATTGTGGCCGTCGAGGCCGACTGGCCCGACGCCGCGGTGGTGGACCGCTATGTGCGGCTTCGCCCCGGGCCGGATCACGCCGAGCCGCCGTTCCAGCGCTTCCCGACCTGGATGTGGCGCAACACCGACGTTGCGGACCTCATCAGTTGGATGCGCGAGCACAACGAGACCCTTCCTGATCTCAGCGCTCGGGCCGGCTTCTACGGTCTCGACATCTACAACATGAGCGGCTCGATCGCCGCTGTGCTCGAATACCTCGACAGGACCGATCCGGAAGCCGCCGCCGTGGCACGCGAGCGCTATGGCTGCCTGACGCCCTGGCAGAAGAATCCGGCGACCTACGGGCGGGCGGTGCTCAGGGCCAGCTATGCCAAATGCGAGCAGGCGGTGATCGACCAATGCCGGGAGTTGCTGCGGAGGCGGCTTGATTATGCCGGACAGGACGGCGAGAGCTTCCTGGATGCGGCCCAGAATGCCCGGCTGATTGCTTCGGCCGAGCGCTACTACCGCATCATGTACTATGGCGGCGCGGAATCCTGGAACCTGCGCGACACGCACATGTTCGAGACACTCGAGCACCTGCTGGAGGCGAAGGGCCCTCAGTCGAAGGCGATTGTCTGGGCCCACAACTCGCATATTGGCGATGCCCGCCACACCGATATGGGCGTGGTTCGGGAGCAACTCAACATTGGTCAGCTCTGCCGGGAACGCTTCGGCGACGAGGCAGCCTTGATCGGCTTTGGCACGCATACCGGCACGGTTGCGGCGGCGTCGGATTGGGGCGGCGACATGGAGGTTAAACGCGTACGGCCGTCGCAGCGCGACAGCTACGAGCGACTCTGCCATGAGGCCGGCGTTCCCCGCTTTCTCCTGGATCTGCGGCCCAGTCAGAACGAGGCCCTTCGCCGCCGCCTGCTCGAGCCTCGGCTGGAGCGTTTCATCGGCGTGATCTACCGGCCAGACACCGAGCTGTTGAGCCATTACTCCGATGCTTCCCTGCCGCGGCAGTTCGATGCCTATGTCTGGTTCGACGAGACATCAGCCGTGACGCCGCTGGGGCCCGAGCATGCCAAAGCCGGCGTACCGGAGACCTACCCGTTCGGGCTCTAGCGCCATGCTCCGCCACGTCGACTATGTCCTGAACAAACTCGACTGGATGCGAACCGAGCGGATCTGGCCCAATGGCCTGCGCTATCTCTGGACCGACGCCTTCGGTCTCGTGCTCTATGTCTCGCTTTACCGTGAACTTGGTGAAGAGCGCTGGCTGGATGAGGCCGAGCGGTTGGTCACCGACGTCGAGCGAGTGCTTGGGCGTCCGCGCGGGCTTTGGATCGGCGAGGCGCCGGACCGGGATGGGCAGTACTTTCACTATCTCGCCATGTGGCTGTTTGCGCTGGCACGCCTGGGCGACGTCAAGCCCGCGTATCGCGAGCGTGGCATCGCTGTTGCGCGCGATATCCACCCTGCTTTGTGCGTCCTGGGCGCGGGGTCATCTGGAAGATGAAAGAGGATTTAAGCGGGCCGTATCCAGGCTACGGCCTTGGGGCAATGGATGCCTATGACGGCTATGTCACCTACCGCATGCTGGATGAGAAGGCGCTGGCGCCGGAGATCGCACAGATGCGC
The DNA here is from genome assembly GCF_009296175.1 of Microvirga tunisiensis. Lineage (GTDB taxonomy): Bacteria > Pseudomonadota > Alphaproteobacteria > Rhizobiales > Beijerinckiaceae > Microvirga > Microvirga tunisiensis. Next base: position 1,201 of record NZ_VOSK01000305.1, on the reverse strand, counting down.
GACCTGACGGAGCAGGACTGGCGCACCTTGGAGATTGATCAGGATCTGGGTCTCGGCATGATGCTGTGGCTGGCCCGGATCGTCCGTCATATAGATCGGCCACGAATCGGAGATCTCCAACGATGTCTCCCAAGAGGTCACCCGTTCCAGACGAGAACGAACGACAGATCACCGACGCCCGTCTCGTCGAGATTCGCGACAAGGCCTTTGCCGCCAGACGCGCGGCCGACGCCCAGGGCGGACGGGCGTCGGATCTGGGGGAGAATTTCCCATTTGACGCGCCGATCCCGCCCATGACGGCCCCAGAGGCTCCCGCTGCTCCATCTGCCGGTATCGAGGAGCGCGAACGTAGGGCCGCCCAGGAGAAGCTCAACGCCCTGGCGTCGACCCCGACGCAGTTGCAGATATCGGACGCTGCAAAGAAGCTGCTGTTCCGTGGCACGTAGACGAGAGCGGAGCGCAACGAGATTCTGATGTCGATCTATTGGATGAGAACCGCCGAAGTGTATCCGACCAGCGGATGGCACAGGAAGGCCTTCATGGCCTTCGATCCCGCGGCGCGTTTTCCGCGCCTCCACATGGTCGAGGGCGACGAAACCATCGGCAACGTTCACCTGATCGAAGGCGGATTGCAGTCCGGACACTGGCAATGGTCGATGACCGTTTCCCTGCCAGGTCCGCGCTACGGTCGTCCGACCAACGGTGTCGAGCCGGACAGGGGCGCCGCGGCCCGGCGCGTCATCGAGGTCTATCGCCACTATCTCGCGACGCGGCCAGAGCAGGACCCGCGCCGTGCCTGACGATCTCCGGTCCCCGATCAAGCACCACTTGGTGCTGCACCGGATCGACCCGGAGCAGCGCATCTGGCGCTTCTACAGCCTCATGATCGAACGGGATCTGTTTCGGACCGTGCGCCTCGTGCGCAACTGGCGCCGGATCGGCACCAACGGGCAGGAGCCGGTTGAGGTTTTCGCCAGCGAAGTCGAGGCTGACGAGGCACAGCGGTGCTCCGAGGGTCAAGCGGCAGCGAGGGCACCGAGATTTATGACGTTGCAAAAAAGTACACACTTCTAGCCGATCGTATTCACCTGCGCTGGTTGCGATGACCTGACTTGCGGCTTGGGCGAGCCAATCTGTTGCGCCTTTTTCATCGCGGCGAGGTTTGGAACGTCGGAACGCGTTGGCGGAGAAGACATGGGGT
>NZ_VOSK01000304.1 GCF_009296175.1 Microvirga tunisiensis | reverse complement strand
CCCGCTGGTCCAGACCTCGCCAGACCGTGCATCTTGTCGACGGCAACTCGAAGGTCCTCACTGGTGGCTTGCATCCGTACTCCCTCCAAGATCAGCCCTAACCGTCGCCGCTCCCGCCAAGGGAGGGCAGCGAGCGTGGTCTCAAGGGTGAGCCTTTCACGAGCAGGGACACCGGCCCGCTCGGCAATCTCATCAATTTTGGCGGCAAGTTCGCCCCAGTGGGCGGTAGCCTTCAAAGAGAAAGGGTTTGAAACGCTCATACGCTGAAATCTGACACTGAAAATGGCAGGCGGAGTGCAGCCCACATTTAAACCCGGGGTAACGTGAGCTCGGCCAACAGGTTCCCTGGCTGCGTCGTTTTGTCAGAAATCTGCCTCTTGTGCCGATCCTGAGCTTCAAACAGGCTGGAAACGCGACAGTCCGCAGAAGGCTGTGCATTGAGGCAGATCATGGTTCATGAAAGTTTTTTCCGAATCGCCGTTCAAGAGAATTTGTCTGGCAACGAGTTTGAGTCAGCCGCACGGGCGCACCTGAAATCCCTTGAGGATGCGGGCGAAACGCCGGAGCAGATCGTCCGGCAGCTTGCCGATGTTGTCGCCTCGTATGCTACTCGGGGCCTCAACGACGAAGCCAGTGCCCTGCGCGAGATCATCCGCCAATACCAGGCGAGATGGACAAAGGACAGGGTTCGTCCGTCCTAAAACGAGGCCGGACGAGCCTTCCGGGTGTGGGACTAAGCAGCCCTGCTGTTCATGACCCGTGCTGCTCCGGGCTGCTCTCCACCGAGACAGACAAGCTCAAGAGCTATTTGTGCGTCTTTCACATCGCAGGAAAGTCCATCGATGCCCGAGGTCCAGAGCGGGTAAGCTTCGTCACCTTCCGTGACGATGATGACCTGGGATTTGGTCCCTGGTGTTCTGACGCATGAGCAGCCAAAACTGCGGCACAGATTGCCGTGTTCCGATCTCTAATGGATTGGACCCGACGTTGGCCTGAGCGGACGAGCCACTCACGCTCAGCAGCTATAATGATGAACCCCTGCATGGGCTCTTCCCCGCAACAGCAAGCTAATTTGCCCGAAGCTCTGATCAGGTCAAGCACCCAGGTGAGCGGGGCACTGATGAGCGCTGGATCAATGCAGCGCCGTAGCGAGAGGAAAGGAATGGAGAAGGGTTCCTTCAGGGCAGACGATGTTTAGGTGCCACCCGCTCCAGTCCTCAATGACGCCACCATATTCTCGCCGGAGCTCGTTGACGGCCGTCAAAGCTTGGGTCTTGGCACTCTCAAGATTCGAGACCTCTACCCCTTCATCATCGATCAGCTCCTCATGACTGTTCACAAGGTGGAAGTAGCAGCGCATCAGGAGTCCCCCAGTTCAGGTAACTGGCTAGAGCTGATTAGCCCTCCTCCGATGAATTATGAATGAATTGATCCTTATAGGTTTCTATTCATCTCTGGTAAGGCAACCGACAGACGAGGGCTGGAACGTTTCCAAGGCCACCCAGCCAATGTCCGGCCTCGCGAAAGGCACCAGATAGGCACGCCCTTCCTCCAGGTTCTCAATCCGGCAGGGTACGGCTCTCCTGTCTCCTGGTGGACGGTAAACAACAACAGTTCCGACCTGCAGGCCACTCCCAGCTCGCCTGTATGGTCCATCAGTAAGGGGAGTTTCCAAAGCCGGAGCTTCTTTTGGTGCGCTGAAGCCCTGTTTGCTTGCTCTCAGGCACTCCAGGGCCGCAATCGCCACTCTGGTTCGATCCCTGTAGCGGTCACTTACGACCCGCAAGATAGGTCCCTGGATGCGCCCTGGATACCATGACAAACCTCCCGCCTTGGCCAGTTCTTCCGCCACAACCTCGATTTCTTCGTCCGTCCCTGTGCTGTCCCTCGTCTCTGCTCCCAGCAAAGGGAAATAGTCTCATGACGGGGCTCAGCCCCAAATGACAATAAGGTAGTAATATTGCTTCAAACGCGTAATACGGTCCGACAATTATCTCTTCATGGTTCAAGCGAGGCTTTGGTGACGAACGAGGGAGGAATCGCAGAGTACTTTCCTGTGATCATAGGCCACGGCGCAAATGTTAATGCCTTGCCGAATAGAAGACAGAAGAAGCAATAAACTTGCTGAGGCCCTAGCGTGTTCCGCTCCCCCTCCCGTTCAGCCTCCCGGTTCGAGACCAGGTTCCTTCTTCCAATCGGCGCTGTGACGCTGGCCGCTATCGTGCTCTCCGCCGCTGCAATGTTCATCGCAGCCCATCAAAGTGACAGTATCTCGGTCGCCCGCCAGATCCGCACGACCCGCCACGCGATCAACAGCAGCGTCTATGAACTCAGCAAACAGCAGCAGACCATCGCCGTCTGGGATCAAGCCGTGCAGGAGTTGCACAGCCCTTCGACCAACTGGCAATGGGTGAATGAGGAGATTGGTGTCTGGTTGCACCAGCTCTTTGGACACGATCAGGTCTACATCCTGGACCCGCGCAACGCGCCGGTCTATGCGATGATGGACGGGGAGCGTGCGTCGGCGGACCAATTCCTCCGGGTGAAGCCTGACCTGCAAGCCCTGATCGACGGTGTGCGTGATCCGGTGCACGCCGAACAGAACCGGCAGAACCACAGTCGTTTAGGGCAAGCAGCCAGCGTGGCCGGTTCGGGCGACAAGGTCGAGTTTGACGCCCACTTTCTGGAAGTACTTGGCCGACCAGCGGCAGCCAGCGCGATGAAGTTCATGCCATCGACTGAGGCTGTCACCCAAGAGCCTGGCAGTGAGTTCGTCATTGTGTCGGTTCGATTCCTCGACAGCGATTTCCTGAGGGAGCTTTCCGAGAGAAACCTCATCGACGGCGTGCGTTTGTCGCGATTGGATACGACGGCGTCTGGTGAGAAGGCGCTGCCGCTCACGAGCGACCTAGGCCATCCGTTCGGCTACTTTATCTGGGCACCGGAACTGCCGGGCACGAAGATCCTGTGGATCCTTGGACCCATTGCCGGCCTCGTTCTTGCAGCCGTGGTCATGATGATGGCTTTGCTCGTCCGCTGGCTCCGGCGTTCAATGCTGGAGCTTCAGGCGAGTGAGGCCCACGCCCAGCATTTGGCATCGCATGACGTATTGACAGGATTGCCAAACCGCAGCCTGTTCGATGAACGGCTTGACCAGGCCCTCGTTCGCACACGACGCGGCGACAGGCTGGCGCTGCTAACCCTCGATCTCGACCGGTTCAAGCAGGTGAACGATACGCTCGGTCATGTGGCAGGTGATACCCTGATCCGCGAGTTTGCTGGCCGGCTCTCTGGATTGGTCCGTTCCACTGACACCGTCGCCCGTCTAGGAGGTGACGAGTTCGCGATAGTGCAGACAGGAATACAGGACCGGCACGATGTTGACGCACTCTGTGCCCGCATTTTCGAGGCTGTGCGCCAGCCGTTTGACCTTCTCGGCCGCCAGGCGTTTGTCGGTGCCAGCATCGGTGTTGTCCTGGCGCCAGAGGCGGGACTGGATCGTGCCGAACTCATGCGAAAGGCGGATATCGCTCTCTATCACGCCAAGGACGAAGGCCGCGACTGCCACCGCTACTTCACAAGGCCCATGGACGACACGATCAAGCGCCGCGCCATCATCGAGGAGGAACTACGAACGGCACTCGTGTCGGGGGAAGGACTAAAGGTCTTCTACCAGCCCCAAGTTGCAGGTGCTGGTGATCCTATGATTGGCTTGGAGGCTCTGATCCGCTGGGAGCACCCGACGCGCGGCCTCATCACGCCAGACCAGTTTATTCCCGTCGCGGAGGAGACAGGGCTTATTGTGCCCTTGGGCGAGTGGGTCTTACGTCAGGCTTGTGCGACTTCGCGCCGATGGCCGCATCTATTCGTTGCTGTCAACTTGTCACCGGTGCAGTTTCGGTCGAGCGAGTTCGCGAAACGGGTCATCGAGATCGTTCGTGAGTGTGGTGCCGACCCGCACCGAATCGAACTGGAAGTCACTGAGGGCACGCTGCTGGAGAATGATGAATTTACACGGGGCGCGTTGGACACGCTGCGGGTTGCAGGCTTCAGGATCGCTCTAGACGACTTCGGGACAGGATACTCCAGCCTGAGCTACCTACGGCAGTACGAAGTCGATAAGATCAAGATCGACCGCTCCTTCACCCAGCATTTAGGGCATGCCGCAGATGAGGACTCGGCTGCGATCATTACAGCTATCGTGGCTCTCGGACATACGCTGGGGTTGACTGTAGCGGCAGAGGGAGTTGAGACGGAGGATCAGTGGCAAGCCCTTGCTGCGATGGGCTGTGATGAGTTGCAGGGCTACCTGTTCTCGCGGGCCATTCCGGAGGATGAAGTAGCGGACCTGCTTGTGACTCCCCACCGTGTCCGAAAACTTCTGTCGGAGCGGGTGCCGATGTCTTGAGGTGCCCCACCTGCGTCTGAGCCTGTCGCGCGGATCTCTGCCCTAAAAATCGCTGTGGTGAACGGACGTCCGGTCCTGCTCTTTTCATCAGCACTATAGGCACGATGGTAAAATCCGCCAAGCTTCCGCAGGTGTGGGTGAGCGCCCCTCCGTTCTGATGGAGGATGGCCTTGGGAGTTCGATCCGGAACTGAAGGCAGCTCCTACTCGTCACGGGTTGGAACACCCTCCGTAGAGAAGTGAGTAACGTCCGTTAATGTATCTTCATCCAACCTCGTCGCGATTTCTGGGGCAGGCAGCCGAAGATGCTGCTGCCGTGCTGCCTCATTCTAGGCTAAGAGTCATAGTTAATATGTCCCTAACAAGACAGACTGGCTGGATGACGAAAATGCCGGCCTGAACCAAATTTGTTGGGGACATTCCTATGATTTCAATCTGGCGCGGCTTGGCCGGTGGCGTTGTGCTTACTATGGCGGTTGCGCTTCATTCCATTCCGGTCTTGGCCAAGCCTGCTGCCCGCGTAGCCGTTACGCCGGAGCGGATGTCCGAGTTGCGGCAGATCAACAGCCATGTGAACAGCACCATTGTCGAAGTGTCCGACATGGACCAGTACGGGCGCGAGGACGTCTGGACGCTTCCGACGAGTGGCCGGGGCGACTGCGAGGATTTCGCGCTGCTGAAGCGCAAACTGCTCATGCAGCAGGGGTGGCCAGCCTCGGCGCTGTCGATCTCGGTCGGTACGACCTCATCCGGCGAGGCTCATGCGGTGCTGGTCGTGGCGACGGCCAGCGGCGAGTACGTCCTCGACAATCTCACCCCGTCCATCCTGCCGCCCTCGCAGACAAGCCATACTTTCCTTTCGCGCCAGTCGGGACGTGGATGGGTTTCGGCTTCGGGCGCAAGAACCAGCGAGCCGACGGTGGACCTTCCCGTTGCCCGCAGCCTGCCCGTGGCGCAGGCCGGGCTTCGCAGACCGCGCGGCTGACCGGCTACCATTGTAGGCAAGCCGTGGAACTGAGCCGCCTATAATTTCGTTGCGGGATTGTGGCCTCTTGGGTCAGAGAAGCGCCGTCCATCGAGTATTGCTTGCCCCTGATAGCTCAAGACTATCAGGGGCTTTTGTTTGGGTCGCTGTCACCGGACAGGCTAAAGCCAAGGTGCGCGTAGGTATAAAGATTGCCTATCCGTTAACAGACGCAGGTATATCCACACATCTTCTGAAAATATTTCTAGGAATGTGTCGGAACCATGTTCCTGCTCGGGCGTAATCTAGCAACCTGAGCCGCTCTTCTGCGATCAGCCTCCATCATTAGTCTCTTGTAAGGTGAACCATGAAGCGTTCGCACGCTCTCGCTTTGTCTGCGATGACCCTGTTCCTGGCCTCGTCGGCTGCATCCCAAGCCCAAGTCGTGAGGTCGGGCGAGCAGTGTCAACCTGCCGTCGCCAACGCATCCATGTACGGCAACTGCCGCCTGCGGATCGTCCAAGGCCAGGAGGTCTGCCGCTGTGCCATTCTCCCCCGGGCGCAGCGTCTGCTGAACCTCAATGATCGCAGCGATGCAGCGACAGGCTCGATCACATCGCGCGGCGTGCTGAGTTCCGGCAGCGTGTCCAACGCCGGATCCAACTCGGTTGGGGTCGGGGCGACTGGCTCCGGTTCGGGTCGAGCAAGCAACGCCGGCGGGGTGGCGAGCAGTGGCTCCTCTGGAAACAGCGGCTTTGGCGGCGCTGCCGCCGGAGACGCCTCTAGGGGAGCATCAGCAGGTGGCACAAGCGCCGGTGGCGGTGCTGTCGCCGGAGACGCCTCTGGGGGAGCATCAGCAGGTGGCGCAAGCGCCGGTGGCGGCACGGCCAGTGGTTCGAGCGGCGGCGGCCGCGGGTCGGCAGGTTCCGGCGGCAATGGTAATGGTGCTGGGTCGGGCAATGGCAATGGACCGGGGAATGGAAACGGCCAGGGGCCGGGCAACAACAACGGCCTCGGCAACGGGTCCGAACCTGCCGACAACACCAGCACCGACGTGAAGGGCACCGATCCGTCCAATCCGGGCGGTGGTAACGGCAGTGCCGGTGCTGGAGGTCGAGGCGGCGACGGTAATGGCGGTCGTGGCGGCGGCAACTCTGGTGGAAACGGTGGCGGCAACGGCAACGGCGGAAGGCGCTGAGCGTCCAATAGGTTGCGGTTTCTGATGCGCTGTGGTTCGGCCATTCTTCCAAGGCTGTTCGTCAGCGATTTGCTCCTGCGAAAACCCTTGGCGGTTCAATCAGCCAAGGGTTCTCACTTTTAGAACATTGCCCCTCACCGCTTCAGTGGAAGCAGCATGAAAGAAGGTTTTGAGTTGGCACATTTCTTTGACACCGACACCTGAGGGCAACGTCCTCCTGTCGATTCCTTTGGCGCTAATGCTGCAATAGCTCTCTTGAAGCCGGTGTTCAGGTGCTCTCAGCAGAGTGCGGCTTTACCACCTGCCGGATGACCTTATCCGGTAGGTGGGGTTTGGCGGAAAATCCAACCTTCTCGCACAGGACGTCTGCGCACTGAGCCAGGTTAACCTCCCATTAACCCTGTTGTCCGACGATGGCTCAACAGGCCCTGTGATGGTTTTCCGGGCGTGCGATTTCCAAACAACTTTTCCGTTTCAGGGGGCGTCTCCGCACGCTCCGTACAAGGTATTTCCATGAGCCGACAACCGCTTGTTCTGCTTGTTCCCGGAGATCGATTGGCTGGCATGACAACGGCCAGCAGCTTAGTGAGCTA
>NZ_VOSK01000303.1 GCF_009296175.1 Microvirga tunisiensis | reverse complement strand
GAACAAGAGCATCCGGGAGTGGACCGAGCTGCTGGCCGGCGACGAGGTGCTGGCCACGGCCATCCTCGACCGCCTGCTGCACCGAGCGCATGTTCTCAACATCAAGGGGCGCAGCTATCGCCTGCGGGATCTGGAGGAGGCTCTCCAGCGGGCTCACGCTTGAGCCGTCGTAAAACTGGATGTCGCCTTATCTCGTAAATCTCGGTGTCGCTTGACATCCGCAAGGAAAGCGCATTGGCGGGAGCGGGCATTCCCGTGCATCCGGGCGCCGAGCGCTTCTACAAGGAAGCCGGTCTGTCCAAGAGCTGATCCAATCCGACCATCCGGTTCGACCTCTCGCGGCAGGTGCTGCGGGAGGTGTTTTGCTTGTAGCGAGAGCCCGCCATGTCCTCACCCGATGCCAATGTAATCATCGAGAACCGCAGTCTCGAGGAAAAATTCGATCCCGAGATGCGCTTCCGCCCCCTGCCTCCGACGACCGCCTGGCTCGTTGCGGGCCTGCTGCTGGCGCTCTCGTTCTTCCACTACTACACGGCAGGATTCGGACTGCTGCGGGAGGCTACCCATCGTGGCATCCACATGGCCTTCGTGCTGGGCCTGATCTTTCTCGTCTTCTCGGCCTTCAAGAGTGATCAGGAGCGGATCGCCCCATCGACCTGGTGGCGTCCGGGCAGCATTTCCGTGATCGACTGGGCTCTGGCCATCGCGGCCGCCGTCTCAAGCCTCTATGTGCCATGGATCTTCAGCGAGCTCGCCTTCCGGGTCGGCAATCCGTCGCCGACGGATGTGCTCATGGGGACGATCCTGATCGTGGTGCTGCTCGAGGCGACGCGCCGCTCCGTGGGCTGGCCGCTTCCGGTCATCGCCATCGGTGTGATCCTCTATGCCCATTTCGGGCCCTCCATGCCGGGCATTCTCCAGCATCCCGGCGCTTCCTGGTCGAACATCGTCAACCATCTCTACCTCACGAGCCAGGGCATCTATGGTATCGCTCTGGGAGTCGTCGCCACGTACGTCTTCCACTATGTGCTCTTCGGCGTGCTTGCGACCCGGGTCGGTCTCGGCAAACTCTTCATCGATCTCGCCACCTGCGTGGCGGGCCGCTATGCGGGCGGGCCGGCCAAGGTCTCGATCTTCGGCTCGGCCCTGTTCGGCATGATCTCGGGCTCCTCCATCGCCAATACGGTCACGGTCGGGTCCCTCACGATTCCGGCAATGATCCGCGTCGGGTATCAGCGCCATTTCGCGGCGGCGGTGGAATCGGCGGCGTCGACCGGCGGGCAGATCACTCCGCCGATCATGGGCGCCGCCGCCTTCCTGATGGTCGAATTCCTGAACGTGCCCTATCAGACGGTGATCCTGGCGGCGATCGTTCCCGCATGCATGCATTTCTTCGGGGTGTTCATGCAGGTCCATCTTGAGGCCAAGCGCGCCGGGCTGAAGGGGCTGCCTGCCGAGGAGCTGCCCAAAGCCGCCAAGGTCATCCGCGAGGGATGGCAGACGATCATGCCGCTCGCCGTGTTGCTGATCGTGCTGTTCTCCGGCTTCACGCCCTATCTCGCCGCCTTCTGGGGCATCACGGCCTGCCTTGTGGTGGGGGCCTCGCGCGTGCCGGCGATCACGCTCGGGTTCCTGGCCGCCGTCGTGGCGGCGGTCGCCACGGGCATGCTCACGCAGTTGGTCTTCGTCGCGCCGCTCCTCGGGCTGGTGCTGGCGCTTCTGATCACCACGTTCTTCAAGAGCGACGCGGGCAAGGCGCTCGTGCTCGACCTCGTCGATGCCTTCGTCGTCGGTGCCAAATACGCCATCGGCGTGGGGGCCGCCGCTGCAACGGTCGGCATCATCGTCGGCATCGTCACGCTCACCGGCGTCGGTTTCAAGATCTCCTTCATCGTCACGTCGTTTGCCGCTCAACTGGCGCAAGGGTTCATGGATTTCGTGCCGGCCGGCCTCTCCGACATGAAGTCCATGACGCTGTTCTTCACCCTGCTGATGACGGCCATCGTCTGCATCCTGCTGGGATGCGGCGTTCCGACGACGGCGAACTACATCATCATGGTCACCGTCGCCGCGCCGGCGCTGGGACTTCTCGGCGTCCAGCCCCTCGTCGCGCATTTCTTCGTGTTCTATTACGGGGTGCTCGCCGACATCACGCCACCCGTGGCCCTGGCCGCGTACGCAGGCGCCAGCATGGCGGGGGCCGATCCATTCAGGACCGGAAACACGGCGTTTCGGCTGGGCTTGGGCAAGGCGCTCGTGCCGTTCGTCTTCGTGTACGGCCCGGCCATGCTCATCGTCACGCCGGAATTCACCTGGCCGAGCTTCCTTTTCGTCACGGCGGGAGCCATCGTCGGGATCATGTTCCTGTCGGCGGCCTTCGCCGGGTACGGGCTGACGCCGATGCGAGCCTGGGAGCGCTGGCTCATCGGGCTCGCCTCCCTGCCGATCATCGCGCCCGATCTGGAGACCACTCTGATCGGATTGGGGATGGCAAGCCCCGTGGTCGTGTCGCAGCTATTCAGGGCACGCTCCGCCATGGTGCCGAAGCCTGCCTGATGCCAGAGTATCGGCCCCAGTTGTGGGGGCCGGTTTCGGAGTCGGATCCGATGCTCACTTTCCTGAACAGCGCATCGTGCGGAACCGAACGATGCGCGGCAGGACAACCTGAACCATTCTGCGGCCCTCCCGTTGTTCTTTGCTGGATTGAAGACAACGGGAGAGCCTTATGGTCGATTACAGGAAGCTTTTGGACGCATTCGTTGGAGCCATCGGCCGTCCTGATCATCGGAGCTCCGGCCAATCCAGCCATGGAGGCGTGAGGCAGCAGGCCGAGAAGAGCGTGACACAGATCACGGGCCAGTCGCCCGATCAGCTCCTGCAGAAAGCCAAGGATTTCGCCGCCCAGCATCCGGGGCTGACCCAAACGGCCCTGGTTGGCCTGGCAGGCCTTCTGTTCAAAGGGCGCAAGAAGGGCAAGCTGACCGGCAATCTGGTCAAGCTCGGCGGCCTCGCCGTGATCGGTGGGTTGGCCTACAAGGCATATCAGAATCAGCAAACGGCCAAGGCGCCGGCCGGAGGCGGGATCAATGCGTCCGCCGCTCCGACATCCGGTTCCGAGGAGGCCGTCGCCCAATCGGCTCTGAGCCTGCCGGAAACGTCGCGCTTCCACCCGGTTTCACAGACCGAGGACGATGCGCTCCTCTTTCTCCGCACCATGGTGGCGGCCGCCGCTGCCGACGGGCGTATCGATCAAGCCGAGCGGGCGCGCATCGTCCAGGGCCTGACCGAGGCCGGCATCGATCCTGACGCGAGTCGGTGGCTGGAAACCGAAATGGCCTCGCCCGCCGATGTCGAGGAGCTTGCCGCCAACGTCAACGATCCGGACAAGGCGGCGCAGGTCTACGCAGCCGCCCGTATCGCCATCGATCCCGACACGATCCAGGAACGCGAATTCCTGCATCAGCTGGCCGAGGCGCTCGACCTCGATCCGGCGCTGCGCACGCAGATCGACGATACGGTCGGTGGCTTGAGCTGAAACGCACTCTTCGTTCTGACGAATCGTGCTGAAAAGTGGATCCGGTTTTCCGCGCCGAGCGACGCGCTGTTCGAAAAGTGGAGGATCGGATCCCGAAAGTAGGTCCACTTCTGGGTCCGATGCGCTAGAGCGGAGAGACCCGCCCCAGCGGCTTGATGCTTTGGTACTTGATGGTGGTCTGCGTGCCGCCCTTCTCATCGTAGCGCTTCGCCAGGACGAAGCCGAGCTCGGGCGAGTAGAGGTCCGTGTGTTCGGAGGTGACCTTGCCGTCCGCATTGAGGAAGCGGTTGCGCACCACCGTGACGTTGTAGGAGCAGGAGCCGAGCTGGAGCTGCTCCTGACCCGTCACTGTCAATTCCAACGAGATCAAGGCTCCCACCTTGCCCGGCTGGGCCGGGGCATAGGTCAGGGCCCGGCGGGCCTTCGGTTCGAGCGGAAAGACGGTTCGCAGATCGGACACGGGAATGTTGATGCTTCGGGCCGTGTCGTCGAAACGGCTGATCGGAAAGAACCCTCGATAATAGATCACGTCCTGTTTTTTCCCGCCGGGATACGCGTTCACCACATGGACGAAGTGATCCGAAGCAGGGCGGACCTCCGCGATCGTTCCTTGCCGCTCCAGAACGAAGCCCAGCTTCGCGGTCTGTGCCGTCGGGCAATCGCCGCCGAGGGCCGGAAATGCGAGAAGAGCCGTCACGGCGAAAGGAAGAGCATGTCGAAACATGGCGGGGCCGCCCGGCGTTATCAGATGAAGAAGAGATGGTCGGGACAAATCCCGACCATGAAAGTTTATAACAGTTAATCTGCTGCAGTGGAAAGCGGATCTTGGATCGCTGCCGGGGTCCAGACACCGTTTCGCCCCTTCGAAAGCAGCTACTTTAGTCAGGGGACGGTTGATCTTATCCCCTGTCCTGGATCAAATACCGCCACTGCGTTTACGGATGCCCGAAAGGATATGAAGAATGGCTGAGAGGCCTCACCGTCGCACTCCCGATCAGCTTCGCTCACGGCTCTGGTTCGACAACCCCGACAATCCCGGCATGACAGCGCTCTACCTGGAGCGCTACCTGAATTTCGGCCTGACGAGCAAGGAGCTGCAGGGCAAGAAGCCGATCATCGGCATTGCGCAGACGGGATCCGATCTGTCTCCCTGCAACCGGCATCACCTCGAGCTCGCCAAGCGCGTGCGTGACGGCATCACGGCCGCGGGAGGCATACCGTTCGAGTTCCCGTGCCATCCGATCCAGGAGACGGGAAAGCGCCCCACCGCCTGCCTCGACCGCAATCTCGCTTATCTCTCCCTCGTCGAGGTTCTCTATGGCTATCCGCTCGACGGCGTCGTGCTGCTGACCGGCTGTGACAAGACCATGCCGGCCTGCATCATGGCGGCTGCGACCGTGAACATTCCGGCGATCTCGCTCAATGTCGGTCCCATGCTCAACGGCTGGCACCATGGCGAGCGCACCGGGTCGGGCACCATCGTGTGGAAGGCGCGCGAGCGTCATGCGGCGGGTGACATCGACTACCAGCAATTCATCGACATCGTCGGCTCGTCCGCACCGTCCGTCGGCCATTGCAACACCATGGGCACGGCCTCCACGATGAATGCGCTGGCGGAAGCGCTCGGCATGTCCCTGCCGGGTTCGGCCGCGGTGCCTGCGCCTTATCGCGAGCGCGGACAGATGGCCTATGAGACGGGCCTGCGCATCGTCGACATGGTGTGGGAGGATCTGAAGCCTTCCGACATCATGACCCGCGAGGCGTTCGAGAACGCTATCGTGGCCAATGCGGCGATCGGAGGTTCCACCAACGCGCCGATCCACATCAATGCGATCGCCAAGCATATCGGCGTGCCGCTCGATTGCGACGATTGGGAGCGCATCGGCTTCGAGATCCCGCTTCTGGTGAATGTGCAGCCGGCGGGCGAATATCTCGGCGAGGAGTATTTCCGTGCCGGCGGTCTGCCGGCCGTGCTCGCCGAGTTGATCGGCGCGGGAAAGATCCATGAGAATGCGCTGACCTGCACCGGCACCACCATCGGTGAGAACTGCAAGGGCAAGTTCACCTGGGATCGCGACGTGATCCGCTCCTACGACAATCCGCTCAAGGAGAAGGCCGGCTTCCTCAACCTGAAAGGAACGCTGTTCGATTCCGCGATCATGAAGACCAGCGTCATCAGCCCGGAATTCCAGGAGCGCTATCTCAACAATCCGGAAGACCCGAATGCGTTCGAGGGACCTGTCGTGGTGTTCGATGGACCGGAGGATTATCACCACCGCATCGACGATCCGTCGCTCGACATTGACGAGCACACGATCCTCATCATGCGCGGCGCGGGCCCGATCGGTTATCCCGGTGCCGCCGAGGTGGTGAACATGCAGCCGCCGGGCGCGCTCATCAAGCGCGGCGTTCTCTCGCTGCCGTGCATCGGTGACGGACGCCAGTCCGGCACGTCGGGCACGCCGTCGATTCTCAACGCTTCGCCGGAGGCAGCCGTGGGCGGCGGGCTGGCGCTGCTGCAGACGGGCGACCGCGTCCGCGTCGATCTCAACAAGCGCAGCGCCGACATCCTTCTGTCGCCGGAAGAGCTGGAGAGGCGGCGCGCCGATCTCGAAGCCAAGGGCGGCTATGCCTATCCGGCGAGCCAGACGCCCTGGCAGGAGATCCAGCGCTCCATGGTGGATCAGCTCTCCGAGGGCATGACCCTGAAGCCGGCGGTGAAGTACCAGAAGGTCGCCCAGACTTTCGGCGTGCCGCGCGACAATCACTGATCTGCAAAATCGGAACGGGGGCTGGCATGAACAGACTTCAAGGAAAGACAGCCCTCGTCACGGCGGCAGGGCAGGGGATCGGACGCGCCATCGCGGAGGCTTTCCTTCGCGAGGGCGCGAAGGTCTGGGCGACGGATCTCGATGTTGCGAAGCTGGAGGGTCTCGAGGGCGCCGAGAAGCGCAGGCTCGATGTGCTCTCGAGCGCAGATGTCGAGAAACTCGTCGCCGAGGCCGGATGCTTCGACGTTCTCGTCAATGCCGCTGGCTTCGTGCATCACGGCACGATTCTCGAATGCTCCGACAAGGACTGGGATTTCTCGTTCGACCTGAACGTGAGATCCATGCACCGAACCATCAAGGCCGCGCTGCCGGGCATGCTGGAGAAGGGCCGGGGCTCGATCGTCAACATCGCGTCCGGCGCCTCCTCCGTGCGCGGCATCCCGAACCGCTATGTCTATGGGACGTCCAAGGCGGCGGTGATCGGCCTGACCAAGGCGGTCGCGGCCGATTTCATCAAGCGTGGTGTCCGTGCCAACGCCATCTGCCCCGGCACGATCCAGTCGCCCTCGCTCGACGAGCGGATCGCGGCGCTTGCTGCGAGTTCCGGTCAGAGCCTGGAGACCGTGCGCCAAGCCTTCGTCGATCGCCAGCCGATGGGCCGGCTCGGCACGGCCGAGGAGGTGGCGGCGCTCGCCGTCTATCTCGCCTCCGACGAGGCCAGCTACACGACGGGCCATATCCACCTCGTCGATGGCGGATTTGCCCTTTGAACGATTGCCCTGGTGCCTGAGGTCGGAAAGATAAGCCCGTCCGATGGGCGCCGACCTGGTGCTTGAGGCTCATCGACCAAAATCGGGATAGGGGGGAGCCTCGCGGTTCCACCCCTCCCACACCACCGTACATACGGGTCCGTATACGGCGGTTCGTCGGATTACTCGACTGGCTGGACGTGGACAGAGGCGAGGCCGAGGCCTCTGA
>NZ_VOSK01000302.1 GCF_009296175.1 Microvirga tunisiensis | reverse complement strand
GCTCCTGAAGACCGGCCTCCAGGAGGTGTGTTCGGCGGCTGCGATGAACGTCTTGCGGGTCGTACACTGGTTGGACGGATGGCCGCGCACCAAGACGCGCGTGACCCGCTTTGCTGCGTTGGCGCCAACCCTCTGAATTCGCCGACAGTATCTCGCATATGTCCGGCATTTTTTCGTCGATGGCCGACAACCTGGCTCTGGGCTCCCTCGACCTTGCGGGCTTAGCGCTTTTAGCCTTCCTGCTCTTCGTCATGGGCGCGGCCTGTTCGGCCATGCTGATCAACTGGGGCCGACGGCATCACCTGGGCAGCCGCTACGCCATGCCGCTGATGCTTGAAGCCTTCCTGCTTCTCGGTTTCGGCATTCTGGGCTGGATCGCCCATCCGTCGCCGGACTTCGTTGCCGTCGCGGTGCCCCTGCTCTGCTTCATCATGGGTCTGCAGAACGCCACCGTCACGAAAATCTCGGGTGCGCGCATGCGCACCACCCATGTGACCGGCATTATCACCGATATCGGAATCGAGTTCGGCAAGCTGCTCTACTGGAACCGGAATGTTCACAATCCGGATCGCATCCTGGCGGACCGCGGCAAGCTGCGCCTGCTCGTCCTGCTGCTCGCCTCCTTCTTCATCGGCGGCGTCATCGGCGCCATCGGGTTCAGCCAGATCGGCTTCCTGTTCGCGCTTCCCTTCGCGCTCCTCCTGCTCCTGCTTGCCGGGCCGCCTCTTGCCGAAGATGCCGCGACCCTGGTCCGGAAAATGGCAAAGCGCTGACCCGCTATTGGCCAGCGTCAGGCGGAGCCTAGATTCCGCCCATGCCCGAAAAAACCGCGGCCTCTTTTCCCCAGCAATCCGACGGTGATGCCCCCGATGCCCGTGGCCGGCGGGTGACGCGCCTGATCGGCGCGGCCGTGCTCCTGGGGCTCACTCTCTGGATGATCCGCGCCTATCTCACCACCCTCGGCTGGGCGGGGATTATCGCCATCAGCGTCTGGCCGCTTTATCGCCGGATCCAGGCTCGCCTGGGGGGCTCGCGCATCGCCGCCCCCCTGCTTGTGACAATCAGTCTTGCCGTTCTCCTTCTCGTGCCGATCGCTCTTGCGCTGACCGAGATCGGCCGCGAAAGCCAGTTCATCATGCAGTGGCTGACGCGGCTGCAGCAGAACGGCATGCCCGTGCCGGAATGGATCCATCGCCTGCCGCTCGTCGGCCAGCATTTCGACGCCTGGTGGCAGGCGCATCTGGGGGCGCCGCAATCTGCCGAGCAGCTTTTGAACGGCATCGACAGCCAGACCCTGACCGAATGGTCGAAAACCCTCGGCGGCGCCCTGGTTTCGCGCCTTCTTCATACCTTCCTGACGTTCCTGGCCCTCTTCATTCTCCTGCGTAATGGCAACGAGATCGGCCAGCACGTGCTGGCCGCCACCGATCGCTGGTTCGGCAGGCCTGGCGGAGAGCATGGCGTCCGCCGTACGGGGGACGGTGAATGGAACGATCCTCGTGGCCGTGGGCGAAGGCATCCTGATCGGCATCGGCTTCATGCTCGCCGGCGTGCCGAACGCGGCTCTGTTCGCGGTCCTCACCACCGCTTTCGCGATGCTGCCCTTGGGCGCCTGGCTCGCCTTCGGCACCGCGGCCATCGTGCTGATCCTCGCCGGCGGTTCCATCCTGGCCGCCGCCGCCGTGGCGGGATGGGGGGCCGTCGTCATGCTGATCGGCGACAACTTCGTCCAGCCGGCCCTGATCGGCGGAGCAGTCCGCCTTCCCTTCCTGTGGACTCTTTTCGGCATTCTCGGCGGCCTCGAGACCTTCGGCCTGATCGGTCTCTTTCTCGGCCCGGTCCTCATGGCCGCTCTCCTGACGATCTGGCGCCAGCAGAGCGGGCCCGCCCCGGACCAGCCATCCTGAGGAAGGCCGGCTGTCATGAGGAACATCCGTGAAGGCTTGACGGTTCTCTCGTGACAGAACGGAGCCGCCACCCATGCCCAGGATCAGCCATAACCCCGTCGAGGCCCTGGCCCGTTTCGGCTATGGAGCGCGGGGCGCGGTTTATGGCCTCGTTGGCGGCTTGGCTCTCCTTGCTGCCGTCGGATCGGGCGGACAGACGGGGGGCAGCCGCAGTGCGTTGCAGACGCTCCTGTCACAGCCCTTCGGCAAGCTCTGGCTCGTCCTGATCGCCCTCGGCCTGTTCGGCTTCTGCGCCTGGCGCGTTCTGGAAGCGCTGACCGATGCCGACCGTCGAGGTTCCGACATGAAGGGCCTGGGCATCAGAGCCGCGCATCTGATCAGCGGCTTTGTCTATGCCGGTCTTGCCATCTCCGCCCTGAACCTTGCCCTCGGCCGCGGCTCCGGCGGCGGCGAGGACCAGGCGGCGCAGGACTGGACCGCCTGGCTCATGAGCCAGCCCTTCGGTCAATGGCTCGTCGGTCTCATCGGCCTTGCCGTGGCAGGAGCAGGTCTCGCCTTCCTCTGGAAAGCCTGGCGCGGCGATGTGGCGGAGCGCCTCTCGCTGCCCGCCGACAAGCGAGACTGGATCGTCACCCTCGGCCGCATGGGCTTTGCCGCCCGCGGCGTCGTTTTCCTGGTGATCGGCGGCTTCCTGATTCTCGCCGCCCTTCACGCCTCGTCCTCGGAAGTGCATGGCCTGGGCGGCGCGCTCAAAGCCCTTCAGCAGCAACCCTATGGCTGGGCCCTCCTGGGGCTGACCTCGCTGGGCCTCTTCGCGTTCGGCCTCTTCGGCCTCGTCCAGGCCCGCTACCGCCACATCGATGCGCCCGATCTCGACGACGCCAAAGCGGCCGTCGCGCCGTTGGGGCGATGAACCTTAACAGTCACGGGGAAAACTAGCGATCCCGGGAAGACTCGAACTTCCGACCTTCGGTTTAGGAATCGACGATTCGTTACGTTGCTACAATTGACACTAGTCGATGGGACTTGACGTGATTACGCTAAATTGCAACGACCCGGTCAGGCGCGGGCCGTTTGGATATTCGTGAAATGACGTAGAACGTAGCAAAGTCACGTGTAAGCCGGTGCAGGCAGAAAACTGCAACCACGGAGTAACCGCCAGGCTGCGACCTCCGCTTGATATCTCGCAAGCAACGAGAAATCCATGTGCTGGATGAAAGTTAAAGATCCCCCACCCCAGGTCGGGCTCAGTGAGCCGCTATTTCTTGGATCCGGTGCTTGAGCTCACCGATCCCTTTGTAGAAGGCGCAGCGGCATTGGTCTTCGGCTTTGCTGCCTTCGGTTTTTTGGCTTCGCGGTTTCCGCGTTGTTCGCCCTTTGCCATCTCTGCTACTCCTGGTCTTGTCCCTAAGTGTAACACCTGCCGACCCACAGGGGAACGTTGAAGCCCTTTAAGAAACCCTGATCGCTCCTGAAACAAAAGGTGGTGTGTCGATCTCTCAGCCATGAGGCTGACCAAGATATGTGAGCTGGATTCATGCGCAGCGGATGCCGCTTTTGGAGCCTTTCGGATCATTGTAGTCCTTTGAGCGGCCTTATACCCTTCTGGCGCTGAGGTCGAAGCTCTCGCCAGCCCTGGACATGGGCTTGAACCGTCTCGCCTGTTTCCGCATTTCGCCACTTCCCATTGGCGTATTCACACCGGAATGGAAGAATGTATGTCCCCACATGATCTTCAGCCAGGGCCTCAACCTGCTGACCAGAGGCAGGCGTCCGGTCAATGACAAACTCTTCTAGGCGAGCCTTTCGTGTGGCCATACTCTGTTTTGTCTCAGCTGTTGATGCCATGGAGCAGCGAGGCCGTGACTGGCGATAAGAGCTGCAGCGACCTCATGAAGGTAAAGGGTGGTCCCTTCGTCCCGCAAAGTAGCATAAAACGCAACTCTTTAGCTTCGTTGCACCTTAAATGAAAAGGCCGCCCAATGGGCGGCCCTCATTGCTATCGGCCTTAAGGAAAGGCTTAGAAGTCCATGCCGCCCATGCCACCCATGCCGCCGCCGCCCGGCATCGCCGGACCGTTGTCGCGCTTGGGAGCTTCGGCCACCATGGCCTCGGTCGTGACCAGCAGGCCAGCCACCGACGCTGCGTTCTGGAGAGCCGTGCGCACGACCTTGGCCGGATCGACGATACCGGCCTCGAGCATGTCGACGAACTCTTCCGTCTGAGCGTTGAAGCCGAAGGTGTCCGACGCGGTGTTGCCGTTGATCTTGCCGACCACCGTGGACCCCTCGACGCCGGCGTTCTCGGCGATCTGACGGATCGGAGCCTCAAGCGCGCGCATCACAATGCTGATGCCGGCCTTCACGTCCGGGTTGTCGCTGGTGAGCTTCGACACCGCAGCCTTGGCGCGGAGCAGAGCCGTGCCGCCGCCGGGAACGATGCCTTCCTCGACCGCCGCGCGGGTGGCATGCATCGCGTCGTCGACGCGATCCTTCTTCTCCTTCACTTCGATCTCGGTCGAGCCGCCGACACGGATCACCGCGACGCCGCCGGCGAGCTTGGCCAGACGCTCCTGCAGCTTCTCACGGTCGTAATCCGAGGTGGTCTCCTCGATCTGCGCCTTGATCTGCGCCACACGAGCCTCAATCGCGTCCTTAGCACCGGCGCCATCGATGATGGTGGTGCTCTCCTTATCGATGCGAATGCGCTTGGCGCGCCCAAGCATGTCGAGCGTGACATTCTCGAGCTTGATGCCGAGGTCCTCGGAGATCGTCTGACCGGCGGTGAGGATCGCGATGTCCTCGAGCATGGCCTTGCGGCGGTCGCCGAAGCCGGGAGCCTTCACGGCCGCGATCTTCAGGCCGCCACGGAGCTTGTTGACCACCAGCGTCGCCAGAGCCTCACCCTCAATGTCTTCCGCCACAATCAGCAGGGGCTTGCTGGTCTGAACGACAGCCTCAAGGATCGGGAGGAGCGACTGCAAAGAGGACAGCTTCTTCTCGTGGATGAGGATGTAGGGATCCTCGAGTTCCGCGATCATCTTCTCCGCATTGGTGATGAAGTACGGCGAGAGATAGCCGCGGTCGAACTGCATGCCCTCGACCACGTCGAGCTCGGTCTCAGCAGTCTTGGCCTCTTCGACGGTGATCACACCCTCGTTGCCGACCTTCTGCATTGCTTGAGCGATCATCTCGCCAATCGAAGCGTCGCCGTTGGCCGAGATTGTGCCGACCTGAGCAATCTCTTCAGACGAGGCAACCTTCTTGGCGCGAGCCTGGATGTCCTTCACGGCCTCTGCCACGGCCAAGTCGATGCCGCGCTTGAGGTCCATCGGGTTCATGCCGGCGGCCACGGCCTTGGCGCCCTCGCGGACGATGGCCTGGGCCAGAACCGTCGCCGTGGTGGTGCCGTCACCAGCCACATCGCTCGCCTTCGAGGCCACTTCGCGCACCATCTGGGCGCCCATGTTCTCGAACTTGTCGGCGAGTTCGATCTCCTTGGCGACGGTGACGCCGTCCTTGGTGATGCGCGGAGCGCCGAAGCTCTTCTCAAGCACCACGTTGCGGCCCTTCGGGCCAAGCGTGACCTTTACGGCGTTCGCCAGAATATCGACACCACGCAGCATCCGATCGCGTGCGTCAGTAGAGAATTTAACGTCTTTGGCAGCCATGAGCTGAACTCCTGTTATTATCTGTTCGGACTGGGCTGTTTAAGCCGCCTTCTGAGCCGCGGCGGACTGTTCGATCACGCCCATGATGTCGGATTCCTTCATGATCAGGAGATCCTGACCGTCGATCCGCACCTCGGTGCCGGACCACTTGCCGAACAGCACACGGTCGCCGGCCTTCACGTCGAGGGCGACGACCTTGCCGCTCTCGTCACGGGCGCCGGGGCCGACGGCGACGATCTCGCCCTCTTGCGGCTTCTCCTTGGCGGTGTCCGGGATGATGATGCCGCCGGCCGTCTTCGCTTCGGCTTCGATGCGGCGGACGACAACGCGGTCGTGCAGCGGACGGAATTTCATGGGTGTGCCTCCTCAGTCTTCAAATTGGGGGCACTCGTCTGCGCCGAGCAGCACGTTTAGCACTCGACGCATGAGAGTGCTAAGACGAGTTAATAGACTGATGTTCGGGCTGAGGCAAGCTTGTCCTTGAGGATAGATAAGGCCTGAGCGAACCGTAACCATTTTAACAGCGTTGAGCCCTTAGAGGCCGCTTGGTCGCTCAGAAATGGGGTTCAGTCGTGTTGAGTTTTGAGGCCGTTGAAGAGGTCTGCGACAGCAAGCGGACAACTCTTGTGATCCACCCGGCCATCCGACAGGCCATCAAAGGGTACGAGGAAAGCTTCTATGTCGGACTCCGCTGCTTTCTTACTGGGGAAACCGACGGCCTCTTTTTTCTCCCTCTTCCGAGCAGCGGGTATGTGCGCTTGGTTTTCTCAAAGCGCGTCTCGTCCGGGGGGTACAATCTTCTCAGGATTGACCCACTCACGAACGAGGGCCTAAGTCAGATTAAAGCTGCCTTTTCCGAGTAGACAAAGATCGCACCTCCCGAAGGTTATCGGCGGTTGCTACAATAGCTACATGATTACGGATGACCTCAGAGCACCCACTTGAACGCCGCATTATAGCGGAATGATGTACCGGTCGCTCGCTCAACCTCGATCTACAACAACAGTGTTGTTGAATGTCTCTGGTTTCAAAGAGCAGTGGACCACTACCGCTGGATATAAAAGAACATCGCTGTTCCTTTGATCATGAGGGCAGATGTAACTATGAGGCACCCAGCTCCTCAAGCGTGGCCAGTTCTCCGCTTGATAAGGAGCAATCGTCCACCCAAGCAGACCGTATGTTCGTTGCCGGCGGAGGTGGCTCGTCCACACTATGCGATGAGCGAGGGTTGCGCTGGATGGGCCGGCGCCGAGCCTCCCGCACAGGGGACGAGCCATGCAGCAGAAGAGCAAAGTGTTTGTCGGTCTGGATACCTCCAAACTGAAGATCTCCGTCGCCGTGGCCGAGGACGGCCGCCAGGGAGAGATCCGCTTTCTCGGCGAGATCGACAATACCCCCGAAGCGGTGCGGCGCCTGGTCCACAAGCTGGCGAGCCGGCACGGCGAATTGTTGTTCTGCTACGAGGCCGGCCCCACCGGCTATGGCCTGCAGCGCCAGATCGCGGCTCTGGGACATGAGTGTGCCGTCATCGCGCCGTCGCTCATCCCCAAGCGTCCGGGCGAGCGCGTCAAGACCAACCGGCGCGATGCCCTCACCCTGGCCCGGCTGCACCGGGCCGGCGAGCTGACTGCCATCTGGGTGCCGGATCCGGGCCATGAGGCGGTGCGAGAACTGGTGCGGGCGCGGGAGGCCGCCATGGCAGATCTGC
>NZ_VOSK01000301.1 GCF_009296175.1 Microvirga tunisiensis | reverse complement strand
CCCAACAGCTCCAGCACCAACCGCTTCAGATCGGCGTTCGACAGGCCATCAAGATCCGGGGCCGGTGACATGCAGGGGATTGAATCAGAATTGTCGCTGCGCCGGAACCCCGACCCGCCAGCTCAGCCCGGACTTTTGCCAATGTTACCATGGTTTGCCTGCGTCGGGCTAGCGGTACAGGTCAGCAGGGGCTAGATTCATGAGCTGCACGTAGGAAGCCTCAGAATGACCGCAGGTCCCCACTCTCCACATACCCTGATGATCCGCAAGCTGGAGAGCATCTTCCGCCTGTCCACCGAGGAGAAGCAGGCGCTCCACGACCTGCCGGTGCAGCTTCAACTCCTCAAGGCCGATCAGGACATCGTGCGGATCGGCGACAGTCCCTCGCAGTGCTGCCTGCTGGTGGAGGGCTACACCTGCGTCTACAAGCTGACCACAGAGGGCAAGCGCCAGATCGTAGCCTTCTACGTGCCCGGGGACATGCCCGACCTGCAAAGCCTGCACCTGAAGGTGCTGGACAACAGTCTGGCCACGGTCACCCCCTGCACGGTGGGGTTCATCCAGCATGAGGACCTGCGCCGCATTTGCGACCGCTATCCCCGGATCACCGCTGCTCTCTGGCGCGAGACCCTGGTCGATGCCTCGATCTTCCGGGAATGGGTGCTCAATGTCGGACGCCGCGATGCCTTCAGCCGGATGGCTCATCTTCTGTGCGAGTTTCGGGTGAAGCTGAAGGCGGTGGGGCTTGCCGAGGACGACACCTTCGATCTGCCGCTTACCCAGGGCGAGCTGGCCGATGCGATTGGCACCAGCAACGTCCATGTCAACCGGGTGCTTCAGGACCTTCGGGCTAAGGACCTGATCCGAAGCAAGGGAACGCAGGTGACCATTCCTGATTGGGAGAAGTTGAAGGCGGTCGCCGGCTTTGACCCGCTCTACCTTCATCTGGAGAGTGAAGAGGTCGCCGCATGAGCCTCACCCTTCAGCCGGTGCGGGTTTGCAATGGCAGCGATGAAGAGGGCATGCTGGTCTTCGATGACGACCAGCGGTTGGTGGCGGTGCTGACCCATCTCAGCGACCAGTATGGCGATGTGTCCGGGCATTGGTATCTGGAAGCAAAGTTCGGCCTGCTGGATGGGTTGGGTCATCCCACTTACGCCGATCTGGACGCAGCCCAGGAGAGTATCAGGCAGCGCCTCGCCAGAGGGCGCTAGGCGGCTTTGCATTCCATAAGCGTTTCTCGGGAATTCTTGGAGCCGGAATGTCAGGAAATGGCACTCCTGAGACCTAAGCTCGACGACAGCAGTCCTCATCGAACCAGACGTTCCGAAATCTCAGGGGAACTCGGTGTCTGATACGAAGCCGACCCATTTGATCGCATCCAAGGGCAATCCCATTCCACTGCCGATCCCGGGTGGCAGCTATTAGTCTCGTTCAGGTTGACAGAGGAGTTGGATCATTCATCCTCTCGGTGTCAGACGCTGCGGAGGAGCCATGGTCACGCACGTCTCGCCCAGGTCCACGCCGCGCAGGGCTCCGGGTCCGAAGGGCCTGCCGTTCCTCGGAAGTTTGCCCGATCTCGGACGCGACGTTCTGGGGTTCTTCACGCAATGTGCACGCCACTACGGCGATGTCGTCAGCTTCCGGTTGGCAGCATGGCCGGCCATGCTCCTCAATCACCCTGACTTAGTGGAGTATGTCCTGGTCAAAAACCACCAGAACTTCATCAAGCACCGCTTCTTCTGGCGCCATGTCGAAGCGATCTTCGGTCAGGGGCTGCTCACCAGCGAGGGGAAGTTCTGGCACCAGCAGCGGCGTCTGGCAGCGCCCGCTTTTGCGGCGTCGCGGGTGAGCCGCTACGGTGACACCATGGTGCAATACACCGGACGCATGCTCCAGCAATGGCAGCCTGGGCAGGTTCTCGATGTACACCAGGAGGCTATGGCACTGACCCTGCAGATCGCCGCCAAGACTCTGTTCGATGCGGAGACGCGCCAGGATGTGGCTGAAGTCAGCCGGGCCATTGATGAGGTCATGGAGCAGATCTCAGTCCGGTTCCGACGCCCGTTCTGGCTTCCCGATGCTCTTCCGCTGCCAGGCAACCTCCGCTACCGGCACGGTGTCCAGCGGATGAACCAGCTGGTGGCTCGGATTATTGCTGATCGGCAGAACAGGCTTGAGGATCGTGACGATCTCCTGTCCCAATTGATGCTGGCCCGCGATGAGGCAGGCCAGCCCATGGATGAGCGCCAGATC
Source organism: Microvirga tunisiensis (assembly GCF_009296175.1). Classification (GTDB taxonomy): domain Bacteria; phylum Pseudomonadota; class Alphaproteobacteria; order Rhizobiales; family Beijerinckiaceae; genus Microvirga; species Microvirga tunisiensis. The sequence continues at coordinate 5,198 of NZ_VOSK01000301.1, read as the reverse complement.
CGGGACGAGGCCATCACCATGCTCCTCGCCGGGCATGAGACCACGGCCCTGACCCTCTCCTGGGCCTGGTACCTCCTCGGGCTGCACCCCGCTGTGGACGCGCAGCTTGCAGTGGAAGTGGATAGTGTCCTGGGAGGACGGTTCCCGACCGTCGATGATCTGCCTCGCCTTCGCTACACTGAACAGGTGGTGAGCGAGGTCCTGCGTTTGTACCCACCCGCCTATGCGATCGGCCGCCAGGCGCTGGCGGATTGTGAGATTGGCGGGTACCACGTGCCGGCGGGCACCACGGTCTACGTGAGCCCTTGGGTGATATGCACCGGGATCCGCGCTGGTTCGACGACCCACACGCCTTCAGGCCTGAACGCTGGGCGGGCAATCTGGCAAAAGACCTGCCGCGCTTTGCTTACATGCCGTTCGGTGGAGGACCACGCATCTGTATCGGCAACCGGTTTGCCATGATGGAGGCGGTGCTGATCCTCGCGACCGTGGCCCAACAGTTTCGGCTGGAATGGCACCCGGACCGGCCGGTTCAGCCGAAGCCCTCCATCACGCTCCGTCCTGGCGGTGGGGTTTGGGTCAGGCTGGTCTCGCGACCGATTGAAGCCGTCGGCATAGAAGACAAGTCAGGGCAGACCTCGAGGCACTAGCCGCGCCACTCGGCCGATCCAGCACCCGTCCTGAGCACTTTCGGAGTGGTCAACCGGGTGCAGGCAGATCGATCTCAAGTGGTGCAATGAAAGCTGACTGTTATGAAGCCGATGAACGAGAGCCATTTAGCAATCCTGCGTCGGCATATGGTCGAATTGATTGCTATCCATGCCGATCTTGCCAGCGATGAAATCGGCAAGGCCGTAATGGATGAGCATGTGATGGCCGCGATGCGGAAAGTACCTCGGCACCTCTTTGTCCCAGTCCCTCTTGCGCCTTATGCCTATCAGGACACGCCTCTGCCCATCGGCTTCGACAAGACGATCTCGCAGCCTTTTATCGTAGCGCTGATGACCGATCTGTTGTCCCCGCGACCAGACGAGAAGGTGCTCGAGGTAGGAACCGGCTTAGGGTATCAGACGGCGGTTTTGGCGGAACTGACAGGCCGCGTCTGGAGCGTCGAGATTGTGGAGGAGTTCGCCAGCGTCGCCCGGGATCTCCTTCGCCAACTTGGCTATGCCAATATCGAAATTCGGGAGGGCGATGGATCCCGCGGCTGGCGCGAGCATGCCCCTTTCGACAAGATCTTGGTGTCGGCTGCGGCTGATAAAGCTCCGCTCATCTTGCTCGACCAACTTAAGCCAGGCGGACGCTTGGTGATGCCATTGGGTCCGGAAGAGATGCAGCGTCTCACGGTCGTTGAGAAGGACGGTAATGGCCAGACGAGAGTTCAGGAACTCCTACCTGTCCGGTTCGGCCGGCTTGAGACGATCACGTGAGGCCACTGGTTGGGTGCGCACCGGGACGTAAATACGATTGTGTCAGTCTTACATTGGGCGCTGATCGTGTTTGCCCCGACCCGAAGGTCGTCTCCTGGCCCACCTGAGACGTTAGCCTGAGGGCAGCAATCCTCACGTAACCGGACGTTCAGAAGCAGCCGTTCTCAAGCGATCGTCCAACGCTGCGCGTCCGTTGCCCTATGTGGTCAGCATCGATGGCCTTGGAAAGAGGAGCTCTTACCCATGGAGTCCGTCATAGGCATCGTGACCTTCATCGCGATCGCATTTGGTGCCCTCATCGGTCTTTGGCTGGCGCGCCACCTTCCCAAGACGCACCTCAGCAGCGAAAGCCGGACGGCGGTGTCGGTGTCCATGGCGGTGGTCGGCACGCTGGCCGCGCTCGTCATGAGCCTCCTGATCAGCAGTGCCAGTTCGTCGTTTAACGCCAAGACAGATGCACTTCACAGGCTTGCCGTCGACATCATCCGGCTGGATCGTGCCTTGCGCCAATACGGCCCCGAAGCAGGAGACGTGCGCGATCTCCTGCGGAGCTATGCCGAAACAAAGGCTGAAGAGTTGTCGGATGAGAGTAATGCATCCAGCCTGGACCCTCGGTCACTGATGAAATTCGAGGCGCTGACGAGCCGAGTTCTTGACCTTCAGCCGGGCGACAACCATCAACGGCAGGCCCAAGCCCAGGCCTTGAAGGTGCTCGACAGTATCGCAGACGCGCGATGGCTCCTCATTGAAAAGGCCAATACGTCCTTACCAACATCGTTCGTGATTCTGCTGATATTCTGGCTGGCTCTGCTCTTCGGCAGCTTTGGGCTTTTCGCGCCTGGCAATGCGACGGTCATCATCGTTCTCCTGCTGTGTGCGCTGGCCATCTCAGGAGGCGTGTTCATGGTGCTCGAGTTGGAAACGGCGACCAGAGGACTGATCCGGGTGTCGACTGACCCAATAGTCAACGCGATCCGCGAGATGACTCTGGCTCAGTAAGCCGGCTGTCAGGTAAGACTCATACGCTCCCGACGAGCGGAATATCAACGGGCATTGCGCGGCCGAGAACAGCCGCTTTGAGCTTGGACGCGGTGCACTCCCAAAGGTCTAAAATGGCACCCCTGAGACATACGGGTTTGGTCTGCTTTGGTGCGTGAGAGCCGACGTTCATTGTAAGGCCGGAACGTGAAAATTTGACTCGGAACTGACGCTGGGCATGCTTTCAGCTGGCGTGCAGAATTCTGCTTCGCTTCCCTAGATAGGGAACAATTTCATCAAGGATAAACATCGTTAATTTTTGGCTCTTATGAGGATTGGGGAACTCATGCCAGCGGCATGACAATCAATATACAAATATTCCTGGGGCAATCCTGTGTTATCTTCTGTACAGCCTGGTTCATCTTCCCGTCGCTCATCTCTCATGCTGCGAATTTTGCTTGCTGCTGCATTGACGGTTGTAGGAGCATTTTCTGCATTCTCGCTTTACAACGATTACTTCCAGCGGCAGGCGACACGCTCCGAGATCGAGCGTTATCTGGCCAATGTCGGATCCGCGACCTCCGACGGCATCAGGAACTGGCTCGGCGGACGGGTTGCCCTGAACCAGAGTGTTGCTCAGGGTGTCGCCAACTTCGGAGAGATCTCCCAGGTTATGTCGCTCCTGCAGCAGAAGGTCTTCGTCGACAGCTTCCAATCGACCTATCTTGGCGAAAAGGATGGCCGTTTTACCATGTGGCCGCCTTCCGATATGCCAAAGGACTACGATCCACGCACGCGTCCCTGGTATAAGGATGCAGTTGCTGCCGGCACCAGCACGCTGACCGAACCCTACGTCGATGCATCCACCAACAAGCTCATCCTGTCGATGGCGACCCCGGTCCAGAAGAACGGTGCGTTTGTGGGAGTTGCAGGCGCCGACATGAATCTCGATGCTCTGGTGCAGATGATCGGTGCCATGGATCTCGGCGGCATGGGCAGAGCTTTCCTCATGAGTGCCGACGGCAAGATTCTCGTTCACCCCAACAAGGATCTCATCAACAAGAAACTGAATGAGGTCTACCCGGTCGAGGCGCCTCGGGTCTCAAACGAACTCAGCGAAACCATCCAGGACGGGCACGCGCAGATCGTCACGTTCCGCGAGATTCCGGGTCTACCATCCGTGAAGTGGTATGTCGGTCTGTCCATCGACAGTGCCAAGGCTTATGCCAACCTTGCCGCATTCCGGATGTCGGCTGCCATCGCGACGATCTGCGCCGTGGCTCTGATGCTCGCCCTTCTCGGCGTTTTGATCCACCGTCTCGTTGCTCGCCCGATCAACCAGATGACCGGAGCCATGAAGCAACTGGCCGACGGCAATCTGAACATCCAGGTGCCCGGCAGCGCCCGTAAGGATGAGATCGGGGCTATGGCGGCGGCCGTTCAGGTGTTCAAGGATGCCTTGATCGCCAAGAAGGATGCCGATGCACGCGCGGCCCATGAGGCTGATGCCAAGACACGCCGTGCCGAGGTTCTGGATCAGCTCACAAAGCGCTTCGAGCTGAACGTCTCGGCCCTGACGCAGGGGCTGTCCTCGGCCGCCACCGAGATGGAAGCCACCGCGCAGTCGATGACCTCCATCGCCGGCCAGACCACGCAGCAGTCGGTCACTGTCTCGTCGGCGGCCCAGCAAACTTCTGCCAACGTGCAGACGGTGGCAGCCGCCACCGAGGAGCTGTCGATCTCGATCCGCGAGATCGCCTCCCAGGTCAGCCAGTCGTCTCAAGTAGCTGAGAAGGCCGTGGCCGGTACCCATCGCACCAGCGCCACCGTGCAGGAGCTCGCCGCCAGCGCTGAGCGCATCGGCAACGTGGTGCAGCTGATCAACACCATTGCGGGCCAGACCAACCTCTTGGCGCTCAACGCCACCATCGAGGCGGCGCGCGCCGGCGAGGCCGGCAAGGGCTTTGCCGTGGTGGCCACCGAGGTCAAGGAGCTGGCGAGCCAGACGGCCAAGGCGACCGAGGAGATCTCGGCCCAGATCGGCTCGGTGCAGCAGGCGACGCAGCAGACGGTCTCGGCGATCCAGGAGATCGCCCGCACGATCACCGAGATGAGCCAGATCTCGACCTCGATTGCCGCCGCCATGGAGGAGCAGGGCGCGGCGACCGCCGAGATCGCCCGCAACGTGCAGGAGGCTGCGCGCGGCACGGAAGCGGTGACCGGCAGCATCGGCGACGTGCAGCAGGGCGCCGGCGAGACAGGGGCTGCGGCCAACCAGGTGCTGGGAGCCGCTCAGGAGCTCGCCCGCCACTCCAACGATCTTGGTCAGGAGGTCGCCAACTTCCTCCGGGGCGTGAAGGCCGCGTAACTGTTGAGGGGGTTGCAGTAAAGTGGAATGAGCCAGCCCCACGCATGCTCCGGCTCACTTTGTAGAACAACCTCATGGGAGGGCCGCTGAAAACAGCGGCCCTTTTTCGTTCACAGGCCACGATCAGATACCTTCGACCCCGCATGGATCGGACGCGAGGAAGTGCCTGGGTGAGGCACTTGCAGCCTCAGATCGGATCGATGCAATGGTCCGGTCATGACGAGCCTGAAGGGCAGCTTCTGTGTAGGGTTTCGGATGCCGGCCCGTCGCAGACGCAACCACGTGCACCGGGGCCGGCGTCCGGAAGCCTCCAGGGAAGGAACCCGCGGAACGGTTGGGCGCCGCGAGTGCCGCGCTCATCTATGGGGATTTGGGCGCTTCGGATCGGGTGCGGGATCCGCGCCGATGCACCCAAGCCAGCG
>NZ_VOSK01000300.1 GCF_009296175.1 Microvirga tunisiensis | reverse complement strand
AAAGTGTGGCAGGCTTCTCGCTGACGGGCAGAGCAACGGTTGAGAGGTCCATGGGGCGTCTCCAGGGTTCGGATGTCGGACCCCGAAACCCTACCCGAGTTCCACTGTCCGTCGCCTCATAGGATCTTTTTTCGGCGCTCTTGATGCTCTGGCTGTCGACGGATCGCCGCGGTGGGACTGGCGTGGCGTCCCTCAAGCTCGCGGACCTGCTGGTACAGCGCGAAGTGCAGGCGGGTGAGCACGCCATCGCAATGCCAGCGCACGAACCAGCCGTGCACGGTGCTGCGCGGCGGCAGGTCTCTGGGCAAAGCCCGCCATTGGCAGCCTGTGCTCACGACGTACAGAACGGCATTGAGGATCTCGCGCAAGCGCTCCGGGGCTGGCCCGGACCTCATGCGACGGCGCAGAAACGGTCGCATGAGGTCCCATTCGGCATCCGTCAGGTCGCTCGGGTAGCGCAAACCCGGGCGAGCGTAGAGACCTCGGTTCTCTGGGGTCCACATGGGCGCCTCCGCAAATCGGCGCCAACCAGTGAATCACAAGTCATTGCTCGGATTCAACTTTCACTGGGGCAGGCTCTTACGTATGGCGCAATCTTTGTCTAAACTGCAGATACCACCTGCCCCGCGGTAAGCCACATCCCACTCCGCCGCCTCATACAGTAAGATGAACAAAACTTGCTCAGCAGCCTCTCGGTGCATACTCCTAATGGTTAATACGAAATATTGCAATTCCATCCAATTTATAGATGTCACCAGTTTTCTAAACATTGTATTTATGGGCAGTGTAAGGAAATCTAAAGAATATGAAAGCTGTAATTCTTGCTGGCGGTCTTGGAACACGCATTTCGGAAGAAACATCAGTCGTGCCAAAGCCGCTCGTCGAGATCGGAGAAGAGCCTATTATTTGGCATATAATGAAAATATTTGCAGCTCATGGTATCAAAGACTTCATTATTTGCTGCGGATATAAGGGGCATCTCATTAAAAAGTATTTCTTCGATTATCAGGTTCGGCACTCGAACCTATCGATAGGATTGGCGGCATCGGCAGTCGACTATTTGGATTATCATGGCGAGGACTGGAACATCACTCTAGTTGATACTGGGCTGTCAACTATGACTGGCGGAAGGCTCAAACGGATCTCCTCCTATCTCGATGATGAGCCATTCTTCATGACTTACGGTGACGGCGTTGGCGACGTTGACCTGACTGCGCTTAGGGACTTCCATGCCAGCCATGGTAAGGCTGCTAGCGTAACGGCGGTCCAGCCGACCGGGCGGTTTGGCGCGATGTATATCGCTGACGACAATCCCATAGTGAGCGCCTTCAATGAAAAGCCGCAAGGTGATGGGGCATGGATCAATGGAGGATTCTTCCTGCTGAACCCGTCAGTATTGAACCTTATTGAGGACGACAATACTGTGTGGGAGAGGGGCCCCATGGTGGCCCTTGCCGAGACAGGTCAGCTCATGGCGCACCGCCACTTTGGCTTTTGGCACCCAATGGACACCTTGCGCGACAAGACGGTGCTCAATGAGATGTGGGCCAAAGGCGAGGCGCGCTGGAAGCTGTGGTGATTGCTCTCGCGGACGGACGAAGATGAGATTTGATCCTATTGGAGATTGCGGTGCCTATCGAGTTTATCCCCCGGTGCGCCGCGACGATCGTGGGAGCTTTCAGCGTACATGGTGTGCAGTGGCCTTCGAAGAATTCGGCATTACCTTCAAGGCCGTGCAAGGAAATAGTAGCCTAACGAAGTTCCGCGGAATTGTGCGTGGTATGCATTTTCAGCGTGCTCCACGGGAGGATGCTAAGGTGATTCGGTGTAGCCGCGGGCGTATACATGACGTAATCGTTGATCTGCGTGCCGACTCCGGGACGCGCGGACACGTCTATGTAAATGAGCTGGATGGTGATGAGGGAACGATGCTGTTCGTACCCGCTGGCTTTGCTCATGGGTTCCAAACTTTGTCCGACAATACAGTGGTCGAGTATCTAATGGGAGAATCCTACGTTCCGGAGCTTTATGACGGGTTCCGCTATGACGATGAGGCTGTTGGGATCTCTTGGCCCGAGCCAGTCCGCGGCATATCGGAGAACGATCTGAGGTGGTCGTCCCTCGCGGAGCGATTTCCGTGGTTTCGGGCGGAGGGCGCATGAATCGGTCTTTTTCGCCTCCACAATCCGGAGCGGATGTGCCACCGTTCGACTTGCATGCATTCGTGCGGCAGGTTTTCCCGTATCCGCGCAGCATCACTGGTGACGGAGTCCGGGCAACGATCCGGGCGATTGCAGAGCATGTTCCAGTCACCATTGTTGAGGTGCCGAGCGGGATCCCCGTTTTGGACTGGACTGTCCCAGATGAGTGGAACATTCGTTCGGCCACCATCTCGAAACTGTCAGGCGAAGTTCTGGTCGACTTTCGGGGCAACACGCTGCATGTCGTCGGCTACAGCGAGCCGGTTCACCGCATTGTCTCCCGCGAGGAGCTGGCCCAGCACGTACACACGCTTCAAGACCAGCCGGATGTTATCCCTTACCGCACAGGCTACTACGCTCGAGATTGGGGCTTTTGCCTTTCGCATAACCACTGGATGACGATGAATGATGACGCCTACCGTGTCACGATCGACTCTTCGCGTGGGCCTGGCAGTCTGACGTACGGAGAGCTGTTCCTTCCCGGGTCAACGCCGGACGAGATTCTCATCTCCGTCCACGTTTGCCATCCGAGCCTCGCTAACGACAATTTATCAGGTATCGCGGTTGCCACAGCGCTAGCCGTGCGCGAGATGACGCGAGCGGAACGTCGGCTTGGCGTACGGTTCCTGTTCCTGCCTGCAACAATCGGAGCAATCACCTGGCTCGCTCGCAACGAAGAGCAAACGAGCCAGATTAGAGCCGGACTGGTGCTCACCTGCGTAGGTGACGAGGGTGCCTTCCACTATAAGCAGAGCCGCTCTGGCAGTACTATTGACCAGGCGGTCGCGCATGTCCTCGGCCACGCTGGCGTGCCTTTCGAAATCCTGCCTTTCTCACCATACGGATACGACGAGCGACAGTACGGCTCACCCGGCTTTGACCTTCCTATCGGATGTTTCATGCGCAGCGTGCACGGGACCTTTCCTGAGTACCACACATCCCTCGATAATTGCGAGTTTGTTAAGGCGAAGGCACTTGACGAGAGCTATAGGATGGTCGCCCAGGTTCTCGATCTTCTCCAAGGGAACATCTGCTTCCGGCGTGTTGACGGCCGGGGGGAGCCTCAGCTCGGGCGTCGTGGGCTCTATCGCGCCATTGCGGGCCAGCGTGAGGGCGGTGGTTCCACTCAGAGCGACCTTCTGTGGTTCCTCAATCTCGCAGACGGCCGCCACAGCGTCCTCGATATCGCAGAGCGCTCTCGCATCCCGTTCTCTCGTATTCAGCATGCGGCATATCGCGCATATGAGGCAAACCTTGTAGTAATGGAGGATCCATGACTAATTCTGCTGCGCCCCAATCCACGCCTATCTCGGCGTGCCGCTCATGCGGCAGCATGCATCTTTCGATTGTATTGGATCTTGGCCGCCAACCCCTGGCGAACGCATTGCTCACCGGTGACGAGCTTACCAAGCCCGAGCCAGTCTTCCCATTGGAGGTCGTCGTCTGCGAGGCCTGCGGTCTCGCGCAGGTCGGCGAGACAATCCCACCAGCGGTCCTGTTCGGCAAGGACTACCCATACTTCTCGTCATTCATTCCCTCGCTGGTTGAGCACAGCCGCAAGCACGCCCAGGAGCTCATGGAAGAGTTTAGTCTTGGCAGAAACGATCTCGTTGTCGAGGTAGCGAGCAATGACGGTTATCTTTTGAAGAACTTCGTTGAGGCTGGCATTCCGACTCTCGGGATTGATCCGGCGGCTGGACCTGGCTCCGCCGCTGTGGCGGCGGGTGTGCCCACACGGACAGCCTATTTTGGCGCGACGATTGCGCGCGAGCTCGCTGCGCAGGGGTACCGTCCAAAAGTTATGCTCGCGAATAATGTCTTGGCTCACGTCTCGGACATCAACGACTTTGTTGCTGGCTTCGCGATCATGGTTGCAGATGACGGAATCATTGAGTTCGAGTTCCCCTATGTTCGGGATCTCGTCGATCGCTGCGCCTTCGATACCATCTATCACGAACATGTCTTCTACTATTCCCTTGCCGCACTCGAGCCGCTCTTTCTTCGGCATGGGCTCTACCTCGTTGATGTCATGCGTTTAGAGATCCACGGCGGGTCGCTGCGGCTTCGCGTCGGCAAGATGCCTGTTAAGAGTGAGCGTCTTAAGGCGCTCCAAGAAGAGGAACGGGTAGCCGGCGTCGGTCGCGTCACCTACTTTCGTGACTTCGCTTGCAGGGTCGAGCGTGTTCGCCGCGAGTTGCGCGATATGCTCGGGACTTACCGTCAGGAGGGGCGAAGCATCGCTGCCTATGGGGCGGCTGCTAAGGGTGCGACACTCCTGAACTTCCTGGCGCTTCCTGAGGAGACAATCTCGTTCGTGGTTGATCGCAATGCTCATAAGGTCGGCAAGTACATGCCTGGTGTTCGCCTGCCGATCCGCGACGTGTCGGAGATCCGGAGAACTCAACCAGATTACCTGTTGATCCTGACGTGGAATTTTGCGGATGAGGTCGTCGAGCAGCAGAGAGACTATCGGGACGCTGGAGGAACTTTTCTGTGCCCAATTCCAACGCCTCACGTTTTGTAGCTATGCGCTGCGGAACAAAGAATACTCTTCGGTAATCTCGTCTTATCTCGCTTTGAGCCGTTTTGCCTCACGGGCGCTGGCTCGCAGGGTCGTGGGCAGAGTGGTCGTCAACACCCGGCTCATAGATGAAAGCTGGACGGCTCATTGACATGTCGATGTAGCTCCAATGGAAGCGCACTACAGGGAGATGGTCGCTGGATCAATGTCGGTGCGTGGATAAACAACAAGCTGCGGGCCAAGTTTGTTGAGGCGTGAATGTACAGGCACTCCGTCTAGTATCTTACAACTTAGGGTTTTCTACAATGGAACATAAGGGTTTCGTCATTCTGGGTGGTGGGATGGCTGGATTCGGAGCCGCCAATCAGCTGCACGAACTTGGCATCCGGGCCAGACTGTACGATCAGCGGCCACGACCCGGCGGATTGACATCGAGCTTCACCTCGGGCGACGGCTTCATCTTCGACGAGGGGGTGCACATCTCATTCACGAAGAGCGAGCGCGTCAAAGAACTATTCGCTATATCAGTCGGAAAACGCTTCGAGACTGGCAATGTTTACTGTAACAACTATTGGAAAGGCTACTGGATCAAGCATCCAGCGCAGGTTAACCTGAATGCACTTCCAACAGATCTGAAAATAGCTTGTATTAAAGACTTCATTGAGGCGACCCGCGTCCAGGATCCAATTATCGACAACTATGAACAATGGCTGTTAGCTAGTTATGGACCGACCTTCGCCAACACGTTTCCGATGGTCTATACGCGCAAGTACCACACAACTGACGCAGCCAATATGACGATCGATTGGCTGGGGCCTCGACTCTATAAGCCGAATCTCGACGAGGTGTTGCGGGGCGCCTTCGAGCACGAGCCGCTGGACGTCTTCTATGTGAATGAGTTTCGCTATCCTTCGGAGGGTGGCTTCGAAGGTTTCATGCGCGGCCTCTTTCCAAAGGCGGAGGTGCACAGTAACCACCAAGTCCGGAGCATCGATGTAAAGGAGCGGCAGATCCGCTTCGGGAACGGCGAGCAGACGAGTTATGATAAGCTTATCTCCTCAATTCCCCTGCCTCGATTGATCCCGCTGATCAGCGGCGCGCCACGCGACGTGGTGGAGGCAGCCTGTCGCTTAGCGTGCTCCCAAGTTGTGGTCGTTAATATAGGCCTCAACAGGCCAGTCATCACGAAGGCTCAGTGGTCCTACTTCTATGACGAAGATATACCTTTTGCGCGGGTGAGCTACCGGGCGAACCTCTCGCCGAATGCGGTTCCGCCCGGTTGCGGCGCCTTTCAGGCGGAGATCTACTTTTCTGACAAGTATCGCCCCCTGAAGGGTGCGCACGAGAACTGGATCGAGCCTACCATAGATGCACTGATCCGTTGTGGGCTCGTTGGAAACAGGGATGAGATCGTGCACAAGAGTAGCACCTGGCTACCCTTTGGTAACGTCATCTTTGACCACGATCGGCGGCCTGCGCTGGAGATCGTACATGGGTATCTGGACGAGGTCGGCATTGGCTATTGCGGTCGATTTGGCATGTGGGGTTACATCTGGACCGACGCGGCCTTCCTGAGTGGTGAGAAAGTCGCGCGCAGGCTCGCAGGCCGACCCGATTCGTAACATGGTTTTGACGGTGACGTGTAAAGGCACCATTAGATCAGTCGACGCAGGCGTTGGGATCTCGGCGGCTGCGGGTTGGGCGAAGTATGGTCCATGGTACGCATCCGCCGAAGACCGCGGAATCTCCGGTCGTGGCGTGGTAAGCTGCCGGAATGGAGATCGACACCGACGAGATCGACGAGGCGGTTCTCGCCCTGATGTGGCTGACGCTGCACGATGGATGTTGAGCCTGGAAGAGCTTTGATTGGGATGCAACGGATCGTCTGTATCAGAAGGGCCTGATCTTTGATCCGGCCAACAAGACCAAGTCCGTCGTCCTCACCGAGGAAGGCTTGCAGAAAGCCGAAGAGCTCTTCAAGGCGCTGTTCACGCGACAGCCCTGAGATCAGGCCACGGCTTGCTCGTCCCGCAGCGCCTTCCAGTTCCAGGGCAGGAGTTCGGCAAGGCGCTTGGCTGGATGCTCCGGCAGTCGCGCCAGAACGTCAGCCAGCCAGGCCCGCGGGTCGACCTCATTCAGCTTGCAAGTCTCGACCAGCGTGTACAGCGCCGCTGCCCGATGGCCACCCACATCCGAGCCAGCGAAGGTCCAGTTCCGGCGTCCGACGGCAATGCCACGGATCGCCCGCTCGGCTGCGTTGTTCGACAGGCAGACCCGCCCGTCGTCGAGGAAGAGCGCGAAGGAAGACCAACGCCGCAGCATGTAATTGATGGCTTTGGCGGTCTCACTCTTGGGCGACAACCGCCCGCGCTGCGCCCGCAACCAGCTCTCCAGATCATCGACCAGAGGCTTGGAGTGAGCCACACGGACAGAGCGTCGCTCGTCAGGGGGTCGGCCGATGATCGCGCGCTCGATCGCAAACAGCGCATCCATGCGCTTCACCGCCTCGATCGCGATCGGTGCCTTCCTCAACTCGGCCAGTTCAAAGAATTGGCGGCGCGCATGCGCCCAACACGCTGCCTCAGTCGCCGTGCCGGTCGCACGACCAGGTTCATAGTACGCATCCGAGGTGGGCCGCCTTGTAGGAATTGTCGGATTTGGCACTGACTGTCCTTATTGACGTCAAAAAGGACAGTGCGGCTATGGATCGAGTTGAGATTGTCGATACGGGTCGGCGTCGTCG
>NZ_VOSK01000002.1 GCF_009296175.1 Microvirga tunisiensis | reverse complement strand
AGTGTCATTCTGGAGCTATCTTGGCGATAGACTGGGAATTGCTGATGCGCCAGCCGTCCCGCGCCTGGCAGATCTGGTCAGCGACCGCTGCTCCTTAGCGTGATCGCCAACGGTTTTGCCCCTATTACTCCTCAGGGGCTTAAGCCTTTGTTGTTGATCGGGTTTTGACGCCTTAAGGGATAGTACTGGACATAAACAGTTGATTGATCAACAAATAGGGCAAGGTCACTGCCCTACCGGCTCTGATCGAGATAATTCCAAGACTTCCATATAAAATCAGAAAGGGAACGCGTCCGATGTCATCATGGATCAAACGCACGGCTCTTGCCGCCGTCGCCACGGCCGCCCTCATGGGCGCCGCGTCGGCTGAAGTCGTCTACAACCGCGCCAATTCAGGCGAGCCCGAAACGCTCGACACTCACAAGACCTCGACCGTCCAGGAATCCCACATCCTGCGCGACATGCTCGAAGGCCTCGTGACCTACAGCGCCAAGGGCGAAGCCGTTCCCGGCCAGGCCGAAAAATGGGAAGTCAGCGACGACGGCAAGACTTACCGCTTTACGCTTCGTAACGGCCTGAAGTGGTCGAACGGCGATCCGGTCACGGCGGAAGATTTCGTCTATTCCTATCGCCGCATCATGGATCCGGCGACCGGCGCGAAATACGCCAACATCCTGTATCCCATCAAGAATGCCGAGAAGATCAACAAGGGCCAGGGCAAGCCCGAGGAGCTCGGTGTGAAGGCGCTCGACGCCAAGACCGTCGAGATCACCCTCGAGTCGCCGACCCCCTACTTCATCGAGCTGCTGACCCACCAGACCAGCCAGCCTGTGCACAAGGCCTCGGTCGAGAAGTTCGGCAAGGACTTCGTGAAGCCGGGCAACATGGTGACGAACGGCGCCTACAAGCTGGTCGAGTTCGTGCCGAACTCCCACATCAAGCTTGCCAAGAACGAGAACTACTACGACGCCAAGAACGTCCAGATTGATACGGTCAACTACTTCCCGACCCCGGACTTCGCCGCGATGGTCCGCCGCTACGAGGCCGGCGAACTCGACACCACCGATGACGTGCCGGCCGACCAGATGAAGTCGCTCAAGGAGCGCTTCAAGGATCAGGTCCGCCTCGGCCCGTATCTCGGCACCTGGTACATGGTCGTGAACTCCTCCAAGGCTCCGTTCAACGACGTGCGCGTGCGTCAGGCTCTGTCCATGCTGGTCGACCGCGAATTCATCGCGGAGCAGATCTGGGGTCAGACCATGCAGCCGGGCTACTCGTTCATGCCTCCGGGCGTGGGCAATTACGGCGATCCGGCCTACATGACCTACAAGGACCAGTCGCCGATCGACCGTGAGGACGCCGCCAAGAAGCTCCTTACGGAAGCAGGCTTCGGTGCCGGCAAGCCGCTGAAGGTCGAGATCCGTTACAACACCACGGACAACAACCGGAACACGGTGATCGCCATCTCCGAGCAGTGGAAGCAGGCGGGCATCGAGACCTCCTTCATCAACACGGACGGCAAGACCCACTTTGCCCACCTGCGTGATGGCGGCGATTTCGACGTCGCCCGCTACGGCTGGATCGCCGACTACTCGGATCCGAACAACTTCCTGTTCCTCCTCAAGAGCGACAACAAGGGCTTCAACTACGGCAAGTACAACAATCCGGAGTTCGACAAGCTGCTCGACAACGCAGCCAAGGAACTCGATCTGAAGAAGCGCGCCGACATGCTCAAGCAGGCCGAGGCGATCCTCATGAAGGACATGCCCTGGATCCCGATCATGTACTACGGCAAGAGCAACCTGATCTCGCCGAAGATCAAGGGCTTCGTGCAGAACACCCGGGGCGTCTATCCGACGCGGTACCTGTCGAAGACGCAGTAAAAATAAATCTGATAAGGGGGGCGGTCTGCTTGTCAGGCCGCCCTATTCTATTACTGTTATGCTGTAGCAGCAGGAGGAGCTTTCCGTGCTCTCCTTCATCTTTCGCCGTTTCTTGTCGGCCATCCCTACCCTATTCATCATCGTCACCATCTCGTTCTTCCTGATCCGGCTCGCCCCAGGCGGCCCGTTCGATCTGGAGAGGCCTCTCGAGGCCAAGGTGATGGAAAACCTCAACCGGATCTATCAGCTCGATAAGCCGCTGATCGAGCAATACTGGCTCTATCTTGGTGCCGTGATGCGGGGCGATTTCGGTCCGTCCTTCATCCTGCGCGACTTCTCGGTGAGTGAGCTCTTCGCCCGCGGCCTGCCGATTTCGATGACGCTGGGCGCCCTGGCCCTCTCCTTCGCCATCATCGTCGGCGGCACCCTCGGCTCCATCGCGGCTTTGCGCCAGAACAGCACCATCGACTACCTGGTCACCGGCACGGGCGCGCTGGGCCTGACCATCCCGAACTTCGTCGTAGCGCCGATCTTCCAGATCGTCTTCGGCCTAGCCCTTGCCTGGCTGCCGGTGGCAGGCTGGGCCAACGGAAACTTACGCAATCTCATCTTGCCCGTGCTCGTGTTGGCTCTGCCGCAGATCGCGGTGGTTTCGCGCATGACCCGCGCCGCCATGATCGAGAACCTGCGCTCCAACCACATCCGCACCCTGCGTTCGCTGGGCCTGCCCACGCGGGTGATCGTGGCTCATGCCCTGCGCGGCGCCGCCCTGCCCGTGGTGTCCTATCTCGGACCGGCGGCAGCCGCTCTGCTCACCGGTTCCGTGGTGGTGGAGACCATCTTCGGCCTGCCGGGCATCGGACGCTACTTCGTCGAAGGCGCGCTCAACCGTGACTACACCCTCGTCATGGGAACCGTCGTGGTGGTCGCCATCTTCGTTCTGCTCTTCAACCTCGTGGTCGATATCCTCTACGCCCTTATCGATCCGCGCATTCGCTACGAGTGAGATCTCCCATGGCTGAAGGCGCCGTTCTTCCTATCGAAACCGTGACAGGCCCGATCACCGGACGCTCCCTCTGGGCCGAGGCCCGCGGACGTCTCGTCCGCAACCGGGCTGCGCTCACCTCCATCATCGTGCTGGGTCTGATCGCGCTCGCCTGCATCTTCGGGCCGTTCTTTACGGGCCACCCCTTCGACCGGGTCTACCCGGACTACGTGAAGGTGCCGGCGAGCCTGGAGGCGTACCCGAAGGCCGACCAGATCGAGCCCAATATCGAGCGCATCGGCGCCCGCGTTCGCGCGAAGGCCGAAAACATCACGATCGACAACGATGTCGTTCACATGACGCTCGTGAGCTCCAGCGCCCGCCCGATCGACGAGCGGCTGCTCGCCTATTTCGAGCGTTCGGACCTGTTCGGACCGGCCCGCGTCGTCGAGAAGCAGCAGGAAGGCCAGCGGCTTGTCGTCGACGTCCCCATGAAGCGGCAGCATTTCCTCTTCGGCACGGACACGAATGGACGCGATCTTCTCACCCGCACCATGAAGGCAGGCCAGGTCTCGCTTGCGATCGGCCTGCTCGCCACTTTCGTCGCTATCCTCATCGGCGTGATCTATGGCGCGACGTCCGGCTATCTCGGCGGGCGCGTCGACCTCGTGATGATGCGCATCGTCGACGTTCTCTACTCGCTGCCCTTCATCTTCTTCGTGATCATGCTGGTCGTGTTCTTCGGCCGCAATTTCGTGCTGATGTTCATTGCCGTCGGCGCCGTCGAGTGGCTCGACATGGCCCGGATCGTTCGCGGGCAGACGCTCTCCATCAAGCGCCAGGAATACGTGCAGGCCGCCGAGGCATTGGGCGTCGAATCCAAAGGCATCATCCGCCGCCACGTGATCCCCAATACGCTTGGGCCCGTCGTCGTCTACATGACGCTTCTCGTGCCGAAGGTGATCCTTCTGGAGAGCTTCCTCTCCTTCCTCGGCCTCGGCGTTCAGGAGCCGAATACCAGCCTCGGCGTGCTGATCTCGGAAGGCGCCAAGAACATCCAGGGCGCCACCTGGATGCTGATCTATCCCTCCATCACGCTTGTCGCGATCCTCTTCTGCCTGAACTTCATCGGCGACGGCTTGCGCGATGCTCTCGACCCGAAGGATCGCTGACATGAAGGACGCCACTATGGCCGAACCCGTTCTTTCCGTCCGCAACCTTCACGTCCGATTCCGCACCGGTGACGGCATTCTGCATGCGGTAAAGGGCATCGACCTCAACATCAATCCGGGCGAGACCGTCGCCATCGTCGGCGAGTCCGGATCGGGCAAGAGCCAGACCATGATGTCCGTCATGGGTCTCCTCGCGTCGAATGGTTGGGCCGAAGGCTCGGTCAAGTATCGCGGCGACGAACTGGTGGGCCTCTCTCCCGGCAGGCTCAACCACTACCGCGGCTCCAAGCTCACCATGATCTTCCAGGAGCCGATGACCTCCCTCGATCCGCTCTACAAGATCGGGGATCAGCTGGCCTTGCCGCTCACGACCCATGGCGGCCTGAGCAAGGCTGCGGCCCGCAAGCGCGCCATCGAGCTTCTGGAGCTCGTTCGCATTCCGGACCCGGCCCGGCGCATCGACGCCTATCCGCACGAGATGTCCGGCGGCCAGCGTCAGCGCGTGATGATTGCCATGGCGCTCGCCAACAACCCGGACGTGCTGATCGCCGACGAGCCGACGACCGCGCTCGACGTGACCGTCCAGGCCCGCATTCTGGAGCTTCTGGCGGATCTGCAGAAGCGTCTCGGCATGTCGATCGTGTTCATCACCCACGATCTCGGCGTCGTGCGCCGCTTTGCCGACCGCACCTATGTGATGAAGCGCGGCGAGGTGGTCGAAAGCGGCCTCACCGACGACATCTTCGCGGCGCCGAAGCATCCCTATACGCGAATGCTGATCGATGCCGAGCCCACCGGCCGCAAGGAGCCGGTCGCGTCCACGGCCCCGATGGTGCTCGATGCGAGAAACGTTGCGGTTCAGTTCACGCTCGAAAAGAGCTTCTTCGGCAGGGCTACTCACGTGCTTCGGGCTGTTGACGATGTGAGCCTGAGGGTTCGAACTGGTGAGACGGTGGGCGTCGTCGGCGAATCCGGCTCGGGCAAGTCCACCCTCGGCCGCGCCATCCTGCGCCTGCAGCCCGCGTCGGGCATGGTGCGGTTCGAGGACCGCAACCTCATGCCCCTCGACCGGGGTGGGATGCGTCCCATACGGCGACACCTGCAACTCGTATTCCAGGATCCTTTCGGCTCTCTCTCGCCACGCATGACGGCGGGCGAAATCGTGACCGAGGGTCTTCTCGTTCATGAGCCCAGCATCTCGCGCAAGGAGCGCGACCGGCGCGCGGCCCAGGCCTTCGAGGAGGTTCAGCTCGATCCAGCCTGGCGCAACCGGTTCCCGCACGAGTTCTCCGGCGGCCAGCGTCAGCGCATCGCTATCGCCCGCGCCATGATCCTCCATCCGAAGCTCGTGGTTCTCGATGAGCCGACCTCGGCTCTGGACCGCTCCGTCCAGAAGGAAATCGTCGAACTGCTGCGCAACCTGCAGAAGGCCCACGGCCTCGCCTACATCTTCATCAGCCACGACCTCGCGGTCGTGCGCGCGCTCTCGGACGAGATCATGGTGATGAAGAGTGGCAAGGTGGTGGAGCGCGGCACGGCCGAGGAGATCTTCGACCGGCCGCAGGAGGAATACACCCGCGACCTGATCGCGGCCGCCTTCCTGACCGAGCGCGGCACGGCCGAGGCGGCAACCCAGCCCCTGGCCTCCTGAGAGTCCGGCTCATAATCCTCTCGACCTCACCCGGAGGAGGTGCGAAGCATCGTCTCGAAGGAGGATTCAGTAGTCTCTGGGGACGCCCTCGTCCTTCGAGACGGATTGCTCGCGCAATCCCCTCAGGATGAGGGCTCAGGGAAGAGCTGATCGATGAGCCAGCCTCGGAGGCTGGAACCAGATTGCAGGGCGCGGATTTGACTCCGCGCCATGGCAAAGCTCGCAGCCTATCGCGCCAAGCGCGACTTCACCAAAACCTCCGAGCCGGCGGGCAAGACCACCCGCCGGCGAGGGGCATCCTTCGTCGTCCAGAAGCACGACGCTTCCCGCCTGCACTACGATTTCCGCCTTGAGCTCGACGGCGTTCTGAAAAGCTGGGCGGTCGCGAAGGGACCAAGTCTCGTCAAGGGCGAAAAGCGCCTTGCGGTCCATGTCGAGGATCACCCGCTCGATTATGGCGACTTCGAAGGCACCATTCCTGACGGCCAATATGGCGGTGGCACCGTTATGCTGTGGGATCGCGGGACGTGGGAGTCTCAAGGCGATCCTCACGAAGGTTACGAGAAAGGCCGCCTCACCTTTCGCCTCGAGGGCGAAAAGCTGAACGGGACATGGCATCTCGTCCGCATGGCCAAACGCCCGCGCGAACGACAGGAACCCTGGCTCCTGATCAAAGCCGACGATGCCGATGCGCGCAGTGAAGACGATCCGGACATTCTCGATGAGGCGCCTCTGTCGGTGAAAACAGGCCGCTCGCTGGAGGAGATTGCTCCGGGTCACACGGCGAAGAGCCCCGCGAAGCGGAAAGCTCCCCCGAAGAAAGCCGCACCTGCGAAGACAGAAAAGCCGGCCAAGCGAGCTTCCTCGACTGGCAAATCCACAAAAGCCGGCGAGACCGAGGTCGCCGGTGTTCCCCTCACGCATCCCGACCGCGTGCTGTGGGAGGATCAGGGCGTCACCAAGCAGGAGCTCGCGGAGTTCTATAGTGGGATCGCGGATTGGCTTCTGCCACATCTGGTCAACCGTCCCCTCACGCTCATCCGCTGCCCTGGAGGCGCGGAGAAGAAGTGCTTTGTTCAGCGTCACTCCTGGGCGGGCATGAGTTCCTTCATCCATGCGGACATGGTGAGCGACGGACCAGGCAAGCACGAGGTCCTGACGGTCACCGATATCCAGGGCGTCGTCGCGCTCGTCCAATCGGGCGTGCTGGAAATGCATGTCTGGGGTGCGACATTGGCCGACCTGGAACGGCCCGATCGCCTCATCTTCGACTTCGATCCCGGCGAAGGAGTGGAATGGCCGCGCGTGATCGAAGGCGCGGTCGCCGTCCGCGAGCGCCTGAAGGGACTTGGGCTGGAAAGTTTCGTGAAGACGACCGGCGGCAAGGGTCTGCACGTGGTCGTGCCGATCAAGCCGAAGGCACTATGGAAGGACGCGCTCGCCTTTACGCGGGAGATCGCCGAAGCCATGGCGGCCGATGAGCCGGATCGCTATACAACCACCTCCGTCAAGCAGGAGCGTGAGGGCCGCATCTTCATCGATTACCTGCGCAACAACCGCGAGGCATCGGCGGTTGCGCCCTACTCCACCCGCTCGCGGCCCGGCGCTCCCGTGGCGACGCCGGTCGCCTGGGAGGAGCTGTCGCCAACTCTCAAACCCAACGGCTTCACCGTCGAGAATTTAGGGAAGCGCTTTGCCTCGCTGAAGCGTGATCCCTGGGCAGAGATGACCAAGGTCGATCAGGTGCTGCCTAAGCGACAGACGTCGAAGCGGTCCTCGCGAAAGAAATAGCGTCAGAAGATCGGAGCCTTGATCCCTTCCGCTTCGAGCGCCTTCTGAACAGCGGGTCGCGCCAGCACACGCTCGGCAAGCGCGTTCAGGTTCGGGATGCTGCGCGGCGGGCGCGGCAGGCCTCGGCCCCAGCGGATCAGCATGAACAGGAAGAGATCGGCGGCGGAGAATCGCTCGCCGAGCAGCCATGTCCTGTCGCCGAGTTGCTCGGAGATCACGTCGAACATGCGGTTGAGACGCTCGTTGGCCGCCTGCTTGACGGTCGGTGCCGCGGCCTCGTCGGTCACGTGCTCGTGCGGATAGAACCAGGCGCGATACTCCACCTGCGGCGTGTTCGTGAGGCGGATGATCCATTTGTAGAACTCGGCCCGCTCCGCCGTTCCAACGGCGGGAGCAAGGTCCGCTTCCGGGAATTTGTCGGCAAGATGCAGGGCGACGGCGGCGGTCTCGAACAGGACCAGGTCGCCATCGATCAGGACCGGGATGCGTCCGCTCGGATTGAGCTTGAGATACTCGTGGCTTTTCTGGGCATTCTGCCCCCGATCGACGAGGCGCAGCTCGAACTCGGCGCCGATCTCCCGCAGCATCATATGCGGCAGCAGGCTGGCATTGCCCGGGTAGTAGTAGAGTGAAAGCATCGTGGCAGCCTCTTCCATCCTGAGTGGCAGAACTCCGGTAAGTCCTGCTAGAGCATCGACCCCGAAAGTGGAATGCACTTTTGGGACTAATCCGATGCTCCACTCTTTGAAAAGCGCATCCGCGACGATCCCAATCTTCCTTTCCCGCCGGCATGCCCTATCGTCCTGGAGAGGTGGAGGATCGGGAATGGCTGATCAGGAACAGGCCGTGTTGAAAAAGCTCCGAGTCGAACCCGGCGAGAAGATCCGGCTGCGGGACCGCAATCCGCGCGACAAGTCCCTCTTCGGCGACGAGCAGGAAACCAAGGCCGCCACGGCCGCCCTCGCGAAGGACATCGACACCCTGCAGGACCGGCTCTATGCGGAGGGCGCCCGCGCCCTGCTCGTGATCCTCCAGGGCACGGATACGTCGGGCAAGGACGGAACGATCCGCAGCGTCTTCAACGCGACCGGACCTCTCGGCGTGTCGGTCCATGCCTTCGGCCCGCCCTCGCGGCTCGAACTGGAGCACGATTATCTCTGGCGCGTCCATGCGGCCGCCCCTCGCCGCGGCACCATCGGCATCTTCAACCGATCCCATTACGAGGACGTTCTGATCGGCAAGGTGCACAAGCTTGCGCCTGAAAAGGTCGTCGAGCAGCGCTACGACCAGATCAATGCGTTCGAGAAGATGCTCGCCGAGAACGGCACCACCATTCTCAAATTCATGCTGCACATCTCGAAAGATGAGCAGAAGGAGAGGCTTCAGGAGCGTCTTGACGACCCGGCGAAGCATTGGAAGTTCAACCCGGGCGATCTGGAAGACCGGGAGCACTGGGACGAGTACCAGGACGCCTACGAGATCATGCTCAATCGCTGCTCAACCAAATGGGCGCCCTGGCACATCATCCCCGCCGACCGGAAATGGGTCCGCAATGCGGCGATTGCGACCATCGTCAAGGCGACCCTCGAGGAGATGGACCCGCAATATCCGGAAGTCTCCTGGAAGCCGGGAGACTTCAAGATCACGTAAATCAGACTACTGCTGGATGCCTGGATAGGCCCACAGTCCGGAGACGCGCATGAGATCGCGGTAGATCACCATCCTCTCGTCCTTCGGGACCTTCGCGGCTTCTTCGAGCGAAGGCGCATCGAGAGCCACGATCGGAAGGATCGGCGCGCTAATGTCGTATTGCCGGAAGGCATCCTCGAGCAACGTGCGGGCGCGTCGCATATGGCTGGAGCTGGTCACCAGGATGACCGCGTCGGCGGTGTGGCGCTTCAGGAGATTGGCGACGTTCAGCACGTTGCCGACCGTGTCCTTCGATTTGTCCTCGATCAGGATGCGATCCCGGTCCACACCCCTCTCGACCAGCCACTTGGTCATGACGTCGCCCTCGGTGACGCCCGCCTGGGGCTGCCCCCCGGTGACCATGATCCGGGCCGTCGGGTTGGCATTCGCGGCCTTCAGCGCCACGTCCAGGCGGTCGAGGAGCGGCTTTTCCGCGGTGCCGTCCTTGGCGAGGGCATAGCCGAGGGCGACGATCATCACGCGGCCCGGAAAACTCGGCACATCCACGTTCGGACGCTCGGCCATGATGGCCTCGGCACGGGCGAAACGCTGGCGATAGGCCTCCGCCCGCGCCCGGTCGAGACCAGCCAGGGCCTGATCCGTCAACGCGGCCTCGTCGGCATTCCCCTCGATCCGGGCGAGTGCCGCGAGCCAGGCTTGCGCATCGAAGGAAGCCGGGTTTTTGGCGAGGATATCCTCATAGGTCGCGCGGGCGCCGGCAAGGTTCTTCTGCAGGATCTGGGACGACGCGACGGCAAACCGGAAATCGAGGCGCTCTGGCGCCAGGGAGGAGGCCTCAGCGAACGCTTTTTCCACCACATCGTAGCGGCCATGCAGGGTGATGCCCTTGAAGACCTCGGCTTCCGCCTTCTTCACGTCCCCGCCGGACCAGTAATACTGCATGCCCGTATCCACGAGCGTCTTGATCCGGCTCGTGTTGCCGGGATCGAAGGCGTGTGCCGTGAACGATGCGGACAACGTGAGGAGAGTGGCTGCGCCGAAGGTCGCGATCTTACGCATTGAAGGCTCCATGATTTGCCGAGCCATTCAAGCTGGAGCCGACGACAATCGGATGTCAAACCCATTTCCATCCACAGCCCGGGGTGAACTTTCGGATGGTCTTGCCGAGCGAGGGTTTAAGCGCGACAATAATCCTCATGAAAAGCATTCTTGTCCCGATTGAAGACCACGGCATCGTCGAGCCCCAGCTGCAGGTCGCCCTGCAACTCGGCCGGATGTTCGACAGCTATATCGAGGGGATTGCGATCACCCCCGATTATCCGGTGGTCCTGCCGGTGGACATCGCCATCGGCGTGCCCTCCCCCATTACGCCGGAGAACCGCCTCGAAATGGCCCGCGCCTGCCGCGAGCGGTTCGAGGCGTTCATGACGACGCAGCAGATTGCGCGCGCATCTGCGGGTCTTCCCGGCCTGAGTTCCGGCTGGCGGCAGGATGGCCTGATGGAGGACGCTTTCCTCGGCGCCTATGGCCGGGTTTTCGACCTCGTCGTGGTGGGACGACCCGATGGATCGAACGGCCAGACCAGGCTGTCCACCGTCGAGGCGGCCCTGTTCGAGACGGGCCGTCCCGTTCTCATCGCGCCGCCTGCAGTACCCCGGACCTTCGGCGAAACCGCCGTGATCGCCTGGAACCGGAGCACGGAAACGGCCCGCGCGGTCCTGGGGTCGATGCCCCTGCTCAAGAAGGCCCGGCGCATCGTCGTTCTCGAGCTCGAAGATTGGGGCGTACCCGGCCCGTCCGGATCGGAGCTTGCGCGGCATCTGAGGATGCACGATCTGCCGGCAGAGGCAGTCACGGTGCCGGATCCGTCGAACAGGGCCGGCGAGACCATCCTGTCCGAAGCCCTTGCTCTCGGCTGCGATCTTCTCGTGAAGGGTGCCTATACCCAGAGCCGCCTGAGACAGATGTTCTTCGGCGGCGCCACCAGCCATATCTTAAGCAACACGACCATGCCCGTTCTGATGGCTCACTGACAGGACATACCGGTTTTTCATGTTCAGAGATGTCGCCGTTGTGCTCGACGATCGCTTCCAGCGTCTGTTCATCGGATCGGCGCGCCTGGAGAAACTAGCGGAAGGCTGCCGCTGGGCGGAAGGCCCTGCCTATTTCCCGTCCGGCCGTTACCTCGTCTGGAGCGACATCCCCAACGACCGCATGATGCGTTTCGACGAAACATCGAACACCGTCAGCGTCTTCCGCCATCCGGCCGGGTACTCCAATGGCAACACCGTCGACCGTCAGGGTCGCCTCGTCACCTGCGAGCACGGCAACAGGCGCGTGACCCGCACCGAGCACGACGGCTCGATCACCGTGCTCGCCAGCCACCATCAGGGCAAGCGCCTCAACTCTCCCAACGATGTGGTGGTGAAGTCCGACGGCTCGATCTGGTTCACGGACCCGGCCTATGGCATCGATTCCGACTACGAGGGGCACAAGGCGGACAGCGAGATCGGCGCCTGCCATGTGTACCGCATCGATCCTCAGACGGGCGACGTCGCCATCGCGGCCGACGATTTCGTCCGCCCGAACGGGATTGCCTTCTCGCCCGACGAAACGCGCCTCTATGTCGCCGATACCGGCGCAACCCATGTCAAGGACGGACCGCGGCACATCCGGGTCTTCGATGTGGGAGAGAACGGCAGCCTCTCGGGCGGCAGGATCTTCGCCACCTGCACCCACGGCCTGTTCGACGGATTCAGGCTGGACGAGGCGGGACGGATCTGGACCAGCGCCGGAGACGGGGTCCATTGCTACGACCCCGACGGCACCCTGATCGGCAAGATCCTGGTGCCGGAAGGTGTGGCGAACGTCGTCTTCGGCGGGCCGAAGCGGAACCGGCTTTACATCTGCGCCACCACATCGCTCTACGCGATCATGCTGCCGGTGAACGGGGCCAAGACTTTCTGATCCCAAGACGTTTTCCAAGCCGGCAGATGACTAGATCTGAGCTTCGATGGCCGCCTTATCGATCACCGACCATACTCGCGCGATCTTTGCATCCCGAAATTCATAGAAGACGTTCTCGGCGAAGCGAATCCGCTTCCCGTTGACGGGGAGATCAAGGAACGTCCCCTTCGGCGCACAATCGAAACCCAACCGGCTCGCAATGTAAGGTGGGTCGGACATCAGCAGCTGAATGTTGAAACGAAGGTCCGGAATTTCCTGAAAATCTCTCTCCAGCATCTCGCGATAGCCGCGTAACCCGATCCGCTCACCGTTATAGTGGACGTCGTCATGAACGAACTGCTTCAACGTCGACCAATCCTGCTTGTTCAAGCAGGCAATGTAGCCTCGGTAGAGGTCGGAAAGCTCGGTTTTGATCACGGCGATTGCCCCGTGCGCCTACAAGGTCCCAGCTGCAAAGCAGGACGAGATCGAATTTCGCAGTTTGGAAGGCGTGGTTCAAGGGGGAAGGAGAGCCTGCCCCTATCATCAATCGGGAGGTGAACGTGGACCCCTTTCCTTGCTCCGCTCGCCGCGGATGACATCCACGACGTCATGGCCGGGCCCGTCCCAGCCATCCACGTCTTCTTCAACTCAGTCCTCATCCTGAGGAGGACCGTTAGGTCCGTCTCGAAGGAGGATTCAGTGTTCTCTGGAATCTCCTTCGAGACGCCTGCTAACGCAGGCTCCTCAGGATGAGGCTTTAGTCAGGAAAGACGTGGATCACCGGCACAAGGCCGGTGATGATGTGAGAGGCGCCATGAAGGGTTGTGCGGAATGAAGGGGAAGTTTCACCCAATCGCTTCACCCTCATCCCAACCCGCTCTCATGAAGAGATCGGGAGACCGGCGCCTCACGTTAATCACTCACGCCGTCGCGCCCTTCCACAGCCATGAGAGTTGCAGTCAGCAGCGCGATCTGCTTCTCACGGCCCTCGTGCACGGCGAACACGTCGGCCTGTGCGAGTGTGAGCGTCCTCCCCGCCTTGATGACCCTGCCCCGCGCCGTCATGCGCTCGCCGATCGCAGGCGCCATGAGGTTGATCTTGAACTCGGCGGTGAGAACGCCGGCGCCGGGCGGCATCAGGGTCAGGGCCGCATAGCCGGCCGCGGTATCCGCGATGCTGGCCAGCGCACCCGCATGCACGAAGCCGTGTTGTTGCGACACCGCCCTGGAAGCAGGAAGCGAGATCTCGACCAGACCGGGTGAGACCCGGACCAGGGATGCACCCAGCGTCGCCATCAACCCCTGGGATGCAAAACTCGCCCGCACCCGCGCCTCGTAATCGGGATCGTTCGGTGCCGGATCGCTCACGGGTGTCTCCCAATGTCTACGACCTAAGTCACCTCTCAAAAGCCTTGGAATCAAGTCCATTTTCCCTCATTGATCCGCCCCATGAAGCATTCCGGTTCGTCTTCCGCCCCAAAGGTGCGCTCAGGCACGCTCGTCGGCATCGGCCTGATGCTGCTCGGCGTGTTCATGTTCGCCATGAACGACGTCATGGGAAAGTGGCTGGTCGCCACCTATTCCGTCGGTCAGGTCCTGCTCCTGCGCAGCGTCGCGGCCCTGGCGGTTCTGCTGCCCCTGATGCGCCGGCGGAAGGTGCCCTTCGCCATTCCGCCGCAGCCGGGACTGCACGCGGTGCGGGTCACTCTCTCCACGCTGGAGGTCGCCTGCTTCTACTGGGCCGTCACCTATCTGCCGCTGGCCGACGTGATGACCTATTACCTGGCCGGGCTGATCTATGTGGCGGCTTTTGCGGCCTTCTGGCTCGGCGAGAAGATCGACAAGCCGCGCATCCTCGCCATCGGGGTCGGTTTCGTCGGCGTTCTCATCGCCTTGCGCCCGTCGACCGCCACCCTGTCCCTGCCGGCCCTCATCGCGCTCGCGGGAAGCCTGTTCTACTCGCTCCTGATGATCACCACCCGCAAGCTGCGGGAGACAGACGATGCGACACTGGTGTTCGGCCAGATTCTCGGCACGCTGATCTTCGGCGTCATCGCGGCGCCTCTCGCGTGGGTGACACCGGGACCGCTCGATCTCGCAGGCCTGTTCCTGCTCGGCATCGTGTCCATGACGGCCCATGTCTGCGTCAACCGATCGCTGAAGATCGCTCCCGCCTCGGTCGTCGCGCCCTATCAGTACACGCTGATCGTCTGGGCCATCGTGCTGGGCTACCTGTTCTTCGGCGATGTCGTGCAGTTCTGGACCCTGGTCGGCGCCGCCGTCATCTGCGGCGCTGGACTGGTTCTTCTCCTCCTGGAGCGCGAGGCCGCGCGACGGGGACGCGAGGCGAAGGACATCGAGACGCCGGTGCTGCCGGAGGCCTGATCGAAACGGTTGCATCACCGCGAGAATTTGGCTGCCCCTCTCCTCCATGTCATGGCCGGGCTTGTCCCGGCCATCCCGATAGGAAGAGCGAGACGCCTGACGTGATCGGGATCACCGGCACAAGGCCGGTGATGACGAAGGGAATTTGCATTCTCGACAAGGTCCGAAGACCTGGGAGTCAATGAACCAGTCTTTCATGGTCCGAGAGTCGAACTTGACATGCTGCACTGCGAAGTCGTCAATGACCCGATAAAACACGGGGAGTTCGATGCGCCTGAAGCTCACGATCGCTGCCGCCACGGCAGGTATTTTCTTTGCATCCGCGGCCTTTGCTCAAGACATCAAGATCGCCCTGATCGCCGGCAAGACCGGACCGCTCGAGGCCTATGCCAAGCAGACCGAAGCTGGCTTCATGATGGGGCTGGAATATCTCACGAAGGGTACGATGGCGGTGGGCGGCCGCAAGATCAACGTCATCGTCAAGGACGACCAGCTCAAGGCCGATCTCGCCAAGACCCTGCTGGAGCAAGCCTACAACGACGACAATGTCGACCTCGCAATCGGCACCACATCGTCCGCAGCGGCGCTCGCGATGCTGCCAGTGGCGGAGGAGAACGGCAAGGTACTGATCGTGGAGCCGGCCGTGGCCGATGCGATCACGGGCGAGAAGTGGAACCGCTTCATCTTCCGCACCTCGCGCAACTCGACCCAGGACGCCTATGGCGCTGCAGCGGCCGTTCCGGCGAGCGGCGAGGTGTCCATCGCGACGCTCGCGCAGGATTATGCCTTCGGCAAGGACGGCGTCGCGGCGCTCAAGAATGCGCTTGCCGAAATCCGCCCGAACGCCAAGGTGGTGTTCGAGGAATATGCACCCCAGAACGCCACGGACTTCACCGCCTCCGCCCAGCGCATCTTCGACGCGCTCAAGGACAAGCCGGGCAAGAAGATCATCAACATCATCTGGGCCGGCCAGCATCCGCTGCCGAAGATCGCCGACCTGAAGCCCGAGCGCTTCGGCATCGAGATCGCGCCCGGCGGCAACATCCTGCCGGCGATGCAGATCTACAAGAACTATCCCGGCATGGAAGGCGCTGTGTATTACTATTATGCCTTCCCCAAGAACGCGATGAACGACTGGCTCGTGGCCGAGCACCAGAAGCGCTTCAACGCGCCGCCGGACTTCTTCACCGCAGGCGGTTTCGCGGCGGCCTCCGCCGCCGTCACGGCGATCCAGAAGGCGGGCGGCACCGACACCGAGAAGCTGATCACGGCCATGGAGGGCATGACCTTCGAGACGCCGAAGGGTCCGATGACCTTCCGCAAGGAAGACCATCAGGCCCTGCAGGACATGTATCACTTCAAGGTCAAGGCCAGCGGCAAGGACGCCAACGACCTGCTCGATCTCGTCGCCACCATTCCGGCCGACAAGATGCCGATCCCGGTTCGGAACAAGCGTTAGGCACACGTGACCCTATCGACGACAACGACGCCCGCGCTTGAAACGCGCGGGCTGACCATTCGCTTCGGCGGCCATGTGGCCGTCAACGACGTGTCGTGCCGGTTCACGCCCGGCACGCTCACGGCCATAGTGGGCCCGAACGGCGCCGGCAAGACCACCTATTTCAACCTCATCTCGGGCCAACTTCGCGCCTCATCCGGGCAGGTCGTCGTCGACGGCGAGGACATCACGGGTCTGGCCCCGTCGGCCCGCACCCGGCGCGGTCTGGGACGCGCGTTTCAGCTCACCAACCTGTTTCCGCAACTGACCGCATTGGAGAACGTGCGTCTCGCCGTGCAGAGCCGCTCCGATGCGGGCTGGTCCCTGTTCCAGGTGTGGAACACCCGCCGCGATCTGATCGAGAAGGCGGAGGGCATCCTGGAACGGGTGCGTCTCGCGGACAAGCGACACGTCGCCCCGAAGGCGCTGTCGCATGGCGACCAGCGCAAGCTCGAGGTGGCGCTTCTGATCGCCATGGAGCCGAAGGTCTTCATGTTTGACGAGCCGACCGCCGGCATGAGCGTCGACGAGGTGCCGACCGTGCTCGAGCTTATTCACGACATCAAGCAGCGCGGGGATGCGACCGTGCTTCTCGTCGAGCATAAGATGGACGTGGTGCGCTCGCTCTCCGACCGCATCATCGTGCTGCACAACGGCGCCCTCGTCGCCGATGGCGAGCCCGCGGAGGTCATCGCCTCGCCGGTGGTGCAGGAAGCCTATCTCGGCGTGGAGACCGCCCGTGACTGAGCCCCTCCTCCACTTGAGCGACGTGCACACGCATGTCGGCCCGTATCACATCCTCCATGGCGTGGACTTCGCGGTCCCGGCAGGCGAGCTCACCATGCTGCTCGGCCGCAACGGCGCCGGCAAGACGACGACTTTGCGCACCATCATGGGCCTGTGGCAGGCCT
Organism: Microvirga tunisiensis; assembly: GCF_009296175.1. Lineage (GTDB taxonomy): Bacteria > Pseudomonadota > Alphaproteobacteria > Rhizobiales > Beijerinckiaceae > Microvirga > Microvirga tunisiensis. The sequence continues at coordinate 149,365 of NZ_VOSK01000002.1, read as the reverse complement.
CCTCCGGCCGCATCCGTTTCGACGGCCGCGACATCACCAAGGCCCCCACGCCGGACATTGCGCGCTCCGGCATCGCCTACGTGCCGGAAGCAATGGGCATCTTCACCGACCTCACGGTGCGCGAGAACATCGTGCTCGCCGCGCGCAGCGGGCCTGTCGACAGGAACCGGCTCGACTGGATCCTGGGGCTGTTTCCCGCCATCAAGCGCTTCTGGAACCTGCCCGCTGGCAACCTCTCCGGCGGGCAGAAGCAGATGCTTGCGATCGCCCGCGCCATCGCCGAACCGCGTCGCCTTCTGCTCATCGACGAGCCGACCAAGGGCCTGGCGCCCGTGATGGTGCGTTCCATGATCGAGGCCTTCAAGGCGCTGAAGGCTGCGGGCGAGACGATCCTGCTGGTCGAGCAGAATTTCTACGCCGCCTCGGCGCTTGGCGACAACGTGGTCGTCATGGATGACGGGCGCATCGTCCATTCCGGCATCATGAGCGAGCTGGTCGAGGACAACGCCCTGCAGCAGCGCCTGCTCGGCCTCTCTCTGGATGCGCACCAATGAGCGACATGACCGCCGACACCTCGAGCCCGGCCGAGCTGCCGCGCGCCAAGACGGATTGGCTCCCGCTCCTCCTCGTTCCGGCGCTCGCCCTCCTGGCGCTGCCCTTCGTCGGCAGCCCCTCGACCTGGGTGACGCTCACGGTGGCGGGGCTTGCCATGGGCATGATGATCTTTCTCATGGCCTCGGGCCTCACGCTCGTCTTCGGCCTGATGGACATCATCAATTTCGGACACGGCGTCTTCATCTCGCTCGGCGCCTACGCGACGCTCCTCGTGCTCGGTCCGCTCGCCGGCTGGGCAACGGCGGATTCCCTGGGACTCAACCTCGCGCTTCTGCTGCTATGCATCCTGGTCGCGATGGCGGTCACCGGTGTCGTCGGCGCGGTCTTCGAGCGCGTCATCGTACGCCCGGTCTATGGCAGCCACCTGAAGCAGATCCTCGTCACCATGGGCGGGTTGATCGTGACCGAGCAGGCGATCCATGCGATCTGGGGGGCCTCGCCCATCCCTATCCCGCTGCCGCAATCCCTGCGCGGCGCCTTCGTGTTCGGCGACATCGTCATGGAGCGCTACCGCGTCGTGGCGGTCATCGTCGGGCTCGCAGTCTTCATCGGCATGCAGCTGCTCCTCAACCGCACCCGCATCGGCCTGCTGATCCGGGCCGGTGTCGAAAATCCCGAGATGGTCGAGGCCCTCGGCTACCGGATCCGCCGCCTCTTCGTCAGCGTCTTCATCGCCGGCTCGGCACTCGCCGGTCTCGGCGGCGTCATGTGGGCGTTCTATCGCCAGACGCTGACCGCCGGCATGGGCATGGAGGTGATGGTGCTGGTGTTCATCGTCATCATCATCGGCGGCCTCGGTTCCGTGGGCGGCTGCTTCGTCGGCTCGATCCTCGTCGCCTTGGTCGCCAATTATGTCGGCTTCATCGAGCCCAAGCTCGCTTTGATCTCCAACATCCTCGTCATGGCCCTCGTGCTGATCTGGCGTCCGCAGGGCCTGTTTCCGGTGGCCCGCCGATGAGCACATCACCCGCCCTTGCCCTTCCCTTCGACGAAACCCGCCGGCGCGGCGGCTTCCTGAGCGCGATCCTGTCGTCGGACATGCCGCGCTCGCGGGTGCTGAGCGTCATCCTGATCGCCATCCTGCTGCTGCTGGCTGCGACGCCGTTCCTGTTCTCCGGCAGCCAGCCGGTGAGCACGGCGGCGAAGATCTGCGTCTTCGTCGTGCTTGTCGCGAGCTACGACCTCCTGCTCGGCTATTCCGGCATCGTGTCCTTCGCCCACACCATGTTCTTCGGCATCGGCGGCTACGGCATCGCCATCGCACTCGAACGCTTAGGCCCGACCTGGGGCTCGGCCGCCATCGGGCTCGTGTCTGCGCTGATGCTGTCCGCACTGCTCGCCGTCGCCATCGGCCTCCTGTCGCTGCGGGTGCGCGCCATCTTCTTCTCGATGATCACCCTTGCGGTGGCCTCCGCCGCCGCCGTTCTCGCCTCGCAATTGTCGGATGTGACGGGCGGCGAAGACGGATTGTCGTTTCAGCTGCCGCAGGCCCTGCGCCCTGCCTTCCGGCTCCTGTCCGAGCCTGTCTTCGGCACTGCGGTCAACGGGCGGCTGCTTGCCTATTACCTCGTGTTCTTCGTTTCCCTGCTGGTCTTCCTTGCTCTCCTGCGCATCGTGAACTCGCCTTTCGGGCGCGCGCTGCAGGCGATCCGCGAGAACGAGTTCCGCGCCGAGGCGCTCGGCTACCGCGTCGTCGCCTACCGCACGGCGGCTTCCGTCATCTCGGCCCTGGCCGCGACGACCGCCGGCGCAATGATGGCGCTCTGGCTGCGTTATAACGGGCCGGACACCACGCTCTCCTTCTCGATTATGATCGACATTCTGCTCATGGTCGTGATCGGCGGCATGGGGACCATGTATGGTGCTGTCATCGGGGCCACGCTGTTCGTCCTGGCTCAGAGCTACCTGCAGGTGCTGATGAGCGCCGGGAGCGCGGCTCTGGCGGGCATTCCGCTTCTGCCCGATCTGATTCATCCGGATCGTTGGCTCCTGTGGCTCGGCGCGCTGTTCATCGTCAGCGTCTATGCCTTTCCGGGCGGCATCGTCGGACGCCTGCGGCAAGCCAAGCAATAAAGGCTAAGCCCGGAAACCTTCGCGAACCTCGAACCGTTTCCTCTGAAAGAGCGGAGGAGACGTAATGAGCCGTGCCTTTGTTCGTGAAACCGAGGGTGGAGAAGCCTTCGAGGACCTTCCCGACCGGATGATCAGTCCGCATCATCTCGTGACGCCCTCGGGGCTGGCCCAGATGGAGGCGGAAATCGAGTCCTTGCAGAAGCGCCTCTCCGAGGCCCAATCCGCCGCCGACAAGGCTGAAGTGGCGCGCCTCACCCGCGACCTGCGCTACTGGTCCGCCCGCCGGGCATCCTCGGAGGTGGTGCCGCCTCCCACGGACGCCGCTCATGTCCGCTTCGGCGCGCGGGTCACTTTTGAGCGCGAGGACGGCCGGCGTCAGACCTACCGGATTGTCGGCGAGGACGAGGCCGACCCTGCTAAGGGAAGCCTGTCCTACGTTTCCCCCCTGGCTCAGGCGCTCATGGGCAAGGAAATCGGCGACGTGGTCCCGATCGGACAGACAACGGCCGAAATCGTCGAGATCGGCTTGTGACGGTTTGGGCACATAGACCGCCATACATACCCCACAGACCTCATCCCGAGGAGGTCACGGTGGTGACCGTCTCGAAGGACGAGGACGTCTTCAGAGACCACTGGAATCTCCTTCGAGACGCCGCTCCGCGGCTCCTCAGGATGAGGATAGATTAGAGATGTGCGGGTTTTAGAAACCAAGCGGAGACCTGCCCATCCCGCAGCGCTGCCCGCCTACCCCTTGACCACCGCGTAATACCCCCGCTTGGCCTCGCACATCAGAAGGTCGGCGCGCTTGACGACGGCTTCCAGCGTCTCGCCTTGCTGGCTCGTCGCGGCACCCCGGGGGAAGCTGAGGGCCAGGCCGGTATAGAGCTGGTTGTTGACCTCGAGCATCTGGTTCGAGAGGTCGATCAAGGCATACATCTCGGTCACCTCGTAACGGCGCCTTCGCACCGTTCGTACGACCTACTCCTCAAAGCGATCCGTGGCGTCACGATCACGCTCGTATCGTCTCTTGAGCGGAAACGGCGGCAACCAGGACTCGCGACGGACGGTCCAGAGTTCGTAGGTTGGCATCAGTTGGTCAGGCGCATCCAGGGATCCCAGGTTCACTTCGATTTCGTCGGCGGTGCATGCGAAGACGGACGAGCCGCAGCGGGGACAGAAAAATCGCCCGGCATAGTCGCGTGTTTCGCCATCGATCGTCACCGCATCCTGAGGGAACACCGCAGAGGCGTGAAAAAGGGCCCCATGATGCTTGCGGCAGTCGAGACAGTGACAAAGGCCGATCCGATAGGGGAGTCCCGACGCCACAATTCGGACGTTGCCGCACAGGCAACCGCCCGTGAATCGGTCCATGCTGCGTCTCCCCTAAAATCAAGCGGTGGGAAGGTTTACAACGAACCCCCGCGGGCGTCCACGATGCTCTACCCGCTGGGCCACGACGGAGCCATTCCGGGACGCTGCAACGCTCGAGCCTTTCAGTGACGGCTACCGCAAGGCCGGTCTTCCCGAGAGACGCACCGGTCAGGCAGAGAAGGAGGTGTCTGAGAAGCAGGCATTCCTGCAACACCGCCGATCTGTCGCATCGGGTTCGTCGGTTCTGCCCGCTCCCGGTGACGGCTTGTTGCTAGCCCTTGCCTGGAACGATGGCCGTCGCTTCGATCTCAATCCGAGCAGCTTTCTCAACGAGCCGCACGACCTGAACGAGAGCCATGGCGGGGTAGTGCCCGCCGAACACATCCCGATAGGCGCGGCCCAGTTCGCGAAGATTGGCGAGATACTCGTCGATATCGACCACATACCAGGTCAGGCGCACGAGATGCCGGGGCTCTGCGCCACCTTCGGCCAGAATGGCGCGGATGTTCTCGAAGATCTGGCGGGCCTGCGCGACAAATCCGTCGGGGAACGATTCCGTCTCATCCCAACCGACGATGCCGCCCGTCACCAGGACCCTGCCCTCGGCCATCATGCCGTTGGCATAGCCTTTGGGCGTTCGCCAATGCTTCGGGTTAAGGACCTCCGGTCCATCGTCGATGCCCGGCATGGGAGTGCCTTCCAGAGCGGCTGTCATTGTTGTTCCTCCCTTTATCGATTGGACGCTGTGTCGAGATCCCTGGAGCGCTGGCCCTCCAGCATCTTCACGAGCTCGCGCGCGATCACGACCTTCTGAACCTCGGTGGCGCCCTCGTAAATGCGCAGGGCTCGGATTTCCCGATAAAGCTCTTCGACCTTCACGCCCTTGGTGACGCCAAGACCGCCGAAAATCTGCACGGCCTTGTCGATGACGCTCTGCGCCGCTTCCGTCGCATACATCTTCGCCATGGCAGCCTCGCGCGTCACGCGCGGCGCACCCTGATCCTTGGTCCAGGCCGCGCGATAGACGAGAAGCGCGGCGCTGTCCACGCCCGTCGCCATGTCGGCGAGAGAGCCTTGCGTCATCTGCAGATCGCTCAGCGGCGCACCGAAGAGCTTGCGCGAGGATGCATGCTGCAGCGCCTCGGCCAAGGCGCGCCGCGCCAGTCCGAGGGCCGCCGCTCCGACCGTCGAGCGGAAAACGTCGAGGGTCGCCATGGCGACCTTGAAACCTTCCCCCGGACCGCCGATCCGCTTCGCAAGCGGCACGCGGCAACCCTCGAAACGCAGCGTCGCGAGCGGATGAGGCGCAATGACATCGATGCGGTTCTCGATGCTCAATCCAGGGTTCTGGGCATCAACCACGTAGGCGGACAACCCCTTCGCGCCGGGCGCCTCGCCCGAGCGGGCGAAGACCACATAATGATCCGCGATCCCGCCGTTGGAGATCCACGTCTTCACGCCATCGATCCGCACGTGATCCGGCCCGTCCGGTGTGGCCGTGGTGCTCATGGCCGCCACATCCGACCCGGCTTCAGGCTCCGAGAGTGCGAAGGCCGCGATGGCATCTCCCCGTGCGACCGGCGGCAGGTACTGCTCCTTGATCGCGTCAGAACCGAACAGGGTGATCGGCCCCGTGCCGAGGCCCTGCATCGCAAAGGCGAAATCCGCCAAACCCTCGTGAGAGGCAAGGGTTTCCCGTGCCAAGCACAAGGTGCGTACATCGAAGGACGGAGTGAGACCGCCATAGGCCTGCGGCACCACCGCCTTGAGCCATCCGCCTTCGCCCAGGCTGCGCACGAGGCGGCGGCACGAGGCATCCACGTCGTGATGATCGACGAGCGGCTTGACCTCCCTGGTGGCCCAAGCGTTCAGTTCACCGGCAAACTGCCGGTGGCGGTCCTCGAAGAACGGCCAGGAGAGAAAGCTTGCATCGATCACGTCAATCTCCCTTGAAGACCGGCTTCTCTTTCGCCGCGAAGGCGCGGTAGGCGCGGGCGAAATCCTCCGTCGTCATGCACAAAGCCTGCGCGACGGCCTCCGCCTCAATCGCCTCCTCCACCGACATGGCCCATTCCATCGCGAGCATGCGCTTCGTCATGGTGTTGGCGTAGGTCGGCCCGGTGCCGATTGCCCGAGCGAGATTGCCGGCCTCGGTGAGAAGATCAGCGGCATCGACAAGGCGGCTGAAGAAGCCCCAGCGCTCCCCCTCCTCCGCGCTCATGAAGCGTCCGGTATAGAGCAGTTCGGATGCACGACCTTGGCCGATGATGCGGGGAAGAATGGCGCAGGCGCCCATGTCGCAGCCGGCAAGGCCGACCTTGTTGAACAGGAATGCCACCTTGGCGGCGGGCGCCGCGAGACGCAGATCGGACGCCATGGCCACGATGGCACCGGCTCCCGCGCAGATTCCGTCGACCGCCGCGACGATGGGCTGCGGCGCGGCGCGCATGGCCTTCACCAGTTCGCCCGTCATCCGTGTGAAGGCGGTGAGGCCCTTGGTGTCCATCTCGACGAGCGGGCCGATGATCTCAAACACATCGCCGCCGGACGAGAAGTTGCCCCCCGCTCCCGCGATGACGATGGTCTTGACGTCGTCGTCCTTGGCGCAGGCATGAAAGAAATCGGTCAGCTCGCGGTAGCTCTCGAAGGTGAGCGGATTCTTCTTGTCCGGACGGTTGAGGGTGACCGTCGCGACAGGTCCATCGACCGACAGCAGGAAATGGCGCGGCTCGTAGCCCGCCAGCGGAAGTGTGACGGCATTGGCGAACTGCGTCACTGGTCGTCTCCCATGATGGCCCGCCGGGCAGAAAGCTTGGTTTTCGCGAGCAGCCGCATGAGATCGTTGCGATCCTTACCCGTGAGATCGCCGAAGAGCTCGGCGATCCAATGCTCATGCTCGCCCGCCATCGTCCGGAACTCGGCGCGGCCTGCCCCGGTCAGGCTGATCACCATGGCCCGCCGATCCGTCGGAGACACGGTTCGATCCACATGTCCCGACGCAACGAGCCGGTCGACGAGACCGGTGAGATTGCCGTTCGATACCATCATCCGCTTCGAGAGATCGGATAGCATCATGCCGTCCGGCGCCTTGTCGAGCTGTGCCATCAGGTCGAAGCGGGGCAGCGTCACGTCGAAGCGCTCGCGCAGGCGGCGGCGCACCTCGCCTTCGATCAGTGTGGAGCAGGTGAGAAGCCGCAGCCATAGGCGCAGCTCCTCCCGGTGATCCTCAGGCATCTCGACCGCCTTCGTCTCGGCATCGAGGGGAATTGCGTGGTCGTCCATTGTCAGATTTCTCCACCGGCCACTACGATGGCCTGCCCCGTTACGGAGCGCGCCCCCTCGCCGCACAGCCAGAGCACGGCATCGGCAATCTCGGAAGGGTCGATCAACCGTCCCTGCGGGTTGTGCTTCACGAGTTCACCGAGGGCCTCGTCACGGGTTCTGTTCGTCTTGGCCATGATGCGCTCGAGGCTCTCGGCCACGAGATCGGTGTCCGTAAAGCCAGGGCAGACCGCATTGACCGTCACGCCGGTCTTTGCCGTCTCAAGCGCGAGCGCGCGAACGAATCCGATGACCGCATGCTTGGCGGCGCAATAGGCGCTCACATAGGGATAACCTTTGAGACCGGCGGTCGACGCCACGGCAACGATACGCCCGAACCCGCGCTCCGTCATGGTGCCCAGAACGGCCTGGGCCACATTCGTGACCCCGAGCAGATTCACGTCCAGCATCTGCCGGAAGACCTCCGGGCCCGATTTGATGAACGGCGCGGAGGCGGCTGCGCCTGCATTGGCGATCAACAGATCGACCGGGCCGTTGCGATCACCCGCATCCCGAACGGCGCGTTGCACCGCCTGCGCATCCGTCACGTCGGCAACGGCAGCGGCGTGGGCAGCGCCCTGCGCGATCGCCTGCTCGAGCGATGCGGAACTGCGGCCAACAATGGTGACGGTCGCGCCGGCTGTCACGAGCGATGCCGCGATGGCGCGGCCGATCCCGCGACCGCCGCCGGTGACCAATGCATGCCGGCCCTTGAGAGGTGTCATGGTCATGTCATTCCGCCGCGAGAGGCTTCTCGCTAGCCTCCAACTTCAACTCGGCCCGGGTCTTGGGCTTCGCCTTCACCTTGAGTTCTTCGAGATCCTGCCGGTCGCGCACGGAGTTGCGGAATATCTGGTCCTTGCCGGCCAGATATTGCGGCGGGCAGTGAACGTCCTTCGCGCCGTACCAGGCGGCCGCCTTCATGGTGAAGAACGGATCGACCAGATGCGGCCGCCCAAGCGCGACGAGATCCGCCCGGCCCGCAGCGAGGATCGTGTTCACCTGATCGGCCGCCGTGATGTTGCCGACGCACATGGTCGCGACCTGCGCTTCGTTGCGCACCTGATCGGAAAAGGGTGTCTGGAACATGCGCCCGTAGATCGGCCGCGCCTCGCGCACCGTCTGACCCGTCGAGACATCGACGAGGTCGACGCCGTGCTCGGCGAAGGCACGCGCGATTTCGACCGCATCGTCGCCCGTTACGCCGCCCTCGGCCCAGTCGGTGGCGGAGATGCGCACGGACATGGGCTTGTGCGCGGGCCAGACCTCGCGCATGGCGTCGAAGACCTCCAGCGGAAACCGCAGCCGGTTCTCGAGAGAGCCGCCATATTCATCCGTACGGCGGTTGGTGAGCGGCGACAGGAAGCTCGCTATCAGGTAGCCGTGGGCGCAATGCAGTTCCAGCATGTCGAACCCGGCCCGCTCGCCACGCTTTGCTGCGTCGACGAACTGCGCCCTGATGAGATCCATGTCGGCGCGGCTCGCTTCGCGCGGCACCTGGCTGTCCGGGAAATAGGGAATTGGGGATGCGGAACAGATGTCCCACGCTCCCTCCTCCAGCGGCCGGTCCATGCCGTCCCACATGAGCTTGGTGGCGCCCTTGCGTCCGGAATGTCCGAGCTGAAGGCAGAACTTCGCTCCCGAATTGGCATGGATGAAATCGACGATCCGCTTCCAGGCGGCTTCCTGCTCGTCGTTCCACAGGCCCGTGCAACCGAGCGTGATGCGGGCCTCCGGCGACACACAGGTCATTTCCGTGAAGACCAGCCCTGCACCGCCTGTCGCGCGTGCGCCGTAATGGACGAGATGGAAATCACCCGGCACTCCATCCTTCGCCGAATACATGTCCATCGGCGACACCACGACTCGGTTCGCAACAACCATCTCCCGCAGACGGAAGGGCTGGAACATGGGTGCGCTCGGATTCTCCACCGAGACGTCGAAACCCTGCTTGCGTACTTGGCTCGCAAAAGTCCTGTCGACGGCCGCCACGAAGTCGGGGGCGCGCAGGCGCAGGTTGTCGTAGGTGATCGCCTTGGCGCGGGTCATGACGCCGAAGGCGAACTGCACCGGATCGAAATCCCAGAAGCGCGCCACATGCTCGAACCAGACCAGCGACACGTCGGCCGCATGCTGCGTCTTCTCGACCTCCTCGCGCCGCCCGGTCTCATAGAGAGACAACGCACCCGCGACGCTCGGATCGTGGCGGAAGGCGTCAAAGAGCGCGATCGCATCCTCCATGGCGAGCTTCGTGCCGGAACCGATGGAGAAATGCGCCGAGGCCTTGGCGTCGCCCAGCAACACCTTGTTGCCCATGACCCACCGCTTGCTGCGGATCATCGGGAAATTGCGCCAGATCGAGCGGTTGGTGAGGATGCGGTGGCCGCCGAGGAACCAGCCGAAGATCTGTTCCATGAGCGCCGCCGACTCGGCCTCGCTCTTGTCCTTCAACCCTGCCCTCTCGAAGGTCTCCGGATCGGTCTCGAAGACCCAGGTCGAGCGGTTCGCCTCATACTGGTAGGCATGGGCGATGAAGGGCCCCCACTCCGTCTCCTGGAAGATGAAGGTGAACGCATCGAGCGGCTTGGTGGAGCCCATCCAGGTGAACTTGTTGGGCCGCAAATCCACCTCCGGCTGGAAGTAATCCGCATAGCGCTCCCGGAAGCGGCTGTTGATGCCGTCGGCCACGACCACGAGATCCGCATCCGCGAACAGGCTCTCATCATCCACGTCGATTTCGTAACGCAGCCTGACGCCGAGTTCCTCCGCGCGGTCCTGGAGGATGAGGAGCAACGCGCGGCGCGAGCAGCCGCAGAAGCCGTTGCCGCCGATCCGATGCTCGCTTCCTCGAAAATGGATTGCGATGTCGTCCCAGTAGGCGAATTCCCTGATGATCCGCTGGTAGCTCGGCAGATCGTATTTCTCGAAATTGTCGAGGGTCGCATCGGAGAACACGACCCCGAAACCGAATGTCTCGTCGGCGCGATTGCGCTCATAGACCGTGATATCGGATTCCGGCCGAAGCTTCTTCAGCAGGATCGCGAAATAAAGCCCAGCCGGGCCGCCGCCGATGATCGCCGTCTTCATGAGATTCCCACCCGAGAAAGTACGTTTATTATTTTAAGCTTAAAATAATTTTGGATCAACCAGTACAAGTCGATCCTCTGCCGAAACCTTATCGCAAGCTGTCAGGCGCTCATCGCCTCCTGGTGGCTCTCGGCTTCCTGGGCGATCTGGCGCAGCGCGAAGCGCTGCAGCTTGCCGGTCTGGGTGCGCGGGAGGGCCTCCACGAACTCAATGAGGCGCGGATACTTGTACGGAGCGATCTCGGCCTTGACGTGATCCTGGAGCACTTTCGTCAGCTCTGCGTCTGGAATGTGGCCGGGATGCAGGACAACATAGGCCTTGACCACCGTTCCGCGCCCATCGTCCGGGGCCCCCACCACGCCGCATTCGGCAACGGCCGGATGCGTGAGGAGCGCGGCTTCGACCTCCGGACCTGCGATGTTGTAGCCCGCAGAAATGATCATGTCGTCGGAGCGGGCCTGGTACCAGAAGTACCCGTCCTGATCCATGAGGTAGGTGTCGCCCGTGATGTTCCAGCCATTCTGCACGTACTTGCGCTGTCGCTCGTCCGCGAGATAGCGGCATCCGGTCGGTCCGCGCACGGCCAGGCGGCCGATACTGCCGGGCGGGAGGTCGCGCCCCTCGTCGTCGACGACCTTCGCCTCGTAGCCCGGAACGGGCTTGCCCGTCGCGCCGGGGCGGATCTCGTCCTCGGTTGCGGCGATGAAGATGTGCAGCATTTCGGTTGCGCCGATTCCATCCATGAGCCGGATATTCGTTGCGTCCTTCCAGGCCTCGAACGTGCCCTTCGGAAGAGGCTCGCCGGCCGAGACGCATTTGCGCAAACTGGAGATGTCGTAGCCTTCGAGCTTCGCCAGCATCGCGCGATAGGCGGTCGGCGCCGTGAAGCAGATGGTGGCCTTGTACTGCATGATGGCAGGCAAAAGATCGTCCGGTCCTGCCTTCTCCAGCAGCACGGTCGAAGCGCCGACGCGCATCGGAAACAGCACGATTCCGCCGAGCCCGAAGGTGAAGGCGAGCGGCGGTGAGCCGATAAAGCGGTCACTCGGCTCGGGCCGCAGCACGTTTCGGGCGTAGCCGTCGCAGATCGCCAGCATGTCGCGATGGAAATGCATGGTGCCCTTCGGCTCGCCTGTCGTGCCGGAGGTGAAGCCGATCAGGCAGACATCGTCCGCCGCGGTATCGACCGCATCGAATTCCGGCGAGGCCTCGGCGATCAGCGCCTCGAGGCTGTCGGGATTGCCCGATCCCCAATACACCACATGCTGTAGATCCGGTGCCATCGCCTTGGCGCGCTTCAACTCCTCCGCAAGGCGATGATCGCAGAAGGCGATCGTGATCTTCGCTTTCTTCAGCGGATAGGCAATCTCCTTGGCGCGCAGCAGCGGCATGGTGGCGACGACCACGCCACCGGCCTTCAGGACCGCCAGATAGGCCGCGACCATCATGGGATTGTTGGCCGAGCGCAGCAGAACGCGGTGGCCCGGCACGAAACCGAGCTTGTGGACCAGCACGTTGCAGATGCGGTTCACCCGCTCCTGAAGACCCTGATAGGTGAGCGTCTCGGTCGGGCTGATGATGCAGGGCTCCTTGCCCCGCCCCGCATCGACCCACCGATCGAGAAAGGCCACGGCGCAGTTGAGCCGCTCGGGATATTGGAGCTCGGGACGAGTGAACCGTAACTCTGGCCATTGATCCTGAGGCGGAAGATTGTCCCTCGCGAAGGTATCCACATGCGCCGTGTCCGCCATCGTCCGCTCCTCTGCTTTTTGTGCGGCGCAAGAACAAAGCGCTATGAGTCTGGCCGGTCGGGTGGGGCCTACGCGAAGGCCGCATGCGATAGCGAGCCCCGGTTTCCTGCCTACCCGCCGCCAATCACGCGCTCGTCATTTCGCCTGCCTTCCTCTGCGAAACAATCCGCTTGAAGAACCTGAAAAATATTTTAATCTTAAAATAATCCTTGGCAATCCCAAAGTTTGGGCAAAGGTTGGGGACGCCGGGAGGAAAGCTCCGATAAAGGGAGTATTCGGCAGAAAAGTTTTGCGGCAGAGTATCGCCGACCTGTCCGTCGAGGCGTCTTACCGTCCCGCCGGGAACAATCACGCAGCACAGCAAATGTGCGCAGGGAACAGCCACTCGGGAGACTATGATGAACGTGACGATCAAAACTCTTGGCCTAGCAGCGGCCGTCGGCCTAGCTGCGGCACCGGCCATGGCGCAGGAAAAACTGAAGGTCGGCCTGCTGCTGACCCTCTCCGGCCCGTCCGCCGTGCTCGGCCAGCACGCACGGGACGGCTTTCAGCTTGCGGTAAAAGATCTCGGCGGCAAGCTCGGCGGGCGCGATGTCGAGGTGATCGTCGTCGACGACGAGTTGAAGCCGGACGTGGCGGTGACGAAGGTGAAGGGCCTTCTGGAGCGGGACAAGGTCGATTTCGTCGTCGGCCCGATCTTCTCGAACGTGGCGGTCGCCACCCAAAAGCCCATCGTCGATGCCAAGACCTTCTACATCAGCGTGAACGCCGGTCCTTCGAACCTCGCCGGCAAGAGCTGCAGCCCGTATTTCTTCGCGACTTCCTACCAGAACGACCAGAACCATGAGGTTCTCGGCAAGGTGGCGCAGGACCGCGGCTACAAGAAGGTCTATCTGCTCGCGCCGAACTATCAGGCCGGCAAGGATGCGCTCGCCGGGTTCAAGCGCCACTACAAGGGCGAAATCGTCGAGGAATCGTACACGCCCCTCAATACCCTCGATTTCCAGTCCGAGCTTGCCAAGATCGCTTCGATGCAGCCGGATGCGATCTTCACCTTCATGCCCGGCGGCATGGGCGTGAACCTGGTCAAGCAGTACCGCGCCGCGGGGCTCGCCGACCGTATTCCGTTCCTCTCCGCCTTCACCGTGGACGAGACGAACCTGCCCGCGCAGCAGGATGCCGCCATCGGCATGCTGAGCGGCTCGAACTGGGCTCCGAACATGAATACTCCGGAGAACAAGAAGTTCGTCGCAGCCTTTGAGGCCGCCTACAACACCGTGCCTGCCTCCTACGCCATGCATTCCTACGATGCGGCTCTGCTGATCGACGCGGCCCTCAAGGCGACCGGCGGCAAGACTGACGACAAGGAAGCCCTGCGCGCCGCCATCAAGAAGGCGGAGTTCAAGTCGCTTCGCGGCGATTTCAAGTTCGGCGCCAACGGCTTCCCGGTCCAGGACTTCTATCTGGTGAAGGCCGCCAAGCGTCCTGACGGCAAGCTGGAGACGGAAATCGTCGAGAAGGTGTTCGACGATTACACGGATGCCTATGCCAAGGAATGCACCGCCACGAACTGAGGCGCTCTGCACATCCGATCGATCTGCCCCGCAAGGGCAGATCGATCCGCATCTATGACATCATCATGGCGCTTTCGCATGGGAGCGCCCGAGCGGAGGCTCGATCGATGCAGGCCTGCTGCCAGTGACGTGCCGATGAACGCAACACTCCTCTTCGTCCAGGCTCTGAACGGCCTTCAATTCGGCCTCATCCTTTTTCTCATCGCCGCCGGGCTGACCCTGGTGTTCGGGGTGATGGACTTCATCAATCTCGCTCACGGCGTTCAGTACATGGTCGGCGCCTATCTCGTGGCGGCATTCAGCACGTGGACCAGAAGCTTCGGCTGGGCGCTCCTCCTCGCCCTGCCCTCGGCGCTGGTCTTCGGCCTTCTGCTCGAAGTGCTGGTCTTCAGACATCTCTATGACCGCGATCACCTCGATCAGGTGCTCGCTACGTTCGGCGTGATCCTGTTCCTGAACCAGGGCGTGAAGTTCGTCTGGGGCGCGGCTCCCTTGAGCGTTCCCGTTCCCGAACTGCTCTCAGGATCCGTGGAGATCGCGAACGGCCTGCTCTATCCCGTCTATCGCCTTGCGATCATCGCGGCAGGGCTCGTGGTGGCCGCCCTGCTCTATGTTCTCGTCAACCACACGCGCGTCGGCATGTTGGTGCGCGCGGGAGCCAGCAATGCCTCCATGGTGTCGGCACTCGGCGTCAACATCCAGAGGCTGTTCATGATCGTGTTCGGCTTCGGCGCCATGCTCGCAGGCTTCGCCGGTGCGATGGTCGCCCCAATTCTCTCGGTCGAGCCGGGCATGGGCGATAACATCCTGATCCTCGCTTTCGTGGTCATCGTGATCGGCGGCATCGGGTCGATCCGCGGCGCGTTTCTCGCGGCCCTCCTGATCGGACTGGTGGATACGGTGGGGCGCACCTTCGCTCCGAACCTGCTGCGCCTCGTTCTCGATCCCGCGGCAGCGAGCCAGACCGGACGGGCCATCGCGCCGATGCTGATCTATATCTTCATGGCTGCGGTGCTGTTCTTCCGCCCCTCCGGCCTGTTTCCTGTGAAACGCTAGGGGCCGTTCATGACCGAACTCGCCGAAACGCCCTCCGCTCCCATGCCGTCGCTCACCACACGGTTCGAGATCATTCCCATCGTCCTTTTCGCTTCCTTTGCGGCCGCACCGCTCTTCGCCATGGTCTCCGGCGCGGAGGGCTACGTCCTGTCTCTCCTCACGCGGGTCATGATCTTCGGCATCGCCGCCATGGCACTCGACCTCATTCTTGGTTACGGAGCACTTGTCAGCTTCGGCCACGCGGCCTTTCTCGGGCTTGGAGCCTATGCGGTCGGCATCCTTGCCAGCCACGGCATCGAGGATGTGCTCGTGCAGATCCCCGTCGCACTCGCGGCGTCCGCCCTCTTCGCTCTCGTCACAGGCGCGATCTCCCTGCGGACCAAGGGCGTGTATTTCATCATGATCACCCTAGCCTTCGGGCAGATGCTGTACTTCCTTGCGACGTCGCTTGCAGCTTATGGCGGCGACGACGGCATGACCCTGTCGTCGCGCAGTCTCCTTGCCGGCTCCAGCGTTCTGGAGAATGATTTCGCCTTCTATTGGGTCTGCCTGCTCTGCCTTCTCGGAGCCTATGCGTTCTCCCGATCCGTCGTGGCATCCAGGTTCGGGCGTGTCCTGCGCGGAACCCGGGAAAACGCCATTCGCATGGAAGCCATCGGGTTTCAGCCCTTCCGCTTTCAGCTCGCGGCCTATGTGCTCAGCGGCATGATGGCGGGGCTCGCCGGGTGCCTGCTGGCCAACCAGGCGGAATTCGTGAGCCCGGCCTTCATGACATGGCAGCGTTCCGGCGAACTGATCTTCATGGTCGTGCTCGGCGGGCTGGGCTCCCTGCATGGCGCCATCATCGGTGCAGCCGCCTTTCTGCTGCTGGAGGAGTTCCTGCCGGAAATCCTGCATGGCTTGAGCTTCTTCCTGAACGAGGCAACGCGCGCGCACCTCGCCGAGAACTGGAAGATGGTGTTCGGTCCCCTTCTCATCCTGATCGTTCTGTTCGTCAGAGGCGGGATCATGGGCCTGCTGCGGAGGCCTCGCCATGGCTGAGCCTCTTCTCGAGCTTCGCAACCTGCGGAAGACTTACGGCGCTCTCGTCGTCACCGACGACGTCAGCCTCTCCGTCCAGCCCGGCGAACTGCACGCCATCATCGGCCCGAACGGCGCGGGCAAGACGACCCTCATTCACCAGATCTCCGGCACCCTGGCCTCGGATTCCGGATCCGTCCTGTTCGGCGGCGGGGACGTCACGCATCTCTCGATGCCGCAGCGGGTCCGGCACGGGCTCGCGCGCTCCTTCCAGATCACCTCGATCCTTCCGGGCTTCTCCGCTCTGGCGAATGTCGCGCTTGCGGTTCAGGCGCGCTCGGGATCGAGCTTCCGCTTCTTCGGCAATGCCGCGCAGGAGAAGATCCTGAACGAGCCTGCCATGGATTGTCTCGCTCAGGTCGGACTCGCCGCTCGCGCCCACATCCCGGCGGGTCTGTTGTCCCACGGCGAGAAGCGTCAGCTCGAACTCGCCATCGGCCTTGCGACTGAGCCGAAGCTGCTGCTTCTCGACGAGCCGCTCGCGGGCACCGGCCACGATGAATCGCAGCGTGTGGTCGAGACCCTGCGGCGTCTGAAGGACCGCCTGACCATCGTGCTGATCGAGCACGATATGGATGCGGTCTTCTCCCTTGCGGATCGCGTGTCCGTTCTCGTCTATGGCCACGTAATCGCCACCGACACGCCGGAACGGATCAGGGCCAATCCGGAAGTTCGCGCCGCCTATCTCGGCGAAGAGGAGATGGTCTGATGCTCTCCGTCCGACAGCTCCAGGCATCCTATGGCGCAGCGCAGGTCCTCTTCGACATTTCGCTCGAGATTAACGCCGGCGAAGTGGTGACGCTGCTCGGCCGCAACGGCATGGGCAAGACCACGACCGTGCGCTCGATCATGGGGCTGCTCCGCCCCCGTGGCGGCGAAGTACGCTTCGATGGCGTGGCCGTGACCGGCCTTGCGCCCTATCGCATTGCACAGACCGGCATCGGCCTCGTACCGGAAGGCCGGCAGATTTTTCCCACGCTGACGGTGGAGGAAAATCTCGTTGCAACGGCCTCGGCCAGAACCGGCACTCGGCGCTGGACGCTCGATACGGTCTACGACCTGTTCCCGCGCCTGAAGGAACGCCGGAGCAATCTGGGCACGCAACTTTCCGGAGGCGAACAGCAGATGCTGGCCATTGGCCGCGCGCTCATGACCAACCCGAAGCTGCTCATTCTCGATGAAGCCACGGAAGGGCTGGCACCGTTGATCCGCGCCGAGATCTGGACATGCCTCAAGCGCCTCAAGGGCGAGCGCCAGTCGATCCTGGTGATCGACAAGAACATCGGCGCACTGGCGAGCTTCGCCGACCGTCACGTGATTATCGAGAAGGGCCGCTCGGTCTGGACGGGAACGAGCGATGAGCTCATGACCGACACCAGCCTCAAGGACCGATACCTCCACGTTTAAGGATAATCGCGATGGCAGCCGAAGAACTCGACCTGGAGGCCGAGTACAACAACCGGGCCCGCGTTCCCGATCACCCCGTCCATATCGCGGGCTGGCAGCGAGATTCCGCTGCCTATCGAGAAAGTGCGCACTGCGAGCTGGAACTCGCCTATGGACCGGGCGAGCGCCATCGGCTTGACCTGTTCTACCCGCAAAGCGGCGATGGCGACGGCCCGATCGTGCTGTTCATCCATGGCGGCTACTGGCAGTCGCTCGACAAATCGACCTCCAGCCATCTGGCTCGTGGCGCCAATGAGCGTGGGCTGACGGTTGCGATCCCGAGCTATACGCTCGCCCCTGCCGCCAAGCTCGCCGACATCGTTTCCGAAATTGAGGCGGCCGCCAATTTCGTCATGCGACGCACGGGCCGACGTCTTGTTGTGAGCGGTCATTCGGCCGGCGGCCATCTGGCGGCATGCCTCATGGCGCGACCTAACGCGTTAGAGATGCCCGTTCGCACCGCCATGCCCATTTCCGGCCTGTTCGACCTGCCTCCGCTGGTCCCGACCTCGATCAACAAGGCGCTCGGGCTCACCGTCGAGGAGGCGAACCGCCTGAGCCCCCTTGAGTGGAACCCACCGACGAGCGGACGACTCATTGCGGTGGTCGGAGGGGCCGAAAGCAGCGAATTCCTGCGCCAGTCCCACGCCATCGTCGAGCGGTGGGGCCAGGCGGGCGTTGCGACACGCTATCACGAGGTGCCCGGAGCGCATCACTTCGACGTCGTCGCCGGACTTTCCACCCCAAGCGACCCGCTCGTAGACATGCTCGTCGAGCTGGCAGCCGAAGCTTGAAATCAAGCAGGATGCCTCCAGGAACCTGTGCCATTATCCGACGTTGCGTCTCTCGGTGAGCGGGTATTCCTATAAGAGATAGCGGCATAAGGATCGGCAGGTGACGCATGCCTATCGCGCTGGCATTTCTGGTCCTTTTGGCAATGGCCTGGCCTCAGGGCCTTCGGGCATCCGAGGAAGCATGGCAGGCTCTGCGGGACGGCGGCACGATTGCCCTGTTGCGGCATGCCCGCGCGCCGGGAACGGGCGACCCGGCCAACTTCCGGCTTGCGGATTGCGCAACGCAGCGCAACCTCTCGGCGGAGGGCCGTCGGCAGGCCGAGGCCATCGGAGAGGCGTTCAGGGCCCGGCAGATCTCCGTCGGGCGGGTGCTCTCGAGCCGCTGGTGCCACGCGCTCGACACCGCCCGCCTGGCCTTCGGCAGCCGGACGGAGCCTTTCCCGCCGCTGGATTCGTTCTTCTCAGGACGGGACCAGGAGCTGGCCCAGACGCAAGCCGTTCGCCGGACCGTTCAGGACTGGCGCTTAAATGCCGTCCTGGTGCTCGTCACGCATCAGGTCAACATCACGACGCTCACCGGCGTCTTTCCCGGCGAGGGCGAAATGCTCGTACTCCGGCCGAAGCCGGGCGCCGGTTTCGATGTCGTTGGACGGATCAAGCTTTAGAGATCAACTATCGGCCCTGAGCTGTTCGACCACGCCCTGGCTCATATAGGGATGGCCAGCCTCGTTGAGGGCTCGATCCAAGGCTTCGATGGCTACAAGGATTTTCGTGAGCTCCTCCGCCATCTCAATGGAGGGAAGCGGCGCCTCGGAAATCTGCCGCGCCATCTCCCTGCGTCGCTTCACAAGGTTTTCGCGTGCAGCGTTCAGTTCCTTGATTTCCTCGGACGTCATAGGCTCCTCACGATCAAGACGATTTCAGTATTAAGTCCGTTGGGCCAAATCCGTTCAGAGCTCATTCTCTCCAAGGAGATCATGACTGCTACGTGGCCGATTCATGGTTCGAGAGAATCCAGCAATTCCAAGATCCGCTTCTGACGCTCCTCTGCCTGCTCACTGGATACCGAGAAGACGAGACGTTCCTTGCTCCAGTGCAGCATTCCTTCCGAAGCGTCGATCTTCTTTTGCAGAGAGAGCTTCTCCGCTGAGCCGGGTCGAAACGTCAGAGCGATCGCCTGCGGCCCTGCATCGATGCGGGCTATTCCGAGACGTCGGCAGAGTTGCCGCAGGTTTGCGAGCCTCAGAAGATTTTGAACAGGCTCGGGTATGGACCCGAAGCGATCCTCGATTTCCGCCTCCAGCTCGTCGATTGTTTCATAGGAGTCGAAACGAGCCAGGCGGGCATAGAGGTTGATCCTCATCTCGGGCTCGTTCATATACTCTTCCGGAATTGTGCCGGCCAGTCCGATATTGAGCTCGGGTGTCCAGTCATCGCCGAGGGTCTCGCCACGCAAGGCATGTTTGAGCATATGCTGGTAGAGGTCGGTGCCGATCAGCTTGACGTGGCCGGTCTGCTCCTCGCCCAGCAGCGCACCTGCCCCGCGCTGATCGAGATCCTGCGCGCTGATGGCAAATCCTGCTCCAAGCCGATCGAGAGCCGTCAAGGTCCGCAAGCGCTTTTCCGTCGCGTTCGGAAGTTCCTGGCCGGGCTCCGTCAGCAGATAGGCGGTTCCCCTGATGCGCCCGCGCCCGACGCGCCCGCGAAGTTGGTGCAGTTGCGATAGTCCGAAACGGTCGGCTCGCCAGACCAGCATGGTGTTGGCACGGGGAACGTCCAGACCGCTCTCGATGATGTTGGTCGCCAGAAGGACATCTCCCTCACCGTCGGCAAAGCGCACCATCACATCGTCCGTCTCGGCAGGAGGCATCTGCCCGTGAGCAACCATGATGTCCAGTTCCGGGGCGAGCTTTGTCAGCCGGTCACGCATCGGCTCGATGTCCTCGACACGGGAGCAGACGACGAAGCTTTGGCCGCCGCGGCGCCGCTCGCGCATGAGCGCATCGCGGACACTTGCCGGATCGAATGGCGTCAGGAACGTGCGGATCGGCTGCCGGCGCGCCGGAGGCGTCGCGATGATGCTCAATTCCTGCAAGCCGACCAATGCCGATTGCAGCGTCCGTGGGATCGGCGTGGCAGTCAGGGTCAGTACATGGCCCCCAGCGGCCAAGTTCCTGAGTCTGGCCTTATGCGCCGCACCAAACCGCTGCTCCTCGTCAATGACGACAAGTCCGAGATCCTTGAAGGTCACGCCTTTTGCGGCGAGCGCATGAGTGCCGATGACGATGCGGATCGTGCCATCGGCCAGACCCTTCTTCACGGCTCGAGCTTCGGCCGGTGTCACGAGACGGGAGAGATGCGCAATCTCGATGCCGAGACCGGCAAAACGTCTCTGAAAGCTTCGTACATGCTGGCGTGCCAGAACGGTCGTCGGAGCGACAACGGCCACTTGCTTGCCGGAGAGCGCAGCCGCGGCGGCTGCACGCAAGGCGACCTCCGTCTTGCCGAAGCCGACATCGCCGCAGATCAGGCGGTCCATGGGCCGTCCCGATGAGAGATCCTCGAGAACATCCTCGATGGCGCGAATCTGGTCCGCTGTCTCAGAAAAAGGAAACCGAGCGACGAAGCGTTCATACTCGCGGCTCGGTGGGACAAGCGGCTCCAGCTTCACCGCCTTGCGAGCCTCGACCAGGCCGATCAGGTGTTTGGCTGTTTCCTCGATTTCCGTTTCGATCTTCTCACGTCGGACGGACCATGCATCGCCTTTCAGCTTATCCAGGGAAATGGAGTCCGACATCGCACCATAGCGCCAGACGCGGTCCATCTCGGTTGCGGGAATCAGGAGCGTCGTGCCGGCCGCATAACCGAGTCTAATGGCATCGCCTACGCCGGCATCGCCGGCATCTATGGTCTCCATGCCCTCGAGCACTCCGATGCCGTGATCGACATGGACGATGGCGTCGCCGATCTGGAATCCAGTATCCGTAAAATTCGGAGCGGCAGGACTCACCTCCTTCTCGGCGCCAGCGCTGACGCGGCTACCCAGGACGTCGGTGGCAGTGATCAGCGCGATGCCATCGCGCTCATCAATGAAGCCCTTCTTGAGATCGGCCTGCAACGCAAACCATCCCCCGGATGGGCCGTCGACGACATCGCTCCAGCTACCGACATTGTCAGGGCGCCCGATGGATTGAACCCGGCGCTTGAGCCTGTTCAGATCCGATCGGGCTGCCGCTGCCAGAACGATCTTTCGACCGGCACCCGACTGAGGGCGAAGAAAATCTGCAAGGGCCTTCGAAGGCTTTGAGGCGATCGCGAAATTCGGCACCGCGCTGAGTGGAGAATCATCCTTCGATGCGGCATGAATGAAGGTAAGACGGCGCTTCGACAGGACGTCGGCCCACTCGTCGTCCTGGATGAAAAGCCGCTCGGGCGACACGGCAGATATCTTGGCGCTGCCTTGCGTGCGCAAATTCGCCCGACTTCCATAGGCGTCCGCGATCTGCTCCATCACAAGCTGCCGCCTCTCCTCGGCTTTTGTATCCACAACGACTGCCGCATCCGGCCAGTAATCGAAGACGGTCTCCAGATGCGCGCAGTAATCCGGCAATTGATGCTCCATTCCGTCGAACCGCTCGATGGATGCATCGCTGTCTCCGGCCTCGTGCAGGATGACCTCCGAAGCGGGTCCGATCAGGAGATGGTCAACCTCGGTTTCGCTCAATTGGGAGATCGGATCATAGGAACGGATGGCCGCGACGGTTCGCCCGTCGTGCTCGACCCGATAGGGCAAGGGGCTGTCGGCTGGGAAGAGATCGATCACCTGCCCTCGGATAGCGGCCTCGCCGGGCTCATCCACTCTCTCATCGAGGATGTAGCCGGCATGATGGAGGTAGCGTCTCAGAGCATCCGGAGAGAATTCTTCGCCTGTTCGGAGGCTGAAGACGGCGTTCCTCGCGACGGTGCGCGGCGGCACGCGCTGAAGGATCGCTGCAGCGCTCGTTACCAGGAGCCGCGGAGTCGTGCTTGCTCCGCTCATGCGCCGGAGAACCGCAATGCGTCGCCCCATAGCCTCCCGCGAGGGCGAAGCACTGTCGTATGGAAGACAATCCCATGGAGGCAGGAGGTAAACGGCGAGTTCGGGGGCCAACCCCTTCAATGCCTGCACCAACTGCTCAGCCCAGCGTTCCCCTCCTGCAACATAGATGATTCCTGCCGGCCCGGCCTCCTTCACCTGTTCGAGCAGCCGCACGGCATGGAGCCCCAAGGAAGGCGGCAAGGTAAGGTCGATCCGCCTGATATCCTGGGAGGGGGCAGGCTTGGCGCGCATGGGGAACTCGTGTGACGGGGCTCGGGACCGAGGACAACGTTCAGGCGCTGCCGCAGTTGCAAGCACTCGACGGCAGCCCCTCGACAGCATTTTGTAAACCAACGTCGCTCATAATCCGGGCATGACCTATGGGAATGCAAAACGTCTCTGCTTCGGATTGGCTCTGCTCTCATGCTCCTCCCTCGGGAGCAGTTCGGGCGCCTTCGCAGCCGCCGAGAATATTTCCTCAGCCACTCCGGTACAGACTTTGCCGAGCATTCCGGCGCCTCCGACCGGGGGAACGAACCTGCGACCGAAAGCAGCAGCGATAGGACCCGTCAAGCCTGTCGAGAAGGCCGCGCCCGCGCCTGTGGTCTCGATCTCGCAGGACCCGCGCCCTACTCTGGACGCCAGCACCTTCATCAACACGATGCGGGCGGCCTGGACCTATAAGCGCATCGCCGAGACGGGAGGATGGCCTAGCCTGCCCGCAGGCACGGTGCTGAAGACGGGCGACAAGGGCCCTCTCGTCGAAATCCTTCGGCAACGCCTTGCCTCGGAGGGCGATCTTTCTGCCGATCTCGGCACAGGCACGAGCTTCGATGCCGAACTGGCAAATGCCGTCAGGCGTTTCCAGGCTCGTCACGGCCTGCCGGAATCGGGCGCTGTGCGGG
Organism: Microvirga tunisiensis; assembly: GCF_009296175.1. Taxonomy (GTDB): domain Bacteria; phylum Pseudomonadota; class Alphaproteobacteria; order Rhizobiales; family Beijerinckiaceae; genus Microvirga; species Microvirga tunisiensis. Next base: position 126,214 of record NZ_VOSK01000002.1, on the reverse strand, counting down.
CGCGAACCCTGGAAGCGCTGAACGTCCCGGCACTCACGCGCCACCGCCAGCTCACGGCTTCCGCTCAACGGCTGGCCGGCTCCACGTTTTCTTTCGGCGAACGCTATGTGGTCGTCAACATTCCATCCACCGCCGTCGAAGCGGTCGAACGCGGACAGGTGGCTCGCCGCTTTGTCGCCATTGCCGGCAAGGTGGATCGTCCCTCGCCCGTTGTCGAAACGCGCGTCACCGCCGTCAACCTCAACCCAACTTGGACTGTACCTGTCTCTTTGATCAAGAAGGACATCATTCCCCATGTCCGGAAGGATCCCGGTTATCTGGAGAAGATGAAGATCCGCATTCTCGATGCGAAGGGACAGGAGGTCGATCCAAAGACGCTCGACTGGTCGACGCAGAATGCGGTGAACTACACGCTGCGCCAGGATCCCGGAGCGATCAATTCGCTCGGACAGATCCGCATCGACATGCCGAACAAGCATGCCGTTTACATGCACGACACGCCCAAGAAGCAGCTCTTCGCGCAGGATGCGCGCTTTCATTCTTCGGGCTGCGTTCGCGTGGCCGATGTGGCCGATTTTGCCGAATGGCTGCTGCGCGGGACCAATGGGCAGGGCGGACCATGGACGAGAGAAGGGATCGATACAGCCATCGCCAGCGCGACACGTCAGGACATCCGTCTCGACAAGCCTCTTCCCGTCGCATGGGTCTATCTGACAGGCTATGCGACGGCAGACGGCGCCGTGCACTTCCGCGATGATGTCTATGGACTCGACACGCCGAGGGGCGATCCTCTGTCAGAGCCGCAAGTCGTGGACGTTCCTGCAACGGCGTCGATCAAGCCCAAGCGCCTTTAAAATGATGTAGGATCAACAAGGCGCTAAAGACTTTTTCTGCGCAGCAAGTGCCCGGACGATGGGATGGCTCTGCGGGATTTGCGCCATTCGAAAGCGGCGTCCTGGAACATGTCGATGGCAGCAACGGCCTGAGCCCGCAACGCGGCGATCGAAGCAGGGTCGCGTTGGGCAAAGCGGTCCGTTGCCTGGGCCAGTTGACGGCAGCGTTCTTCGACGATGCGCCGCGCTTCCCTCAGCCGGTAGTTCGGTTCCTCACAAGTCGTCATCTCGTCGCAAAAACGAAGCACGTCCCGGGTCAGGTTCTCGCCCGAATAAAGGCCCGAATAATGATCGATCATGCTGCGGACGAAGCCCAGAGAGTCACGGATCTCTTGCCGTATAATGGTCTCGCTGCTCATCGCACCCTTCCCACAAAAGGAACCGCATCCCGACCTGCACCGGGGACGATGTGGTATGAACCGAAGAGTTCTAAAAAGGTGTTAGCCCGGCTTTCCTGCCTGAGGATCCGCGGGGACCTTGGGCGGAATTGGAAGAGGAGTATCGTTGTTTTGCGTGACCGTCACACGCGCCGACCAGACTCTTTCAAGGAGAGGACCTGCAACGATCCCAGCGACGAACGCGAACGCAGCCACGATCAGACCGACCCGGCCGCAAAGGCTCAGCACATCCTTGAATGCCATAAACCTTCCTCCCGTCTGCTTTGTTTGAGGAATCCTAGGGGACCTCTCGGCTGCAGCCAATAGACCAAAGCACAGATTGTCGAGACGATGACGGCTCGACGCTTGAACAACGCGGCAGAACGCGAGGAAAAGGCAGAGCTTTTTGTCACTGTCCCGGTCGTGCATTATTTTTTGGCAGGATCGCGTGTTGGCTCAAATCTGTCCCGCATTGTAATGTTGTACGGATTTATACTTCGGTCGATCACGTCCCCTGCCTCGGGAACCGAAGCCTTGCAACAACCTTGCTGACGTCCGTTTGATCTGCCTCGGCAATTCTGAACATTTCGGTTGCGTTGGAATTGAACACGAGTTCATGGGATATCGTACATGCCCCACTCCGCCGATTATCGCGCCTCGACGCACCATCAGGAACTTGGTCCGGATTTCTATGATGTCGTTCGTCCGGCGGAATTCCCGCAACACATTCTCCGCTACCGCAACCAGCGCTGGGCCGAGCGTGTGGGCCTCGGGTCGCTCACCGATGAGGAGTGGATCGACCATCTCGGACGCTTCGCGCCACTTCCAGGCAGTTTCGAACAGCCCCTCGCGCTGCGCTACCATGGCCATCAATTCCGAACCTACAATCCGCATCTGGGAGATGGGCGGGGCTTTCTTTTTGCCCAACTCCATGATGTGCAGGATAGCAGGCTTCTCGACCTCGCTACGAAAGGCAGCGGACAAACACCGTGGTCTCGCCATGCGGATGGCCGCCTGACCCTCAAGGGCGGCGTGAGGGAGATTCTGGCAACGGAAATGCTCGAGGCGCTCGGCGTCGAAACGTCCAAATCTTTCAGCCTGATCGAAACGGGCGAGGAACTCGAGCGCGGCGACGAACCCTCCCCTACGCGCTCGTCCGTTCTGGTGCGTCTCAGCCATTCCCACATTCGCATCGGAACGTTCCAGCGGTTGCTCTACCTGGATGAGACCGACAATCTCCGCAAGCTTCTCGACTACACCATTCAAACCAACATGCCGGAAATCTGGCGCGATGATGAAGCAGACCGCGCTGCTGCCTTTCTGGAAGAAGTTTGCCGACGTGTGGCCCGCATGGGCGCGCAATGGATGGCAGCTGGGTTCGTCCACGGCGTCCTCAACACCGACAACATCAACGTCACTGGAGAAAGCTTCGATTATGGTCCGTGGCGCTTCCTGCCCGTCTACGAGCCCGGTTTCACCGCTGCCTATTTCGACGAGACCGGTCTTTATGCCTTCGGTCGGCAGCCCGACACGCTTTTGTGGAATCTGTTTCGTCTTGCAGAATGCCTGCTTCCCTTAGCCCAGCAGAGCAGCCTCGAGCAGGCGCTCACAACATTCGAGCCCGCTCTTCATCGGGAATTTCCAAGTGCCATTCTGCGCCGCCTGGGTCTGCAATCGAGAGGGTTTGAGCAGGACGGAGCGCTGGCCAAGGCATTATGGACTTTTCTCCATGAGAGCAAAGCCCCGTTCGAGCAAACGTTCTTCGACTGGTATGGCGGACTTGTGAGTGCGCATCGTGCAGAGCAAAGTCCCTCTGCAAACTTCTATGCGCAACCGTCCTTCCAACCCGTCCGTGCGGCTCTCGAATCCTTCGCTCCTGCGCCCCAGTTGCAACTCGACCACCCCTATTTTGCAGGGCCTACACCCTGCACCATGCTGATCGACGAGGTCGAGGCGCTCTGGGCTCCCATTGCCGCTGAGGATGACTGGTCACGCTTTCAAGCCAAGCTTGCAGAGATCCGCAGCATGGCTGAAGCCTATGGAGCAGAGAAGCTTATCCAATCCTGATGAAAGCAGACCAAAGCATACTGCCCAGCATTGCTGCTCGGATCAGCCGCTCTGACTCAAAGCTTCAACAAAGTTCTCATTCTTAGGGGCAGATTTTTTTGCCTATATAACGGAACGTTATTCCTACACCTGCGTCTTTTAGCCAAGCGAGCTGCCTCAACGTAGCTCATCATCCGAATTGGCTTTATGTAGGTGAACACCATGTTGCGTTCATACGCTCTTGCTTTGTCCAGCGCTGCCCTCTTCCTCGCACTTGGAACGCCGTCTGATGCTCAGAGCGTCAGGACCGGCCAGCAATGCGTGCCTGCAGTCGCCGATGCCTCCATGTACCGCAACTGCCGACTTCACATTGTGCAAGGTCTGGAAACCTGTCGCTGTGCCGTTCGGCCCCAAGCACTTCGCAGAACGGATCGTATCGGAGATCCGGATGATGCCGTGACCGGCTCCATCGGCAACCGACCTGTCGACCTCCAAGGCTCTGAGAGCTCGGCCCTTGGCGCAGCCGGTGCCGTCAGGAGCAGCACCGCTGCTGGTAACACAGGCACCGTCAGCGGCAGTGTGGGTGCGAGCCGCGGCGGAGCCGTCGCTGAAAGCGGCACCACGGCAACCGGCAGCACCGGCGGCTCTCGCAGCGCCGGCAACGCGGGCGGCGTTGGTGGGTCGGTTGATAATGGCAGCGGCGCCGGTGGGACTGCCGGAACGGGCAACACAGGCTCAAGCGGCAGTGTCGGCAATAGCCAAGGCAACAATGGTTCTGGCCGTGGGAATGGCAATGCCGGCGGCCATGGCAATAACGGGCACGGGAATGACGACGACGGCAACGACGCGTCCAACCCCGGCGGCTCCAACAATGGCGACGGCACGGATCAGGATGGTCCTGCCGGGAACGGCGGCGGCCATGGCAATGGCAATGGCAATGGAAATGGCGGTGGGAAACACTGACCACGCCTGATCCCGATGCCGAAAGGTTCTTGGCTGCATCCGTGGCCAAGGACCTTTCATGATACGGCAACCTGACCGCTATCGCGTCAAAAACGCCTCGAGAGCAACGGCCCTTGCGTCTAACCGATCAAGAGAACAACGCCCGCGACCGCGACGGCGGCACCTGCTAGACGACCGGCATAAGTCTGACGAGCAGCGGCCGCTCCGAGCACGATGCCCAATCCGTGCAGAACCGCGCTCGCCAGCGTGAAGCCGAGGCTGTAGAGCGCGGCACCGGCTCCGGCCGGGATCTCAGCACCGTGAGCATAACCGTGGAAGATGGCGAAGACTCCAACAAGCGTCATCGCCGCTCCGACAGGCCATGCCCGACCCAGCGATACAACCGCACCGAGGACAATGACCGAGGCAGCAATTCCGAACTCGACAGCCGGAATCTCAATACTGGCCAAGCCCATCATCCCGCCAACGAGCATCATCCCGACAAAGCTTGCGGGAACGGCCCAGAGAGCCCGTCCGCCAAGCAGAGACGCGAAGAGACCGACGCCGACCATGGCAAGCGTATGATCGAGGCCTGTCAGAGGGTGTGTGAAACCGGCCAGGAAACCTGAGAATGCAGGTTGCCCCGTGTGAGCCAGAGCCGGTGTCGTTGCCGCTATTAGCATCGTGGCAAGAGCCGAGCGTTTGAACATCCTGGAATCCCCCTTTTAGGCCGCGGACGACAGGCCACCGGCCTGTTCGATGAACTGGGCGATGGCATCGACCCCGATGCCGTCGCGGACATTGCTGAACACGTATGGACGCTGGCCGCGCATACGCTTGGTGTCTTCTTCCATGACCGCGAGATCGGCACCGACATAGGGCGCCAGATCGATCTTGTTGACCACGAGAAGATCGGAACGCGTGATGCCAGGGCCCCCTTTTCGCGGGATCTTCTCTCCGCCGGCCACGTCGATCACGTAGATCGTCAGATCGGCGAGCTCGGGCGAAAACGTCGCCGCTAGATTGTCGCCGCCGGATTCCACCAGCACGATGTCGAGGGCCGGAAAGCGCTTGCGCATGGTGGCGATGGCCGCAAGGTTGATGGAGGCGTCCTCGCGGATCGCCGTGTGCGGACATCCGCCGGTCTCCACGCCCATGATGCGCTCAACCGGCAGCGCGCCGGCAACGGTCAGGAGGCGCGCGTCCTCCTTGGTGTAGATGTCGTTGGTGATCGCGCAGATGTCGTAGCGTTCGCGGAACGTCTTGCAGAGCGCTTCCATCAGCGCTGTCTTGCCCGAGCCGACTGGTCCGCCGATGCCGACGCGAAGGGGTCCCGTATGAGAAGTCATGAGCGGAAAAGCCTCGTATACTGGTTTTCATGGTGGAAGGAGCCGAGATCGGCCCGGAATGTCGAGCCACCGATATTGTCGAGCGTGAGAGACATTCCCTGGTGTGCGATGTCCTGAGCCGTGCCGGCCAATGCGGCGGACACGCGGATGCCCGCCGTCTGCCCGATGGGTGCCAGTCGAATGGCAGCGGACACGAGCGTCTGCACAAGTCCGAAGAGGTAGGCTTGCGATGTAATCGGCAGCGGAACGCCATGCGCTGCCGCGGCCATGCCGATAGCAACAGGAAAGGCAACATCCCCCTCGAGCGGGGGCAGATGCGGCGACGGCCAGGCAGCAAGGGTCGCGTCGAGGAAGCTGCGTCCCTGCTGACTGGTTTCGAGATAGAGCTCGGCAGAGGGCGACAAGGCGAGAGCGAGTTCGTTGACGGTTTCAAGGTCACGGCGATGACCCTGCTCAACGGCCCGGTAGGCGTGGCTCAGAAGAATGGCATCGTTGCGGCCGAGGCCGAGAGTGAGCAGATCGGTCAGCCATGCAACGAGGGTCGTTTCATCGCTGACATCGCCAGCCTCCACCGCCCATTCCAGGGCATGTGAATAGGCATAGCAGCCGACAGGATAGGACGGCGAAAGCCAGGCGAAGAGCGGCAGGATTACCGAGTCTCGTCCCAAACCCTGCGCTTTCACGGAGGCGTCATCCATGATCATGTCCGTGGTGAGAGTGCCCGCCATGCTCGTGGTGATGATAGGCGCCGCGGACCGGACGGAAGGGACGCTCGACTATCTCGACCTTGGCGCCGAGCCCGAGCAACATGTCGACCAGCACATGATCGTACGCGATATAGATCGCCTCGCGCGTGACTTCCGCCGGCACGTGCCGGTTGCCGATATGCCAGGCGAGGGTCAGGAGCTCGAGCGGATCCTCCGTCTTGATCTCCACGAGCTTCTCCGGCGCAGCCCTCACTTCGACGAGCCAGCCGCTCTCCAGCCGGATGGCATCGCCATCCTCCAGCACGTCGGCCTTCTCGAGATCGAGCAGGAAGGCAGTGCCGCCATCGGCATTGAGCATGATGCGGCGGCGGTGTCGGTCGCCGTGATCGAGGGTGATGACGTCGACGATGCGGTCCTGCTCGACGGCTTCACGACGGATGATGGATGTGGCGCGGATCATGTCAGAACAGGAAGTAGCGTTGAGCCATGGGAAGGACCGTGGCGGGTTCGCAGACAAGCAGCTCACCATCGGCACGAACGTCGTAGGTTTCGGGATCGACCTCGATCAGGGGTGTCGCATCGTTGTGCACCATGTCCTTCTTGCCGATTCCGCCGCGGACGTTCTCGACGGCAACGAGCCGCTTCTGGACACCGAGCTTCGCCGCCAACCCATTCTCCACCGCAGCCTTCGATACGAAAGTGAGTGAAGTCGTGGCGAGAGCCCGCCCGTAGGCGCCGAACATCGGCCGGTAATGCACCGGCTGCGGCGTCGGGATCGAGGCATTCGGATCGCCCATCAGGGCCGCCGCGATGGCGCCGCCCTTGAGCACGAGATCGGGCTTCACGCCAAAGAATGCCGGCGTCCAGACCACGAGATCGGCGAGCTTACCGACCTCGACCGAGCCGATATGCCTGGACAAGCCGTGGGCGATGGCCGGATTGATCGTGTATTTCGCCACATAGCGACGGACACGGAAGTTGTCGTTGTCGCCAGTCTCGCCGGGAAGCGCGCCGCGCTGAACCTTCATCTTGTGAGCCGTCTGCCACGTGCGGATGATGACCTCGCCGACACGGCCCATGGCCTGGCTGTCGGAAGACATCATCGAGAGTGCGCCGATGTCGTGCAGGATATCCTCGGCCGCAATGGTCTCCTTGCGGATGCGACTCTCGGCAAATGCGAGATCCTCCGGGATCGAGGGCGAGAGGTGGTGGCAGACCATGAGCATGTCGAGATGCTCGTCGATGGTGTTCACCGTATAGGGCCGCGTCGGGTTGGTGGAGGACGGCAGCACATTGGGCAGGCCCGCCACCTTGATGATGTCCGGCGCATGCCCGCCGCCCGCTCCTTCCGTGTGGAAAGCGTGAATCGTGCGGCCCTTGAAGGCTGCGATCGTATCTTCGACGAAACCGGACTCATTAAGCGTGTCGGTGTGGATCATCACCTGCACGTCATAGGCATCGGCGACGGAAAGGCAGCAGTCGATGGCCGCCGGTGTCGTGCCCCAATCTTCATGCAGCTTCAGCGCGCAGGCACCAGCTTGGATCATCTCTTCCAAAGCACCCGGCTTAGAGGCATTGCCCTTACCGGTGAAGGCCAGATTCATCGGGAATGCGTCAGCCGCTTCGATCATGCGGGCGATGTGCCACGGTCCCGGAGTGCAGGTGGTGGCGAAGGTGCCGGTCGCCGGGCCCGTCCCACCGCCCAGCATCGTGGTGATGCCAGACATGAGCGCCTCCTCGATCTGCTGCGGGCAGATGAAGTGGATATGCGAGTCGAAGCCGCCGGCCGTGATGATCTTGCCCTCGCCTGCGATGATCTCCGTGCCCGGCCCGATGATGATGTCTACATTGGGCTGCACATCCGGATTGCCGGCCTTGCCGACGGCGACGATCAGCCCGCCTTTGATGCCGATGTCGGCCTTCACGATGCCCCAATGGTCGAGGATCACCGCATTGGTGATGACGGTGTCGACCGCGCCCTCGGCCCGGGTCGTCTGCGCCTGACCCATGCCGTCGCGGATGACCTTTCCGCCGCCGAACTTCACCTCCTCGCCATAGGTGGTGAAGTCCTTCTCCACCTCGATCACGAGAGCCGTATCGGCGAGACGAATGCGGTCGCCTTTGGTCGGGCCGAACATGTCGGCATAGCCGGAACGCGGGAGGGAAGCGGGCTTTCTTGCATTCGACATCACAGCGCTCCCATCACGCCTTGGCGGAACCCATAGACCTCGCGCCTGCCGGAAAGCGGAACGAGCACCACTTCGCGCGTGGAGCCGGGCTCGAAACGCACTGCCGTGCCGGGCGCGATGTCGAGCCGCATGCCGCGGGCCTTCTCGCGGTCGAATGACAAAGCAGGGTTCGTCTCGTGGAAGTGGTAGTGACTACCGACCTGGATCGGACGGTCGCCCGTGTTCGCGACGGTCAGTACGACGCGCTCGGCGCCCTCGTTGAAAATGATCTCGCCCTCCTGCGCCATCACTTCGCCGGGCACGTCCTTGGATGCCGCGCCGCGGATCGGATGATGGACGGTGACGAGCTTGGTGCCATCGGGAAAGGTCGCCTCCACCTGCACATCGTGGATCATCTCGGCGATGCCTTCCATGACCTGATCGGCGGTAATGACATGCGCGCCCGCCTCCATCAGCTCTGCGACGGAGCGTCCGTCGCGCGCGCCTTCCACGACCGTATCGGTGATGAGGGCGATGGCTTCCGGATGATTGAGCTTCACGCCACGCTCCAGACGCCGGCGGGCGACCATGGCGGCCATGGCGATCAGAAGCTTGTCTTTTTCACGGGGAGTGAGTTGCATGGTTCGACCCTAGCTGAGCCAGACACGAGGCAGGGGCTCGCCACGAAAGGCGAGAAGAAACGGAACGGCAGCTTTGCGTAAAGACTCGATAGTCATGGCGCAGAAGCGCACGGCGAGAAGTCCGTTCCAGGCACTGGCTGCAGCATCGCAGCCATTGACGGTGGGAATGCACTCGCGCACCGCTTCGAGGCGCGCTTCGGCATCCGGCGACACATGGATGAATGTGGCGAGGACCCGGGCACCCTTCCCGACGCTGGGCTTCCGGAGGAGATCGGCAATCGATCCATCGAGCCGCAGCGTATCGGCATAGACGAGGCGCCCTCCACGCCGGATGCGCCAGCAATCCTCGAACAATCCCTCTGCGATGTTCTCGGCGCGAGCTTCCCGCCCGAACACGACGGCCTCGAACACGGTCAGGCTCGCATCGTCAGGCATCTCGGCAGCGAGATTTCGGCGCAGGCGTGACCTGTCGAACAAAATGGTTTCCTGAGGCAGCCAGTCGAGCCGTGTGCCGGCCTCCAGCCTGAGATCAACCGCCAGCTCCGCAACCGGTCCGTCCGAGCGATAAACCTTCTCGGCCGCAGGTGTCGCAACCGTTACAGCGGCGCCGGATCGCACCTCGATCCCGACTGAGAAGCGATCGCCGCACGCAATGCCCCCCGCCGTATTGACGAGAACGGCATCGAGCCCGCTCCCCTCGCCTTTCGGGAGCCTGATCCGCATGGATCCGCTCTCTTCGATCTGCATGGGCCGGGTACGGCCGCTCAAGCCCGCTGCGCTGAACGCAACACGACCGACGGCACGCTGACGCTGTGGAGACACGGACTGGGAGACACCATCAAATGGCCAGGCGCTGACGTACATCATCTCCCTCAAGCGCAGAGCGGTCGCCATGCTGCACGATCTCGCCGCGCTCCATCACCACGAACCGGTCGGCCAGGTCGCGGGCGAAGTCGAAATATTGCTCGACCAGGAGGATGGCCATATCCTTCCGTTCGCGCAAGTAGGTAATCGCCCGTCCGATATCCTTGATGATCGACGGCTGGATGCCTTCCGTCGGCTCGTCGAGCACGAGCAGGCGCGGACGGGTGACCAGCGCCCGCCCGATGGCCAGTTGCTGCTGCTGCCCGCCGGAAAGATCGCCGCCGCGCCGGCCGAGCATGGATTTCAAGACGGGAAACAGCTCGAAGACCTCATCGGGAATTTTCTTGTCGCCGCGCTTCAGGGGTGCAAAGCCCGTCTCAAGGTTTTCCTTGACGGTGAGGAGAGGAAAGATCTCCCGGCCTTGCGGGACATAGGCGATTCCGAGCGCCGCGCGCTCGAAGGGCTTCAGGCGCGCGATGTCACGGCCCTCGAAGTGGATGCTCCCGCCCGCGATCGGCCGGTGCCCGGCGATGGCGCGCAGCAATGACGTCTTGCCAACGCCGTTCCGGCCGAGCACGCAGGTGACCTCGCCGGTCGAAGCAGTGACGGATATACCGCGCAGCGCCTGTGCGGCACCGTAATACAGAGAGAGATTGTCGACCGAAAGCATCGTCATCGCCCCAGATAAACCTCGACCACGCGCTCGTTCGCACTCACCGCATCGAGCGTTCCCTCGGCGAGCACCGTGCCTTCATGAAGGCATGTGACCTTTACATCGAGATCGCGCACGAAGGTCATGTCATGCTCCACCACGACGACGGCCTGCGTCTTCGCGATGTCGCGCAGGAGATCGGCCGTGTCGGCAGTCTCCTGGTCCGTCATGCCTGCGGCGGGCTCATCGATCAGCAGGAGCTTGGGTTGCTGCGCCAGCAGCATGCCGATCTCGAGCCACTGCTTCTGACCGTGTGAGAGTTCCCCCGCCTTGCGGTGGCGATGCGCCGTCAGGCGCACCCGCTCCAGAAGCGCCTCGATCCGCTCACGCTCCCGAGCCGTGCGCCGCGACAGAAGCGTCGCGAAGGGAGAGCGGTTTTCCTTGAGGGCGAGGAGAATGTTGTCTTCGACGCTGTGCATCTCGAACACGGTCGGCGTCTGGAACTTGCGGCCGATCCCGAGTTCGGCGATCGCAGCTTCGTCGAGCGCCGTCAGATCGTGAGAGCCCTCGAAGAGCGCCGTGCCTTCGTTCGGGCGGGTCTTACCGGTAATGACATCCATCATCGTGGTCTTGCCCGCCCCGTTGGGGCCGATGATGGCGCGCATCTCCGCATGATCGACGGCAAGCGACAGTGAGTTCAAGGCCCGGAAGCCGTCGAAGGACACGGAGACGTTGTCGAGATAGAGAAGCGTCGGGGTAACGGGTGCAGACATGACTTACTCCGCCGCCTGGGAAACCGGTTCGGACATGGGCCGGGACTTCAGCCGCTGCCCGGCATGCGCCCAGAGATCCTTGGCCGCGCCGAGGATGCCGCGGGGCATCAGGAGCGTGACGAAGACGAAGAGGCCGCCGAGCGCGAAGAGCCAGAATTCCGGCAGCATCCCGGTGAACCAGGTCTTGCCCGCATTGACCAGAAGCGCGCCGAGAATGGGGCCTGCCAGCGTTCCGCGACCGCCGACCGCCACCCAGATGACCACCTCGATGGAGTTGGCCGGTGCGAACTCGCTCGGGTTGATGATGCCGACCTGCGGGACGTAGAGTGCGCCTGCGACGCCGGCCAGCATGGCCGAGAGCGTGAAGACGGCAAGCTTGTAGTGCTCGACACGGTATCCAAGAAAACGCGTGCGGCTCTCCGCGTCGCGCACCGCCACGAGCACCTTGCCGAACTTGGAACTCACCACCCAGCGGCAGAGCAGGTAGCCCCCGGCAAGCGCCGCGACCGACAGGACGAACAGGACGATCCGCGTCGAGGCGGCCTGGATCGGGAAGCCCAGGATCTCCTTGAAGTCGGTCAGTCCGTTATTGCCGCCGAAGCCCATGTCATTGCGGAAGAAGGCGAGCATCAGGGCGAATGTCATCGCCTGTGTGATGATGGAGAGGTAGACGCCCGTCACTCGCGAGCGGAAGGCAAACCAGCCGAACACGAAGGCGAGAATGCCCGGCACAAGCAGCACCATGAGGGCTGCGAACGGGAACCAGTCGAACCCATGCCAGAACCAGGGCAATTCCTTCCAGTTCAGGAACACCATGAAGTCGGGAAGGATCGGATCGGCGTAGACGCCGCGCGGCCCGACCTGGCGCATGAGATACATGCCCATGGCATAGCCGCCGAGCGCGAAGAAGGCGCCGTGTCCCAGAGAGAGAATGCCGCAGAAGCCCCAGATCAGATCGACCGAGAGCGCGAGCAGCGCGAAGGAGATATATTTGCCGAGCAGCGGCACAAGGTGATCCGACAGGTGGATCGGGGATCCCGGGTCCACCGCCACGTTCAGGACAGGCACCAGAATGGCGGCCGCCCCCAGCAGAAGGAGTACGATGATGCTCTGACGATCGAGCACGGATTGCGACTTCATGCTTCGACCGCCCTGCCTTTGAGCGCGAAGAGGCCGCGCGGACGCCTTTGGATGAAAAGAATGATCGCGACGAGCAGCACGATCTTGCCGAGCACCGCGCCCGCATAGGGCTCGAGCAGCTTGTTGGCGACGCCGAGCGTCATGGCGCCCACCAGCGTGCCCCAGAGATTACCGACGCCGCCGAACACCACCACCATGAAGCTGTCGATGATGTATCCCTGCCCGAGATTGGGGCTGACATTGTCGATCTGCGAGAGCGCCACGCCGGCGATCCCGGCCACCCCCGATCCGAGCCCGAAGGCCAGCGCGTCGATCCGGTTCGTCCGGATGCCCATGGAGCCCGCCATGCGTCGGTTCTGCGTGACGGCGCGAACATACAGCCCAAGCGATGTGTACCGCAGCACGAGAAGCAGAGTCGTGAAGACCGCGAAGGCGAAGACGACGATGGCGATGCGGTTATAGGTGAGGCTCAAGCCTCCGAGCTCCAGGGCTCCGCTCATCCAGGCCGGCGTGCCGACCTCGCGATTGGTCGGGCCGAAGATCGTGCGCACGCCCTGCTGCAGGATGAGGGATATGCCCCAGGTGGCGAGAAGCGTCTCAAGCGGCCGCCCGTAAAGGAAGCGGATGACCGTGCGCTCGATGAGAATGCCGATCAGGCCCGCCACGAGAAAGGCGAGCGGCAGCGCGATGAACAGGGAGGCGCCGAAGAGACCGGGTGCATGGGTGCGGATCAATTCCTGCACCAGGAAGGTCGTATAAGCCCCGATCATAACCATCTCGCCATGAGCCATGTTGATGACCCCCATGGTGCCGAAGGTGATCGACAGGCCGATGGCCGCCAGCAGCAGGACGGACCCGAGGGAGATCCCATACCAGACGTTCTGAACGGAACTCCAGAGCGCCAGCCGGGAGCGAATGCCCTCGGCTGCTTTGGCGGCAGCGCCGGACACGTCCGCCGACGTTCCGGGCGGCAGCGAAGAGAGAAGCGCCAGAGCATCCTGATCGCCACGGACATGCAGGTTTTCGATGGCTGCCAGCTTCTGCGACGATGAGGCATCCGGTTTGCTCAAAACGATCGCGGCACGAGCGCTCTCGAGAGCATTCCGCAAGCCGGTGTCGCTCTCCTGTGCTATGGCCTTCTCGAGCGCCGGAAGAGCTGCCGCGTCGCGCGAGCGGAAAACCGCACGGGCTGCGTCGAGACGGACCGCGGCATCGGGGCTGAGCAAGGTCATGCTGCCGAGAGCCGCCTCGATGGCGCGACGGATACGGTTGTTGACCCGTACGGGCTTGGCGCCGGCAGGAGGCTCGACGGACTGCCCGGTTCCCGCATCCAAGAACTTGCCCGCAGGATCACGGATATAGACCTGCCCCGCAGCGACCATCAGTCGTCCGTCGCGCAGAGCTTCGACGAGGCTCAATGATTGTCCGTGGCCGCTGCCTGCCACAGCCCCGATGGCGGCCTCGGTATCGGCATAGCTGTCGGCCGCGAACTTGGGCAGAGCGTCTTCATAGGGGCCGGCCGCCGCCGCGGATGTCATTCCGAGCAGCAGAAGGAAGGCCTGCAGGATGCTGCGCAAGCTGGTCATGCCATCAACTTCGAACAGAGGAGAGAGCGAGGACGGCCTTCGCGGCCGTCCTCGAGCTTCAGGCGATCAGGCACCGCACTTCTTCGTGACGGTGTTGTAGTTGCCGCACTTGAGATCCTTCCAGTCGGCGATCAGGTCCTTGGAACCGTCGAGGAATTTGGACCAGGCATCGCCCGGAACGAGTGCGTCGGTCTGCGACACGGTCTCGAACTGCCCGTCTTCCTTGATCTCGCCGATGAGAACCGGCTTGGTGATGTGGTGGTTCGGGAGCATCTTGGAGACGCCGCCCGTCAGGTTCGGAACCTCGACGCCGACGATGGCATCGATCACCTTGTCCGGATCCGTGGTGCCGGCCTTCTCGACCGCCTTCACCCACATGTTGAAGCCGATCACGTGAGCTTCCATGGGGTCGTTGGTCACGCGCTTGTCGTTCTTGGTGAAGGTCTTCCACTTCTCGATGAAAGCCTTGTTGTCGGGCGTATCGATGGACTGAAAGTAGTTCCAGGCGGCCAGGTGTCCGACGAGAGGCTTCGTGTCGATACCCGCAAGCTCTTCCTCGCCGACGGAGAAGGCCACGACCGGAATGTCCGTTGCCTTCACGCCCTGGTTAGCGAGTTCCTTGTAGAACGGCACGTTGGCATCGCCGTTGATGGTGGAGACCACGGCCGTCTTCTTGCCGGCCGAGCCGAACTTCTTGATGTCCGCCACGATGGTCTGCCAATCGGAATGACCGAACGGCGTGTAGTTGATCATGATGTCCTCGGCCTTCACGCCCTTGGACTTCAGGTAAGCTTCGAGAATCTTGTTGGTCGTACGCGGATAGACATAGTCGGTGCCGGCCAGAACCCAACGCTCGACCTTCTCTTCCTTGGCGAGATAATCGACGGCCGGGATGGCCTGCTGGTTCGGAGCAGCGCCCGTGTAGAACACGTTGCGCTCGCTCTCTTCACCCTCATACTGCACCGGATAGAAGAGAACGCTGTTGAGCTCCTTGAACACCGGCAGCACGGACTTGCGGGACACCGAAGTCCAGCACCCGAATACGGCCGAGACCTTGTTCTGACTGATCAGCTCGCGCGCCTTCTCGGCAAAGAGAGGCCAGTTGGAAGCCGGATCGACGACGACCGCTTCAAGCTTCTTGCCGAGCAGACCACCCTTCTTGTTCTGCTCCTCGATGAGCATCAGCATGACATCCTTCAGTGTCGTCTCGCTGATCGCCATCGTGCCGGACAAGGAGTGCAGAACACCGACCTTGATCGTCTCCTGCGCTTGCGCCGTTCCCATCACAGCGCCGGAAACCAGCGCGGCGGAGGCCAGCGCCATCAGGTGTCTGCGGGTCATATTCAACATCGACATGGATCCTCTCCCTTGGCTGCCCTGTTTCAGGTGCAGCGTCGGGTCATTACGCAAGAACCATGCCAAGCCCGGTCTTTCATTCTGCCTTAGAGCGACAAGCGTTCCTGACGATCGATGGCAGGAACAGGGCGATAGAACATTTGCCTTAAAAAGCAGCACAGGCCCAAGAATCGGGCTGCAACACTATGACCCTGGCGACTAAGTTTCGACCTTTGTGAACGAAAAATGGGCTGAACTTGCGTTCAGCCCATTCTCGAAGTCGTCACAACGCAAGAAAAGTCACGCGAGCGCCGTCTGGCACGCCCGCTGATAGACTTCCTGATATCGGGACGCGGATCGATCCCATCCGTGCGGGCGCTGCATCGCCGCGCGGCGCATGGCCGTGAGGCGTGGGCGAGAGCGGAACGTGTCGAGTCCCCTCTTGATGGCATCCTTGAAACGGTTGAGCGAAGGCTCGCCGAACAGGAAACCGTTGACGCCGTCCTCGATGGTGTCGGCAAGGCCGCCCGTCCTGTGCGCAATTGGCAAAGAACCGAACCTCTGCGCATACATCTGGCTCAGGCCGCAGGGCTCGAAGCGCGAGGGCATGAGCAGGAAGTCGCTGCCCGCATACATGCGTCGCGCGTCTCCCTCGTCATAACCGATCTTCACGCCGACGGAGCCGGGATGGCGATGAGCCAGCGCCTGAAGCTCGTTCTCGAAGCGCGGCTCGCCCTGGCCGATGACGGCAATCTGTCCGCCCTGCGACACGATGGTTTCCGCCGCCGAGATGGCAAGGTCGACACCCTTCTGATGCACGAGGCGGGACACCACGGCGAAAAGCGGTCCGTTCGACAGGGCAAGTCCAAAATTCTGGCGAACGTTATTGGCGTTGGCGCGCTTGCCGCGACAATTCTCGGCAGAGAACGGACTGACCAGATACGGATCCGTGCTCGGATCCCAGCTCTCGTCGATGCCGTTGATGATGCCGTCCAGCCGGCCCTGTTCAGCACAGGTCCGAAGCAAGCCATCGAGGCCGCAGCCGAACTCCGGCCGCGTGATCTCATGGGCATAGGTGGAGCTGACCGTCGTGATGTGGGACGAGTAATAGATGCCCGCCTTCAGGAACGAGAGCTTGCCATAGAACTCGACGCCATTGATCTGGAAGGCGGCATCGGGAATCCCGAGATGGGACAGCCGGCTGCGATCGAAGTTTCCTTGGTAGGCGAGATTGTGAATGGTCAGGATCGTCGGGATATGCTGCCCGCGCCACACGAGATAAGCCGATGCCAGCCCCGACGGCCAATCGTTGAGATGCAAGAGATCGGCGCGCCACAGATGATCGCCGTTGCCGCAGGCGATGTCGGCGGCGGCAAGGCCAAGGCGCGCGAAGCGGATGTCGTTGTCGCTCCAATCCACGCCGAAGCCGTCGACATAAGGCGAGCCGTCGCGATCATAGAGTTCAGGGCAGAGCAGGACGTAAACCGTCAAGCCGTCCTGCGTCGTGCCACGCCCCAAGCCGCAGGCAGGAATCCCGAAGGAGGCCGGCAGGCGCCCGATTTCCTCCACCGGTCCGATCTGCGAGAGAACTTGGCGATAGCCCGGGATCAGAATGCGCACATCGTAATGGTGACGGAGCGCACGCGGGAGCGCAGCGGAAACTTCACCAAGCCCCCCGGCCTTGATGTAATCGGCGATCTCGGAGGTGACGAAAAGGATGGATTGACGTCGTTTGACGGAAATGGACGGCTGGGCACTAGCCTGCAATTCGGCGTGCGCCACCGTCGGGAAAGCCACATTGGCTTCCAGTTGAATTGATTCCAGCATGTTCGCTCAGCGGCGCGATCCCCAGCAATCCCCAGCGACAGCCCGCGCCATAGGCAGTCGCGCTGTCTAACTCGCTTCCCTGCGAAAAGGTTCCGCAGAAATTTCAGAAAATTTCTGACTAACTCAGACGGCTGGCGCTGCCATTCCGCAATTGCATGGCTACGGCTGCATCAGATCCGAGCTTGGCTGTTTTTTTGGTCCATGCTGGAACATTGCCTCACCATTCTCGTTCGCAAGTGCTTTCCTTCAAGATTTCCGGGGATCCGATGCGGCGCGTTCACTCCATGCCCTTTGGGGCTGAGATAACCTCCGATGGTATTCGCTTTGCCTTGTGGGCGCCGACGGCGCGCGAGGTGAGCCTGATGCTCGATGGCGCCGAACGCCCGCTGACCGCAGATCGGGACGGGTGGTACCGCCATGTCTCACAGGAGGCGCGGGCCGGAAGCCGCTACGGCTACAAGATCGATGGCGACCTCGTCGTGCCCGATCCGGCGTCCCGCTTTCAGAGTGATGACGTTCACGACCTCAGTCTCGTGGTCGATCCGCAATCCTACGAATGGTCCAATGCTTCCTGGACGGGCCGGCCCTGGGAGGAAACCGTTCTTTACGAAGTCCATGTGGGAACCGCCACGCCGGAGGGCACCTATGTGGGCTTGATGGGCAAGCTTGACGGTTTGCGCGACCTTGGCATTACGGCGATCGAACTCATGCCGATCGGCGAGTTCCCGGGCCGGCGCAACTGGGGCTATGATGGCGTCCTGCCCTATGCGCCGGACGCAGCCTATGGCAGCCCGGAGGATCTCAAGCGTCTCGTCGAGCGCGCGCACGAGCTTGGCCTCATGGTATTCCTCGATGTGGTCTACAATCATTTCGGCCCATCCGGAAACTATCTCCATGCCTATGCCAAGACCTTCTTCACAGAACGCCACCCGACGCCGTGGGGGGCCGGGATCAATGTGGATGGCGAAGGCAGCCGCGCGGTGCGCGACTTCTTCTTCCACAATGCGCTCTATTGGCTGGAGGAATATCATTTGGACGGGCTGCGGTTCGATGCGGTCCATGCCATCACCGATGACGGCAAGCCTCACTTCATCGAGGAACTGGCGAGCCGCATCCGGCAGGCGATCCCCGACCGCCACATTCATCTCGTGCTCGAGAACGAGGCCAACCAGGCGCGCTGGCTTGATCGTGACGGCAATCGGGCGCCGAAGCTTCACACGGCGCAATGGGCGGACGACATCCACAATTCCTGGCACGCCCTCCTGACCGGCGAGAACGAGGGATATTACGAAGATTATGCCGACAAGCCGCTCCAACACCTCGGTCGGGCGCTCGCCGAAGGCTTCGCCTATCAGGGGGATCCATCGCCGCACAAGGACGGCATCGTTCGCGGAGAACCGTCGGGCCATCTCCCGCCGGCAGCTTTCGTGGCCTTCCTTCAGAATCACGATCAGGTCGGCAACCGCGCCTTCGGCGATCGCCTGTCTCATCTGATCCCACCGGAGCGACTCGCTCTCGCCCAGGCGATCTTTCTTCTCTCGCCACAGATCCCGCTGCTCTTCATGGGTGAGGAATGGGCGGCATCGACCCCGTTCCAGTTCTTCGTCGATTTCGAGAACGATCCCGATCTGGCGAAAGCCGTCCGGGACGGGCGGCGTGGCGAATTCAAGCGCTTCAAGGCCTTCACGGATCTGGAGATGTCGCAGAGGATCCCGGATCCAACCGATCGAAAGACGTTCGAGCAATCCAAGATCGACTGGTCGGAGATCGATCGGTCGCCCCATCGGGAGGTTCTGTCACAGACCCGTCATCTGCTGAATCTGCGGCGGACGGACATCGTTCCTCTTCTCAAGAGCCAATATCGGGGCTCGCATTATAATGTCTCGCCGGAGAACACACTCGACGTGACCTGGACCTTTACTGACGGCACCCTTCGCGTTCTTGCGAATTTCGGCGACAATCCAATGAGCTGGGACATCGAGAACGATGCCCGCGTGCTGTGGTCGAGCCAAGGCATCAAGGCGAATGGAAAAAATCTTCAACTTCCACCCTGGTCGGGTGTCATCGTGAAAGGACAATCGGCATGAGCAAGCTGGACGCTCTGTTGGAGCGCATGGCCGCCCTTGTCGGTATTTCCCCTGACTACACCGATGCTTTCGGCAGGAGCGTTCAGACAAGCTCGGCAACCCGGCAAGCGCTGCTGGCTGCACTCGGACTCGACATCTCGTCCGAGTCCGGCGCACGGGAGAGCCTCGCCCGCCTCGAGCGTCTGAAAAAGGGCCCGATCCCGGCTGTCATCACGGTCGATGCGGATAAACCCTGGACGATCGATTTCCGCGCTTCTCCCGGTCAGCCGGGATGGATCCTGATCGAAGAGGACGGCGCGGTCCATGAAGGGCGTCTCGCCGGGGACAACCGCGCCCTCGACCTCCCCGCCCTGCCGACAGGCTATCACCGGCTCCGGCTCGGCGATCAGGAGACGACCGTCATCGCGGCGCCACCCCGATGCTGGGAGCCCGAAGCCTTCCAAGGAGAGGCAAGGCTGTGGGGCGCGACGGCTCAGATCTACTCGCTCCGCTCGGAACGCGATTTCGGCATCGGCGACTATTCCGATGTGGCGCTCTTCGCCGAGAACGTCGGCCGCCTCGGCGGGGCGTTCCTCGGACTCAGCCCCGTTCACGCGCTCTTCGCGTCGGATCGCTCCAAGATATCGCCCTATTCCCCATCCTCGCGCCTGTTTCTCGAACCGATCTACATCGACCCGACATCGGTTGCAGGTTTCGCTGAGAGCGGCGCTCAAGCTCTTCTCGACGATCCAGGCATGCAGGAGCGTCTGGCGCGGCTGCGAAGCGCTCAGCTCATCGATTATGCGGAGGCCTGGTCCATCAAGCGCCCGCTTCTGGAGGCCGTCTGGAGGCATTTCCAGGGCTCGGGAGACCACCACGCCTTTGAAGCCTTCCGGCGAGCCGGCGGCGAAGCCCTGGAAGCGCACGCCACTTTCGAGGCGCTCTTCGAGCATCTTCGGGAGCAGGGTCGGTTCTGGGTCGGAGAATGGCCGGAGGAGTATCGCTCCGTCCATTCCGTAGCGGTCAGGCGCTTCCGCTTGGACCATACGGAGCGCGTAGCCTTCCATGGCTGGCTGCAATGGCTGGCGGACGCTCAACTGGGCGAGGCCGCCGAGCGGGCTCGTGCCGCCGGCCTCCCCGTCGGCCTTTATCGCGATCTCGCCGTGGGTGCCGATGGTGGCGGGTCAGAGATCTGGGCGACGCCGGAGCGCTATGCCCCGAAACTGTCCATCGGAGCGCCTCCGGATCCGCTTGGACCGCAGGGCCAGAATTGGGGTCTGCCGCCCTTCAACCCGCTCACCCTGGAGGAGCAGGGCCTTGCCGCTTTCCGCGATCTCGTCTCGGCCAATATGCGCCATGCCGGCGCCATCCGGATCGACCACGCGTTCCAGCTGCAACGCCTGTTTCTGATTCCCTCCGGGGCTCCCGCCTCCCAGGGCGCTTATGTCGATTACCCGTTCGAGGCGATGCTCGCGGTCCTGCGCGTGGAGAGTCACCGCGCCCGCTGCCTCGTGATCGCGGAGGATCTCGGCACGGCGCCGCAGGGCTTCTCCGATGCCATCATGGAGTCCGGTGTCCTCAGCTATCGGGTGCTGCCCTTCGAGCGGGAAGGATCGGCCTTCAAGACGCCGGAACGATATCCCCGCTCGGCCCTGGCCGTCCTCACCACCCATGACCTGCCGACCTTCACCGGATGGTGGCGCGGCCTCGACATCGACCTGCGCCAGACGCTCGGCATCTTCGAGCCGGCACAAGCCGCCAGCGAGCGCATCGCGAGAGCCGCCGACAAACACCATCTGACGGAAGCCCTGGCGGAGGAAGGTCTCCTGCCCTCGTCTCGAATTCCGGAGAAGCCGCCGCTTGAAGAAACCGTGCGCTATCTCGCCCGCACGTCCTCCGTACTCACGGGCCTGCAGATCGAGGATGCTTCGGGGGAGCTGAACCAGCCCAACATGCCGGGCATGGATATGGGACATCCCAATTGGCGCCGGCGCCTGTCGAATACGATCGAAACCATCACCTCGCCCGGAAGCCTGATGCCCAAGCTCGCTGTCGCTCTGGCAAAGGAAGGACGGGACGTCCGCTCCCGTCGAAATACCCTCGCCTCGCCCCCGCCGCGGGCCACCTACCGCCTGCAGTTCCACAAGGACTTCACCTTCGACGATGCGGTGAAGATCGTGCCCTATCTGGCGACGCTCGGCATCAGCCACGTCTATTCCTCGCCGATCCAGACGGCTGCGCCAGGTTCTACCCATGGTTATGACATCGTCGACCATTCAACTATCAACCCGGAACTCGGAGGCGAGGAAGGCTTCCGCCGCCTCTCGGAGGCCCTTAAGGAGCACGGCCTCAAGCTCCTGCTCGACATCGTGCCCAACCATATGGGCGTGGGCGGGAAGGACAATGGCTGGTGGCTCTCGGTGCTGGAATGGGGCCCACTCTCACCCGTGGCTAAGGCTTTCGACATCGATTGGGAACGCCCCGGCGCCGACGGCAAGCTGATCGTCCCGTCCCTAGGCGGACTCTACGGGGAAGTCCTGGAGAGAGGCGAACTCCAGTTGAAAATCGATCCGGCGGAAGGCTCTTTCAGCGTCTGGCATTGGGAGCACCGCTTCCCGATCTGCCCGACGACCTACCCGATCGTGCTGGATTTCGCGCTGGCCGCCCTCAATGATCAGGCAAAGTCTGGCGATCTACGCACCCTCACCGAGCGCCTGCGGGCGCTGGAGGATCGCGCCTCGCCACCGGAAGAGGCGGAACAGATAAAGCGCGAACTCGCTCAAGCGGTCGCTGCCGCGCCAGCTTTACGGAAGGCCATCGACAGCGCCGTCGCGATCATCAATGGCGCTTCGAGCCGTCCAGAGAGCTTCAACACTCTGCACCGTCTCCTGGAAGCGCAGGCTTACCGCCTCTCTTACTGGCGCGTGGCATCGAGCGACATCAACTACCGCCGCTTCTTTGACGTCAACACCCTGGCCGGCATAAGGGTCGAGATCCCCGAGGTGTTCGAGAAGACGCACGAGCTCATTCTCCGTCTCGTGGATGAGGGCCTCGTCCACGGTTTGCGCATCGACCATATCGATGGCCTCGCCGACCCGGAGGGCTATACCCATGCCCTCCAGCAGAAGGTGGGACCGGGATTCTTTGTGGCGGTCGAGAAGATTCTGGAGCCGGGCGAGGGATTGCGTCCCTGGCCCGTTGCCGGAACATCGGGCTACGACGTTCTCAATCTGATTGACGGCGTGCTGGTGAATGCGGAGGCAGGAGACACGTTCGAGCGCATCTATCGGGAAGCCTCGGGCCTTCAGGGCTCCTATGACGCGTTGCTGAAGCAGGCCAAGATCGAGATCACCGAGAAGAATTTCGCCAGTGAGCTGGAGGTTCTGGTCTCGGACATCAAGAAAATCGCCGATGCCGACCGGCGAACGCGGGACTATACGGCTTTCACCCTGCGCCAAGCCCTTGTCGAGATCGTCGCGGCCCTTCCGGTCTATCGCAGCTATCTCCGCGATGCGGAACCGGCAACAGAGGACGTGCGATTGATCGAGGAGGCGATCCAGGCAGCGCAGCAATCCGGCACGCTGCCCGACCGCAGCGTTTACGATTTCATCGCCTCCGCCCTCCTCGGCAAGGCGGTCGCCGATCCCGCCGATATCCGCCGCTTCCGACGGCGGTTTCAGCAGCTCACAGGCCCCGTCATGGCCAAGAGCCTGGAAGACACCTTGTTCTATCGCTATGGCCGCCTGATCGCGCTCAACGAAGTCGGCGGCGACCCGGGCCAGTTCGGTCTCTCGCCGGAAGCCTTTCACCAGGCGAATGCAGACCGCGCCCGCAACTGGCCGAACGCGATGATCGCCACCGCGACGCATGACACCAAACGCGGCGAGGATGCACGGGCCCGCCTGCTCGCCCTCTCGGAGATGCCGGAGGAATGGGCGCAGGCTCTCGATCTCTGGCAGGAGACGGCCATCCCTCACCTGTCCGAAGTGAATGACGCACCCGCACCAGACGCCAACGATCAGGTGATCCTGCTCCAAGCCCTTCTCGGTGCCTGGCCTCTTGAGCTCATGGAAGGACCTGACCGTAAGCAGCTCACCGCTTTTCAGGAGCGCATGGAGGGCTACCTCACCAAGGCTCTCCGGGAAGCCAAACGGCATACGAGCTGGGTTGCTCCGAACGAGGCCTATGAGGGAGCAGCCCTCAAGCTCCTGCATGCCCTGCTCGATCCGAAAAACCTTTTCCTTGATCGCTTCCAGCCTCTTGCCCGACGCCCCTCCCTTCTTGGCATGCTAAAGGGTCTCTCACGGACCATCCTGAAAATGACGCTGCCGGGCGTGCCCGACATCTATCAGGGCACCGAGTTCTGGGACTTTTCCCTCGTCGATCCGGACAACAGGCGGCCCGTGGATTACCGAGCTCGCATCGAGGCTCTCGGCACGGATGAGCCTCCCGCAGGTCCGATGAGGAATTGGCCCGATGGGCGGATCAAGCAGCACATCCTCTCGCGGTTGCTTCATGATCGTGCCGCATCGCCCGCCCTCTATGCCGAGGGTGATTACCGGCCTTTGTCGATCGAAGGCGAGCGGGCGGCTCACCTGCTTGGCTACATCAGGCAACATGGCGAAGGCGCTCTTGCCGTCATCGTGCCGCGTCACTGGCGAGATCTGACTGACAGGGACGGCCTGTCCCACGATCAAGCAACTTGGAGAGAGACGACGGTCACCCTGCCCCATGGACGCTGGCGGAACGTACTGACAGGAGAGGATATTCTCATTGACTCGGAGCAACAAATGATTGCGGAGCTTGTGAGCACCCTCCCCCTTGCCGTCCTCAAGCGCGACGGAGACGGAGGCGCTGCGCGTTAACAAAGATTGTCGCAACACTCTTTAGCGGGCCTCGCTGCTTCTGGTCCGAGCTAGGACCTGCTCCATAATGAAATCTCTAAAAGGATCGTAACGGATCGCCGGGGCATACCGCGCCGGTGGCGTCTATAGGACAGCATATGAAGGGGGATATCCGAATGGATCAGCACCGTCGTGGATCGCAGAGCGCACCGCCGCGCCCGGCCGAGCCGCCACCGGTTGCCGAGATCGTCAATTCGGGCGATCCCTTCTCCGTCCTCGGTCCTCACGAGATTTCGCCCGGCCTGTGGGAGATCCGCGCCATCCTGCCGGATGCGGATGCCGTGACAGTGCTGGACCGTGATGGAGAGACCGTTCTCGGCGTGATGGAGCGGACGCCTCCGGACGGCCTCCTCGTGGCCTCGTTCCGCGCCTCCGGGCGACCGGACTACAGGCTGCGGATCGAGAGGCAGGGCGCCACCGAGATCCGGCACGATGCCTACAGCTTCGGCACCTTCCTCTCCCATGACGATCTCCTGCGGATCGGCGATCCCACGAGCGATGCCGTCTATACGAAGCTCGGCGCGCATTTTCTCGACTTGGGAGGGATCCAGGGCTTTCTCTTCACCGTATGGGCGCCCAATGCCCGCCGGGTGAGCGTGGTAGGCAGCTTCAATTCCTGGGACGGGCGGTGCCATCCAATGCGCCGCCGCCATGAAGGCGGGATCTGGGAGCTGTTCATCCCGGATGTTACGCCGGATCAGCGCTACAAGTTCGAGATCATCGGCCTTCATGGCAATCTTCTCGCCCTCAAGGCCGATCCCATTGCCTTTGCAGCGGAGCACCCGCCGGCAACAGCCTCCATTCTCAAGGGCGCACCGACATTCGACTGGCAGGACGCGGATTGGATGACCTCGCGGTCCACGCAGAACCACCGCAAGGCGGCGATGTCGATCTACGAGTGCCATCTCGGCTCCTGGGCCCGCGTTCCCGAGGAAGGCAATCGCTATCTGACCTATCGCGAATTGGCCGTGCGGCTCATTCCCTATGTGAAGAATCTCGGCTTCACGCATATCGAGCTTCTGCCGATCACCGAATATCCGTTCGACGGCTCGTGGGGCTATCAACCCATTTCACTTTATGCGCCGACGAGCCGTTTCGGTACGCCGGAGGATTTCGCGGCTTTCGTCGAGGCGGCGCACGCGGCCGGGATCGGCATCATTCTCGATTGGGTACCGGCGCATTTCCCCAACGATCCGCACGGATTGTCCTATTTCGACGGTACGCATCTTTATGAACATGCCGATCCGCGCCTGGGATTCCACCAGGATTGGGGCACCTACATCTATAATTTCGAACGCCAGGAGGTGATGAGCTTCCTCGTGGCGAATGCCCGCTTCTGGCTGGAGCGCTATCATCTCGACGGATTGCGGGTCGATGCCGTCGCTTCCATGCTCTACCTCGACTATTCGCGCAAGCCGGGCGAATGGATTCCCAACAGCTACGGCGGCAACGAGAATCTCGGCGCAATCGACTTCATCCGCAAGATGAACGAGGTCGCCTATGCCACCTCGCCGGGCGCCGTCACCATCGCGGAAGAATCCACGGCCTGGCCGGGCGTTTCGCAGCCGACCTATACGGGAGGTCTCGGCTTCGGATTCAAATGGAACATGGGCTGGATGCACGACACCCTTCGCTACATCAGCAAGGATTCAGTCTTCCGACGCTACCACCATCACGATCTGACCTTCGGTCTGCTCTACGCCTTTTCGGAAAACTTCATCCTGCCGCTGAGCCACGACGAGGTCGTTCACGGCAAGGGGTCTCTCCTCAATAAGATGCCGGGTGATCGGTGGCAGCGATTTGCCAATCTTCGCGCCTATTTCGGCTTCATGTGGGGACATCCCGGCAAGAAGCTCCTGTTCATGGGCGGCGAATTCGCCCAGGAGCGGGAATGGAATCACGATGAGAGCCTCGACTGGCATCTTCTTGACGATTCCTTCCACAAGGGCGTTCAGACTCTGATCGGAGACCTGAACCACGCTTACCAGTCCATTCCCGCCCTGCATGAATGCGACTGCGAGGCAAAGGGATTCGAGTGGCTCGTGGCCGACGATCGCGACAACAGCGTCATTGCCTGGGCGCGGCGCGGAGATGATGAGAAAGCCCTTGCCATTGTCGTGTCGAATTTCACGCCCGTTCCACGTGAAACATATCGCATCGGTGTTCCGCTGCCGGGTTTCTATCGCGAGGCGGTCAATACGGATGCCGTCCAATATGGCGGCAGCAACGTGGGCAATCTCGGCGGTGTGATGGCCGAGGACACGCCGAGTCACGGCCAGCCATGCTCGCTCACCGTCACGATCCCGCCGCTGGCGACGGTCATTCTTGTCCTCGACTCTGGCGGCTCTAGAGCGAACATATAGTTCCGCTTGCACGGGACTTCCCGCAAGCTCGTGCGTTGAACGAATGAACATTTTGCTCCGCTTGTTTTTTTGAGATTCTAGATGAACGATAAAGTCGATACCCGTGAGTTCTCGGCAACTCAGATCGTTGCTCCGAACGTGAGGCGCACATCCCGGGTGCGCGAGGGTTTGCCTTACCCGCTCGGAGCGACCTGGGATGGGTTGGGCGTCAACTTCGCCATCTTCTCCGCCAATGCCACGAAGGTCGAACTCTGCCTGTTCGATCTCGAAGGCCGCAACGAGCTGGAGCGAGTCGAGCTGCCGGAATACACGGATGAGGTCTGGCATGGCTATCTGCCGGATGCGCGGCCCGGCACGACCTATGGCTATCGCGTTTACGGTCCCTACGAGCCTAAGGACGGCCACCGCTTCAATCCTAACAAGCTCCTGCTTGATCCCTATGCTCGGCAGCTCATAGGCGATCTGGTCTGGAACCCGGCCCTGTTCGGCTACACCATCGGCTCACCGGATGCCGACCTGTCCTTCGACAAGCGAGACAGCGCGCGCTTCATGCCTAAGTGCCGTGTCGTAGAATCGGCCTTCACGTGGGGGCGCATGCGCCGGCCGCAGACTCCATGGGAGCGCACGATCTTCTACGAGACGCATCTTCGCGGCTTCACCATGCAGCACCCGGCGGTTCCCAGGGAGCTGCGCGGCACCTTCTCGGGGCTCATGCAGCATGAGGTGATCGAGTACATCAAGAACCTCGGCGTCACCGCCATCGAACTGCTGCCTATCCATGCCTTCGTGGACGACAGCTACCTCATCGAAAAGGGGCTGCGAAACTACTGGGGCTACAACACGATCGGCTATTTCGCGCCGCAGCCGCGCTATCTCGCGACCCCCTTCGTGAACGAAGTTAAGGAGATGGTGAGCCATCTTCACGACGCCGGGATCGAGGTGATCCTGGATGTGGTCTACAACCACACGGCCGAAGGCAACGAGCTTGGGCCGACCTTGTCCTTCAAGGGAATCGACAACGCGTCCTATTACAGGCTTGCGCCGGACAAACGCTACTACATTAACGACACGGGCACCGGAAACACGGTCAATCTCAGCCATTCCCGCGTGCTGCAGATGGTGACGGACTCCTTGCGCTATTGGGCGCAGGAAATGCAGATCGACGGTTTCCGCTTCGATCTTGCAACCATTCTCGGCCGCGAACCGCATGGGTTCGACGAGGACGGGCGCTTTCTCGATACCTGCCGTCAGGATCCTGCGCTCAGCCAGGTCAAGCTCATCGCCGAGCCATGGGATTGCGGCCCCGGAGGCTATCAGGTCGGCCGCTTCTCGCCCGGATGGGCGGAATGGAACGACCGGTATCGCGACACGGTGCGGGCCTATTGGAAGGGCGAGGAAGGAAAGCTGCCGGAGCTTGCTTCCCGCCTCACCGCATCGGCGGATATTTTCAACAAGCGCGGACGCAGGCCGTGGGCCTCCGTCAACTTCATCACCGCCCATGACGGCTTCACGTTGAACGATCTCGTCTCCTATAACGAGAAGCACAACGAGGCCAATGGAGAGGACAACAAGGACGGGCACGATCACAACCTGTCCTTCAACTACGGCGCGGAAGGCCCGACGGACGATCCGAAGATCCGCACGCTGCGGCTGCGCCAGATGCGCAACATGCTCGCCACGCTGCTCTTCTCGCAAGGAACGCCCATGTTGCTCGCGGGCGACGAGTTTGCGCGTACCCAAGAGGGTAACAACAATGCCTATTGCCAGGACAACGAGATATCCTGGATCGATTGGGAGGGCATCGACGAGGACGGCATCGAGCTTCTCGAATTCACCCGCAAGCTCATCCAGCTGCGTCAGGATCTTCCCATTCTGCGCAGAGGCCGGTTCCTGTCGGGTGTCTACAACGAGGAACTCGACGTCAAGGATGTGACCTGGCTCACGCCGGCCGGTGACGAGATGACGCCGGAGCAGTGGCAGGACCCGAATGCCCGTTGCATCAGCATCCTGCTCGACGGCCGCGCCCAACCGACCGGCATCCGCCGTCGCGGCACGGACGTGACCCTTTTGCTCATCCTGAATGCGCATCATGATGTGGTGAAGTGCACATTGCCGGAAGTGATCGGCGGCGAAGCCTGGATGTGCCACATCGACACCAATCAGCCAGAACTGGAGGCGCCCACCGAATTCCGGTTCGGCAAGGAATATACCGTGACCGCCCATTCCCTGCTTCTCTTCCAGCTGAAACCGGAGAAGCAGCGGAAACCGGAGAAGAGGAAAAGCGCCTGACGGGCGCATCGTGCAAAAACTGAATCCATCATTCACCGACGCAGGCATTCGGCTGCGTACATTGGGCCAGGAGACGTTTCAGGACAGTCATGCCCCCTCCCCGTCATGGCCGGGCTCGCCCCGGCCATCCCAATGCGGAAAGGCGTAGCGCCTCACCAATCGGGATCACCGGCACAAGACCGGTGATGACACAAATGGGTCGGAACGCCTTCAAACCTGGAGCATGATGGGGAGCGCACCCAAAAACTGGGGCCCTTTTTCTCCGATGCCCTAGGGCGAGCGAAGGGAGCGATAGAGATTGGCGTATTGCCTCGCCGCGCGATGCCAGCTCACATCGGCTCCCATGCCATTCTCCTGCAGGCGCTGCCAGGCACTCTTGTCGCGCCACAGGTTCTTCGCTCGATCGAACGCATCCAGAGCCGCGCCGAGATTGACGGGTCCGAACTGGAAACCTGTCGCGGCACCGGTGGCGATGGCCATCTCGTTGGCGTCGATGATCGTGTCGGCCAGCCCGCCTACCCGCGCGACGATGGGGATGCTCCCATAACGCATGGCGCAGAGCTGAGTGAGGCCACAGGGCTCGAACCGCGAAGGCACGAGAAGCGCATCGCTTCCGCCTTGAATCTGGTGAGCCAGCGCTTCGTCATACCCGACGAAGCAGCCGACCTGACCGGGATAGACGATGCGCGCGGTTTGGAAGCTGTCCTCGAGTGCTTTGTCCCCCGCTCCGAGCAGCGCCAGTTGCGCTCCGTCCGCGAGCAGCCGCGAGAGGCCCGCAAGCACGAGGTCGAGGCCTTTCTGCTCCGACAGGCGACTGACGACACCGAACAGGAGCGCCTCGGGATCGGGCTTCAGCCCCAAGCGCTCCTGCAGCGCCCTCTTGTTGTCCGCCCGTGCCGCGAGGTTGTCGCGGTCATAAGGCCGCGCAAGATGCGCGTCCGTCGAGGGATCCCACACCTTGTCATCGATGCCGTTGAGAATACCGGACACGATGTTCGAGCGAGCGCGCAGCAATCCGTCGAGCGCCATTCCGCCCTCGGGCGTCTGGATCTCCTTGGCATAGGTCGGGGACACGGTCGTGATGCGGTCCGCTAGCTGCAGGCCGGCCTTCAGAAAGCTAATCTGTCCGTAATATTCGACCCCGTCCACGGTGAAGACGCTGGTGGGCAGGCCGAGCTCGAAGAGAAGATCGGCCGGGAAGATGCCCTGGAAAGCGATATTGTGAATGGTGATGACCGTGCCGGGGCGCGGGCCGTCGGAGAGGCTCAAATAAACCGGCACGAGGCCCGCCTGCCAGTCATGGGCATGAATGACATCGGGGACGAACCCTGGAGTCAGTCCCTGTCCGATATCGGCCGCAGCCCGCCCGAGCGCCGCAAAACGCCGGGCATTGTCCGGCCAGTCCCGGCCGTTCGACGCAAGATAGGGTGAACCAGAACGCTCGAAGAGATGGGGAGCATCGATGACGAAGAGGTCGAGGTCTCCCGCCCTGCCGGACAGAAGACGCGCCGTTCCGCCGAAGAAGCCGGGATATTGATGCAGGACTTCGGGGCGCTCCAGAGCCTTCAGAACTGCCGGATAGCCTGGCACGAGCGTGACGACCGTCATGCCCTCCTGCGCCAGCGCAGACGGCAGGGCTCCGGCCACATCGGCCAATCCGCCTGTCTTGATGATGGGAAAGACCTCTGACGTGACCGAGAGAACGCTTAGAGGCTTCATTCCGACAGTCTCTCGATCATCGGCTTCGTGATCAGGCAGATGCCCTTGTCGGTGCGGCGGAACCGCTGGGCATCCTTTTCGGGATCCTCACCGACCACCAACCCGTCCGGAATGCGCACGCCTCGGTCGATCACCACGTTCTTCAGCCGGGCGTTGCGGCCGATCTCGACGAAGGGAAGAATGACGGCCCCTTCCACATCGGCGTGGGAATGCAGATGCACGGCCGTGAACACGAGGGACCGGCGCAGGGCGGCTCCGGAGACGATGCAGCCGCTCGAGACCAGCGAGTTGATGGCGTGTCCGCGCCGGCCTTCTTCATCGTGAACGAACTTCGCTGGCGGCCATGTCTCGGAGAAGGTCGAGATCGGCCAGTCTCGGTCATAGAGGTCGAGAGACGGAACGATCGCCGTGAGATCGATATTGGCCTCCCAATAGGCATCGACCGTGCCCACGTCCCGCCAATAGGCCTCCGCATCGCTGCCGCCGGCTTCGGCGCCCGAGCGGACGCAGGAGCGCGTGAAGCGGTGCGCGACCGCTTTTCCGTGCTGAACCAGATAGGGGATGATGTCCTTGCCGAAGTCCCGGTTCGAGCCGGGAGTTTCCGCGTCGCGCCGCAACTGCTCGAAAAGAAACCTCGTGTTGAAGACGTAGATGCCCATGCTCGCCAGCGCCATGTTTGGATTGTCGGGCATCCCGGGAGGATTGGCAGGCTTTTCGAGGAACGAGATGATGCGGTCCGTCTCGTCGACGGCCATCACGCCGAAGCCGGTCGCTTCCATGCGCGGCACCTCGAGACACCCGACGGTGACATCGGCTCCCATGTCCACGTGCTGCCGGAGCATGATCTCGTAGTCCATCTTGTAGACGTGGTCGCCTGCAAGAATGATGATGTATTCGGGGTCGATGCTCGAGATGATATCGATGTTCTGATACACCGCGTCGGCCGTGCCCTCGTACCACATGGTCTCGGACACGCGCTGGCTCGCCGGCAGAATGTCGAAGCTCTCGTTCCGCTCCGCACGGAAGTAGTTCCAGCCGCGCTGGAGATGGCGGATGAGGCTATGCGCCTTGTACTGTGTCGCTACTCCGATGCGCCGGATGCCTGAGTTCAATGCATTCGACAACGCGAAGTCGATGATCCGCGTGTTCCCGCCGAAATAAACCGCGGGCTTGGCACGGATATCCGTCAACTCCATCAATCGACTGCCGCGGCCACCGGCCAGAACATATGCCATCGCATGGCGGGAGAGAGGTGCGTAGGAAACGCTGGAATTCGGCAAGACCGGGTCCTCACATCAACGGCAGCCACCTGCCCCGTTCTGTAGACGCTGAAACCGGCCGCAAGTTCGCGCTTATGTGTTCCGGCGTCAGTTTTGCTCCTGCCCCTTGAGCCTCCGGCCGCATGGGTCGAAGGCTCACGTCATAGCGTTCGATCAGGTCACGCGGGTCGAGCGCCTGCGCTTCGGAGCCTCGACCGGCGTCTCGCCTCCTTCAGGCGCGGCGACGGGGCTGCGTTTCTTGCGGGTCTTCGGCACCGCCGGGCTGGAGAGTGTTTCGTCCACCGTCATGCTCGTCATGCCCAAAGGCGCGGGATCGATGAGGGGTGCGTCCTGCGTGTCGGCATCCTGATCGCGTTTCCCAACGATCTCCCGCTCGGCCTGATACCAATATTCATCGGCTTGGCCTGGGAGGCTCCCGTGCCGCATCCAAAGCTCATATGCCCGCTCACGGATTCTTTCTTCGAGTTCCTTGTCCATGATCACCCTTCAATCGTGCTGCCATGCCTCGCCCAGACGATACGCCAAGTGAGCCGGTCTCACGTCCCGTCACAAGATTACGCGTTCGTCGGATATGAACTGTGTAAATTATTAGGCAGTTCCCGTGAATAGCAACGGCTGCACTCCGAATCTGCGGCAAATGTTTGCCCAGAGTTGAAGCGTTTCCAGATGAAGATTTCATCGACCTGGATCAGGAAGCCTCCGGTGCCTTGAAACGGATGACCCTGTACGCGTACCAGATCGCCAATCCGGCAAAGATCACGTTCGAAACCGGATTCAGCCATTCCGAGACCCGCTCGTATTGGCTCTGCAGCAGATACCCGGCACTGGTCAGCAGAAGCGTCCATAGAGCCGTTCCAAGCGAACTCCACAGAAGGAAGGTGGAGATCGGAATGCAGTTCACACCGGCTGGGACGGAGATGAGGGAGCGAATGGCCGGAATCAGGCGGCCCAGGAACAGCGCCATGATCTGATAGCGGGCAAAGAAGGCCCTGGCTTGCTCGACTTCATCGGGATGCAGCGTGAGCCAGCGCCCGTGCCGGCCGGCAAACCGCTTCAGGCGTTTCGGGCCGATCCAGCGGCCGATCAGGAACCAGAAATAGGCTCCCGCGAGCGAACCGATCGTCCCCGAAATCACCACTCCGGCGAAGCTGAGCGTTCCTTTGGCTGCCGAAAAGCCCGCCAGCGGCATGATCACCTCCGAGGGGATCGGAGGGAAGATATTCTCCAGGAGCATGAGGAGAGCAATGCCGACATATCCGGCCTTATCGATGAGGCTGACAATCCAGTCGAACACGAGGCTTCACCAAATCCCAAGGGATGAATTGCAGTCCACCGCACAGGCCTGGCTGGGGCTGGATCCACCGGGGCCAACGCTTTAACCCTGCTCTGTTTCCACCCGGAACCTTGGCTTCAGTCCCCGGTTGGTAAGATATTCCGTTTGAGAACATGGCTGACGTGCAACTTCTGGAAGAAACGACGAGCCGGCAAGCACCCGACATCGCCCGCCAGGCGGTGCGATCGCCTGCGGGCCCCATTCTGCATCCGGGGCGGAACTGCTGGCGCGTGGCTCAGGCCGACAGAGCAAGTGTTCTGATCGACGGGGCTCCCTACTTCGCCCATCTCGAAGCTGCTCTGCGGAAAGCCCAGCGCTCGATCCTCATCATCGGCTGGGATTTCGACGGCAGCATCCGCCTGCGCCCTGACGTCCCCGCCGAGGACTCGCCGCCGCTCGGCCCCCTGCTCCGCTCGCTCGTCGAGGAGCGGCCCGGTCTCGAAGTCAGGATCCTCGTGTGGAGCGTCGCCGTCGTCCATGCGCCGGGCGCGCCGGGTCCGCTGATCTTTGGGGCCGACTGGCAGAACCATCCGCGCCTGCAGCTCAAGCTCGACACGCATCATCCGCTCTATGCGGCCCATCACCAGAAGATCGTGTGCATCGACGACAGCTTGGCCTTCGTCGGAGGTATGGACCTGACCGTCGAGCGCTGGGACACTCATCGCCATGCCTGTAACGACCTGACCCGGCTGAAGGACGATGGAAGCATCTACGAGCCGGTTCACGATCTTCAGATGGGCGTGGACGGCGACGCTGCGCGGTCCATTGCCGAAGTGGGCTATGAACGCTGGAAGTTTGCGGCCGGCGAGGAGCTCATGCCTTCTCCGAGCGGATCCGACCCTTGGCCGCCCGACCTCGCGCCGGATTTTCGCAATGCGCCGATTGCCATCGCCCGCACCTATCCGGCCTGGGGAGAGCAGCCTGCCGCCAATGAGGCGGCGGCCCTGACCTTGGACGCACTCTCGGCGGCGCGGAAGACGATCTACATCGAAGCGCAATACATGACGGCGCCCTATGTGGGCGACGTTCTGGAACGGCATCTCGCCAATCCCGATGGTCCTGAAATCGTCGTCATCCAAACCCATGAATCCCACGGCTGGGCCGAGGAGCTTGTCATGGGCACCAACCGCGACCGGCTGATCCGCCGCCTGCGCAAATCCAACCGTCAGGACCGGCTGCGGGTCTATTACCCCGTCATTCCCAATGGAGAGGGCGGAGAATGCCAGGTTCTGATCCACTCCAAGCTCATCATTGTCGATGACGTGTTCCTCCGCATCGGCTCCTCGAACCTGAACAACCGGTCGATCGGTCTCGACAGCGAATGCGATGCCGCCATCGAGGCCACGACGGAGGAGATGCGCCAAACCATCATTGGGCTTCGCAACCGCCTGATCGCGGAGCATCTGGAGGTCGATCCGGAGACATTCGGCAGGGCTATCGACAGCAATGGCGGGTCCGTCATCGCGGCCATCGAGCGGCTCAATACGGGCCTCCGCGGCCTTCGCCCGTTCGGGGCCATGTCGGACGACGGCCCGGATGTGCCGGCAACGGGCACGGGACTTCTGGATCCGCTCGAACCCTTCGAACCGCTCTCGCTGTTCCGCCGCCGCAAGCAGTGACTCTTACGCCTTCGCCTCCATTCCGGCTCCGGCCCCGTAGGAGCTGCTCCTGCGTCGATAGAACAGTTCCGTCACCGCAAGCAGGATACTTCCCAGGCCGAGCGGCACGAGGAAATAGACGAACCGGAAGACCAGGAGCGGCCCGATCAGATCCTTCTGCGGCAGCAGGTACATGACCACGCTCTCAATCACCCCCAGACCACCGGGAACATGGCTGACGAGCGCCGTCGCGTTGGCGATCACATAGACGGATGCGACGCCCGGATAAGCCACGTCGGCAACGGCCGCGAGCGCCTGATGCAGGCAGGCCGCCACGAATGCGAAGTTGATGGAGCCGATCAGAACCTGCCCGATGGCAAGCCGAAGGGGCGGCATCTCGAGGGTCCAGCGCCTGATCCTCAGAGGTCGCCGTACGAAGGCCGCCAGGACCAGGTACGAAGCGGGAAGCCCAAGGCAGCCGATGCCCAAGGCGATGACGACCGACTGCGTGAGCCCGGTGATCTCCACCGCCAGCCCCGAGCGCAGCAGAAGCGCCGCGCCACCCAGAACCAGGAGGCCGAGCCCGACGGTGATGCCGCAGAACACGATCACCTTGGCGACCTCGCCCGTCTTCAATCCCCAGCGGCTGTAGAAACGGTAGCGGACCGCGCCGCTGCTCAAGGCGGCCAATCCGATGTTGTGGCCGAGAGACAAGGCGGTGAAGGAGGCTAGGGCCGCCTTCCGATAAGGCAGCGGCCGCTTCACATAGTGCAGGGCCAGATAATCGAAGAAGGTCAGGGACAGGTAGCTCGCAGCGGCGAACCCGGCAGCCCCCAGGAGCCTTGGCACGGGCACGGTCGTGACGGCGGCGATCAGCTGATCCAGGCTGTAGCGGCTGAGCGTGCGGTAGAGCAGGAAGGCTGCAAGGCCGATGGCAGCCGCAGCAATCACGTATTTCCAGTTCCGCATCCGCTCTCCTCGATCCCATTGCGCGCGTTCGGGGCGAACGGCTCCGCTCCATGGAGCTAACGCGGTGGAGAGCCCGGTGATCCGTACCACCTGCCTCGCGCGTCCCTTATTCCTGTGCATGGGCAAGGCTGGGCTTATGCCCCTTGCCATGGGCGATCTGGAACTCGACGAGTAATGGCAGGTGATCCGACGCGATACGGGCGAGAGGCGTCCGCACCGTTTCGACCCGCAGGACGCGGATCGAGCGGCTGACGAATACATGGTCGATGCGCAGCATCGGCAAGCGGGAGGGAAAGGTCGCCCTGGGCCGCGAAAGCCCGCTCTGCGCCTGAGCATCCGACAAGTGCGAAGCCAGGCGCTGATAGGCCCGAGACCGGGGCGTGGCGTTGAAATCTCCGACAAGGATCACCGGGTCCCGGCAGGCCGGCTGGCCGAGCCAGTGCGGACCCAGCAGGGTGTCGATCTGGGCCAGCCGCTCGTGTCGGCGCAAACCCAGATGGGTATTGATCACCTGAACCTCGGTGCCGCCGATCTGAACCGACGCCCAGAGGGCCCCTCTCGGCTCCAGGTCCGGCCTGCGGATCCATCCCGGAAGCGCCTCCGCCTTGACCAGCCGCGACGGCCGGTGGGTCAGGATGGCGTTGCCGTATTCCTCCTCGACAACCCGCAGGCTGGCATGGAAATGCACGTGCATTCCGAGCGCCTGCGCGATCGCATGGGCCTGATCGATCCCGCCTGTCCGGAGACGTCCCACGTCGAGTTCCTGAAGCGCGACCACATCCGGCTCATAAGCCGCGATGACATCCGCGATCCGTGAGGGCGAAAGCCGACCGTCCGTACCAAGGCAGCGGTGCACGTTGTAGGTCAGGATTCGCGGCACTTGGCCCCCTTCTCGCCATGCCTCGCCGCGTCGGCGTCTCAGCCTCTGGCAGGCACATCCAATACGGTTTGAAGCCAAACACACACCGGAGGGGCTTGGATCCCGCCAAGCCTGACAATTCAGCCCAGCAGGCTTTCCACCCGCTCGAGCAGACGCGGCACGTCGACCGTAAAGGCCTGGTTGTGTCCCTCGTCCGACCCGAAGAACGGCTGATGGCTCAGATCATGCTCCGCCGAGAGGTGGAGCATGGAGGTCTTGCGATGATTATTCGGGAACATTTCCAGCACTCTGGTGCCGGGGGACGAGAACATGATGTTGGTCATGCCGGCCCCATGAACGCCGACGATCACCTCCGCCCCTGAGAAGGCGGCAAGCTGTTCCGGATGATTGTTCCATTTCGATTCAAGAACCGCGAAACCCAGCCGCTTCAACCCGGCGATCACCTCGTCCTCGTTGACGATCTGGCGCAGCTTGGTCCCGCGCCGGCTGATATAGAGGCGAGGCCCGATGCCTGTCGTGTGGAGGCGCTCCCGATAGGCGGCGGCGAAAACCCGCCGGGCGGTCGGGATTGCTTCGGCCAAGCCGTAGATCCGCTCCAGGTTCGGGCATTGGTTCACCGCAACGAGCAGCCGATCAATCTGCAGGTTCTCGCGGGGCCCGACCTCCACAACCGAGAGATTGGCGCCCTCCTCCCGCAAGCCGTCGATGACGGCATCGATCAGGGGCGGCCTCTTCGATTTGGTGACGACCTTTAGGGTCTCATCCCCCCAGGCCCTCAGCCGAGCGGCTTGGATGAGCGGCAGCAGATGCTCCAGGAACAGGTGCCAGTAGTTCCAGAAAGGTGGAACGACGATCGCCGGCTCGGCGATGCGGCGGCTGGAAAAGATGCCGGCGCCCGGATGGGCGAAATTCCAGTTTGAGCGCCCTGAAAGCTCGAAACCGATCTGACACCATGTCTGGGGATCGACAGGCGTCAGCGTATGCCCCGGCACGATCACGTCCCGGACGATCCCGACGAACCGCCTTACCAGGAAGGGATCCCGATGCTGGATATGGGGCCTGACGATATCCCAGTTGTGGACGGCGAGAACGTCCAGGGCGGGCTTGTAGGCCGGATCGGCGAGCCTGATGCGATAATCGACGGACTCGCTGATTCGGTCGATCCGGTCGGGGAGCGGCGCGATATCCGGATAGAAGCCCAGCCAATGCCGCGAGATGGGCAGAGGAGCCGTGAGGTGACGGAAAAGCGTGTAGGCATGCGGCTTCAAATTCAGCGCTCGGGCAAGCTTCGATTTATGCCGTGCCATTGCTTCTCCACTCTATCGTCTGTATGGAGGCTCGTGTGAGCGCTCATAGTGCGAGCATGAAGCCATCGCAAACGGTTTCTGGATTCTGTTGCCTTCGTTCGAGTAGCGGCATAGAGCTGTTGAGTTATGAAATTATATTACGAAACTAGGGTCGATCTCGTCGGCCTGACACCGTGGCTGTGCTATGAAAGCACGTTTTGAGCACTTTTATCGGTCGCTCGCCGACCGAAGAGCTCATGCTCTCCTGATTTACGTCACCGCGGCCACCATTCTTCTCGTCTCGATTGGTGGCATCGTCTCGTCCACGACCATTGGACTGCTGGTCGTCCTAGGCATCCTGACGCTGGTATTCGATGCGAATATCCGTGGCGCCTTGCTCGATTCCAAAAAGCTTATGCCTCTCACGATCCTCATGGGAGGCGTGCTGGTCTGGCAATGTCTCGGCATCGCCTTCCGAACCCCGACCGATAAGCAAGCCGCGACGGTGCTGGGCAGCGCCATCGGAATCGCCATGCTTCTCCCCCTGCTTCTTGCAGCGCTGCAGCGCGACCCGCAATTCCGCGGCCGCCTTTTCAGGGCCCTCTTCGTCCTGGGCTGTATTGCTGCGGCGATCTCGCTGGCACGCTACGCCATCATCCTCGGACAGGACGGACGCTTCTCGATCAAAGAGCTTCTGGGAGAGAGACTGGTGCCGATCGGACGGGCCAATCATCAGATCCTGGGCGCCGGCGGATTGGCCGCCTGCTTCTTCGCGGGCTTGGCGATCTATCCTAAGGTCACTTTCCGGCAGAAGCGCCTGATCGTGGCAGGCTTGCTCCTGATCGCCATCACGGTGGCGCTCACTCAAAGCAGAGGTCCGATACTCGCCATTGGCTTGGCCCTGATCGCAACCAGCATCCTCGAGTTGTTCCGGACCCCTGCGAAGCGAGTCACGGCAGGGCTCGTACTGGCTGCACTCTGCTTTGCCATTCCCGTAGTATTCGTCCTGGCAGAGCCCTGGCTCAAGGCTTGGGCCTGTACCACCCATATCAGCATGTGCAGGCCCTCCAACCGGCAGGATGTCTGGGGCCTTGTGTCTGAGATGATTCAGGATCGGCTCTGGTTCGGCATCGGGCCGAGCTTCCGCTTTCCAGGAGGAGCCGTGTCTCATCCTCACAACGGCATTCTTGGACTGATCTTCTATTTCGGCCTGCCAATGGCACTTCTGTTCCTCAGTATCATTGCTTTTGCAGTGAAACAGGCCGCTGCTGCGCCGCCGAGTCCGAGCCGCACCTTTGCCCTCCTCGGAATCTTCTTCTCGATGAGCTTTGTGGCCACGGACCTTTCGAATCCGTTTGCCTTCGTGAACACCCTCTACCTTTACCTGTGGCTGCCGGTCTGGCTTGGCGCGCTCCTGGTTCTCGCCTCGCACGACGATCCTCCTGTGGCGGCTAGCTCAGGCCCCCCGAATCCATCGGCCTGAAGTCCGAAGGCAATAAGGCAATCCCTTTGTGCTGAAGATCGTCGTCGCCTGCCCTACCAAGGCTGAGTTCACCATAGAAGCCCTAACGGATTCCCGTCTCGGCGGACTGGAAACAGCCAATGTCGAACTCTCCCGTGCCCTTGCGGATCGAGGGCATCGGGTCATCCTGGCAACGCGGACCCCGGACACTTTCGAGAGCAGCGGCGTCACGACCGTTCCTCTCGCCACAATCGGGCAGCAGAACTGCGACGTTCTGATCAGTTCCAACGACGCCCGCTTGTTCGATCATGCGAAGCCGGGAACGAGGAAGCTGTTGTGGCTGCATAACCCATTGGCCTTCGAGAAATCCATCCGCAAACACCAGTTGCCGGCTTTCGTCAGGCATCGCCCCGAAGCAGTGTTCGTCGGAAAGTTCGCCGAAAAAGATATGACGTCTCTTTATCCCTTCCGGTCTCGAAACGTCATTCCACACGGGATCTCCGGCCTCTTTCTGACGAGGAATCTCGAACTCCCCCGCAGGAAACATTTCGTCTGGGCCTCTCAGCGCCAACGCGGCCTCAAGGAGACTCTGGATACTTGGACACGCCACGTTGCCCCCAAGGTTGCCGATGCGAGCTTCCATATTTTCGGCAGCCTCGCCCAGGACCTCGGCCTGACGGATGCCCAGGCTGCCCAGAACCGGATCGTCTTTCATGGCTCCAAGCTCAAGAGTGAGCTTGCCGATTTCTATGCCACGGCCACGGCGATGATCTATCCTGGGGCCCTCGACGAGACCTTCTGTATCGCAGCTGCCGAGGCCCAGGCCATGGGCCTGCCGGTGATCACGCTGGGCATCGGTTCCCTTTCCGAAAGGGTTCAGCAGGGCATCAACGGCATCGTCTGCAAGACTTATCGTGATCTTGGCCTCCACGCCTGCCGGGTTGCCGATGATGAGGAACTCTGGAAGCTGCTCCACAAAGGCGCGATCAGCACGGCCAAACTGCTCACGTGGCAGAGGACGGCCAAGCTGTGGGAGGCTCTGATGCTGGATGAAATGGCGCCGGGTTAAAAATGGAACGGGAGCCGTGCGTACATCCGGCAACGGCTCCCGCCTCCTTGACCGGCTGCCGCTGCAACCGGATTGGCTCATCATACCTCAGGCCCGCTCGAAGGTGACGGTGCATAGGAGGTATGAGGTCTGCTCCGATCGAGGGCGGTCCTCCCCTCCAAGGCATAGGCACGACGACCAAAAGAGACTTGCGCCGTCGCCCTGACACGCTATGGCATGCCGGAGTACGCCGAATGGAGCCGACATGTCCGAGATGTTCTCTCTTCAGAAAGACAAGATCCGCGTTCTCTTGCTCGAGGGGGTGAACGACAGCGCTGTCGAACTGATCAGGGGCGCCGGCTATACGAACCTGACCTATCTCAGGACAGCTCTCGACGAAGATCAGTTGATCGAAGCGTTGCAAGGTGTCCATCTGCTGGGCATCCGCTCCCGGACGCAGCTGACGAGCAAGGTCTTGGAGGCCGCGAACAGACTGATCGCCGTCGGCTGCTTCAGCGTCGGCACCAACCAGGTCGACTTGGAAGCAGGCCGGCATGCGGGCATCCCCATCTTCAACGCTCCCTTCTCCAACACCCGAAGCGTGGCCGAACTCGTGATCGGCGAAATCGTCATGCTGCTGCGGCGCACTTTTCCCAAATCCATGGGTGCCCATGCCGGGCAATGGGACAAATCTGCCGTCGACAGTCATGAGGTTCGCGGCAAGACCCTCGGCATCGTCGGCTACGGCAATATCGGCTCTCAGCTCTCATACCTGGCCGAGGCCATGGGCATGCGGGTCATCTTCTTCGATCAGACCGACAAGCTTCGGCACGGCAACACGGAGCCCGCCGACAGCCTGCACGCTCTGCTGAGCCGGAGCGATGTGGTCAGCCTGCATGTCCCTGAGACGCCAGCCACCCATGGCATGATCGGCAAAGCAGAGATCGCGGCGATGAAGAAGGGCGCCTATCTCATCAACAACAGCCGAGGCACGGTCGTCGATCTCGACGCGCTCGCTGAAGCTCTGAGAAGCGGCCATCTGCGCGGTGCCGCCGTGGACGTGTTCCCCGTCGAGCCCGCGTCGAACAAGGAGCCGTTCGTCACGCCGCTGCAGGGGCTTGCCAACGTTATTCTGACACCTCACATCGGTGGATCGACGGAAGAAGCGCAGGAGCGCATCGGCGCCGAGGTTGCGAAGAAGCTTGTCGAGTATTCCGATGTCGGCACGACGATCGGAGCTGTCAATTTTCCGCAGGTTCAGCTCCCATCCCGCGCCACCGGCACACGCTACATCCATGTGCATCGGAACGTGCCCGGCATTCTTGGTCGCCTCAACAATGCCTTCTCGCAACGCGGGCTCAACATCACGGGTCAGCATCTGCAGACGGATGGCGAGATCGGCTATGTCGTGATTGAGGCGGAAGGGCTGCCCGAACAGAGTCGGGAAACCCTCCGTGAAATCCGCGCCCTGGAAGGGACCATTCGGGCACGACTGCTCTATGCAAGAGGATAACCTGTCTCGTTCACCCAAGAGCTTCCTGAAGCATTTGCGCTAAAGTCATGGTACCGTCAGGTGCCTTCCTCTCCGAAGGGACAGAGTACAGGTTGGTGGGAGCAGACGTGGAAACGTGATTGTTGATGTTCAGGTGAAGTTGCGTCGTATCTTGCGGCAGACGGTGTCGAAACTCACCCGCGCGACAGGACTGCCCAGGATCACCGCGGATGAGTCCGAGGTCGTGCTTGGTCAACCGACTTCCACGAAGGCCGACGCTCATCCGGAGGAACCGGATCGCGTATTATCCGCACTGCACGCCGTCAGCGTGTCGCTCCGGCACCACGTCGCCGACGACTTTCATCCCCTTCCTCCCTCAAACATCGAAGACTTGGGACGCCCGACCGACATGAACGCTTCCGTGGATACGCTGGCCGAACAGATGCTGACTTTGGTGGAGATCGTTTCGGCCCAGGAAAGAGACATCAAGGCACTCAAGGAGCAATCCCGCCGGCTTGAAGAACACGATCAGGCCATCGCCGTCGCCTTCTCGACTTTTTTCCACGTTCTGTCGGCCGGCCGCGTCGCCAAGCTGAGCGAGATCGCCAATATCCTGAACAACATCATCAAGATTGCGGAACAGGAGGGCCGTCCGCCGGCGTCGATCAAGTTTCTCCAGGATCTCGCAGGCATGCTCCCGGACGATCCGCGCTGAGCAATGATTGAAAATTCTCTGTGACTTGGCAGACAATCTCGCTGGTCTGGCGGAAGTTGGCGCCAGGAGTAACCGTCCATTAACCACGCTCCTCCACCTTGAGGAAGCCGCCACATTGAAGCTGCCGGACGTTTCGGCCTGAGCAATTCAGTTCATCCACACGGCCCACTCGTGACCGAAGCACCAGAGGCGAAGGAGGCTGTTGATGTCGACGGACAGGGCTGAGGCCGCGGTCGAAATTGCGATCGCCAAGCACGTTGCCAATTCCTTTCAACGGAACGGGCGAAACAAGGATGACGCGATTGTCGTCCAGGCTCGCAACTGCATCACAGACAGCTTTTCCCTCAGTGCGCTTCAGACCGAACAGGACAACCAGCCGCCTGCGCTCGTGGCGTTTTACCGCCGCATCGCCGCGGCATTCACTCCGATTGCACGGGAGCAGGAAACGCCGGAACGCGCATCGCGCCTGACCGATATCACGGGCTCTCTTGAGAACCTGCGCAGCGCTCTGCCCTCACTGGCGCAGAAGTCCAAGTTGGACCACGCCAAGGCTCATCTGCTGATCGAGCGGCAGCAACTGCTTGTGAAGAACGAGTTGGCGGAAGGGTTTGGGCGGATGGAAGCCTGGATCCTCTCCATCGCGTTTCTGGGTTTGGTTCTCCTGGGTGCACTCAGCATCCTCTGGGCCCTGCCCTTTCTCGGTCTCAGTATCTGCAGAGCCTGGTATCTCGACAAGCAATGCAAGCACCGCCTCAAGAAGATCATGGAGATCGATGCTTTGGTCGACCGCATTGGGCGGGCCGCCTGATCGACGGTATCCGCATCACGGCTGCTTCAGAACGGCCGATGCGATCGCGATATCCTGAACGGCCAATCCTGAGAATGTCGAAACGGTAATCTGGTTTGGATTCACACGCCCCTGCGCCGTTCTCATGACGATTTCGCCGATCTCGATCACTCGATTCATGGCAATGCCATCGGAACCATAGGCGTGCCCCAACTCGCCGCGCGACCGGGCTTGGGCCCTGCTGTCCGTCACGACGATATCGGCCTTGCGGATGATCGTCTCATCGAGTTCCTGCTTGTCGGCGCTGTCTGCGCCGATGGCAGTAACATGGGTGCCTGGGTGAAGATCGCTCCATTGCAGAAGCGGCGATGGGCTGGCGGTTGCGGTGACGATCAGCCGGCAGCGAGACGCAACCTCCGACGGCGATGACGCGATCTCGACGGAAAATTCCTTGTACCGCATCCGTCTCGCATAGGCCGACGCACGCTCCGGATTGCGCCCCCAGACCACGATGTCGTGGCACGGACGGACCGATTGCAGCAGTTGCACCTGCAGCTCAGCCTGGATGCCGCAGCCGAGAACGCCGATCGCATCCACTCTCTCGGGAGCAAGGTGCTTTGCGGCAACCGCGCCTGCCGCAGCCGTGCGCAGATCCGTCAGGCGCCCCCGGTCGTTGAGCACCGCGGCCAGCTCGCCGGTTTCCTTCTTGAAGACGAGAAGGAGGCCGTCGCTGCTGCTGAGGCCCCTTGCCGGATTATTCCAGAACCCGGAGGCGATCTTGATCACATAGGTATCTCCCCCGGTCAGGTATCCATACTTGATATGAACTTCGCCCGGCGGCTCAATGAGGAGCAGCTCACCGGGCATCGGCACCACCGCCTCGCCGCGGGAGAAGGCCGCGAATGCCCCCTCCATCAGGCCGACCAGATCGAGACCTTTGAGGCGCTCCTCGATTTGTGGAAGATCGAGAAAGGTGATCGGAGACGAAGCCACCATGATGTTTGCAAGCCTAACCGTTCAGGACAGAAAAGATCTTGTCGCGATCGAAATTGGCTCCGCAAAGAACCACGATGTTCTTCTGCCCCTTGCAGCGCTCGGCAACCTTGAGAAACCCTGCCAGGGCAAGAGCCGCCGCGCCCTCGACGATCTGGTTCTCCCTGAAAGCCAGATCCCTGAGAGCGTCAACAATCTCGGCCTCCGTGCATGTGACGACCTCGTCGATGATGGAGAGTGCAAGCGGCAGCGTGATGCTGTCCTCGTCCATGCCGCCGGCAACACCGTCGGCAAGCGTGTCGAAATGCTCGGTTGCGACCACGCGCCCCGCCGTCAGGGAGGCGGCGAGAGCGGCCGAATTCCGAGCGGCCACACCGTAGATCCGCGTTCGCGGGCTGAAGC
The DNA here is from genome assembly GCF_009296175.1 of Microvirga tunisiensis. Classification (GTDB taxonomy): domain Bacteria; phylum Pseudomonadota; class Alphaproteobacteria; order Rhizobiales; family Beijerinckiaceae; genus Microvirga; species Microvirga tunisiensis. The sequence continues at coordinate 81,328 of NZ_VOSK01000002.1, read as the reverse complement.
TCTTGAGTACGGATCCGATGCCGCCGATCAGACCGCCTCCGCCCATGGCAACGAAGACATTGTCGATGCTCTCGGCCTGTTCGAGCAGTTCCAGCCCGATGGTCCCCTGCCCGGCAACGATCTCGGGATCGTTATAGGGTGAGACATAGACGAGGCCGCGGGAGCTCGCCTGCTGCTGCGCGTAAAGCTCCGCCGCTCCGCTCTCGGCACCGTGCAGGATCACATTCACGTTGAAGGAGCGGATCCGCTCGAGTTTTGCCTGAGAAACGTTCTCAGGCAACACGATGGTCAAAGCCTGACCGATTGACGCCGCAGCCTGCGCCGATGCGATGCCATGGTTGCCGGACGATGCCGTGATGACGCCTCGGTCGAGCCCGAGCGATGTCATCTTGCTTGCAGCACCCCGGATCTTGAAGGAGCCGGTGAGTTGAAAGTTTTCGGCCTTGAAGGAAACGGAGGCCCCCGTCTCGCGGCCGATCTGGCGGGACGGCAACAAAGGCGTCTCGAAGATATGCTGGCGGATGCGCCGACGCGCCTGAACCGACCGTGCAGCAGCTTCTAGAACGATGCTGTTCATGGTGTCACTCCCTGTATCGGATCGACTGTATCCAACTCAGCCTGCGACCTCATTCCGGCCGCTCGTTCCGCAAGGCGCCAAAAGAGCGCCGCGGAGCATTCGATCATCGTCTCGAACTGCTCGATGATGACGTTCTCATTCGGCGAATGGAGCATGGCGCCGTGATGGGTGAGACCGATGCCGACGATGTCCGCACCGAGTTGCTCGACGAAGGGATGCGCCGTGCCGGAGGCGGGCGAACTCGGCTGCACGATGACTTGCCGCCCGAAATGCTTCTCCAGAATCTCCTGGGCATCCTGAATGAACCAGTGATCCGTCGACGATCGGACAGGCTTCACATTGGCGTCATGAACGATGAGTTCGACATCTTCGAAGCCGTGCCGATCGAGATGAGCGCGAAGGAGGCCCACGACGTGCTGCGGATCCTGATCCGGCACGAGGCGGAAATCGATTTTGACTGAGCCATCGGCCGGAAGCACGGTCTTGGCGCCCTCGCCTGCATAACCGCCGAAAAAGCCGTTGACGTTCATGCACGGCTCGAAATTCATCGCCGCATAGAAACTGATCTCATCGATGCCGTGCAGAACCTTCTGTCCGCCGGTTGCCTCAACCAGGCTGTCGAACGAAAACGGAGGCTTGGCCGCGAGATTACGCTCATCCTGCGTAGGCTTCCAGATCGTGTCATAGAAACCATCGACCAGAACGCGGCCGGATCTGTCACGCAAGGAGGCCGTTGCGGCGGCAAGCCGCCACAGCGGATTGTCGAAGACCGCACCCAGACTCGAATGCAGATCGGCCCTGGCCGTGCGGCAGTGCAATTCGACGGCCATCACGCCCTTGAAGCCGCAGAGAACGATGGGGCGACCGTTCGAGTCGATCTCGCCATATTCCCACCAGCAGACATCGACCTTCACGTCCTGGAAGCGTGTCTTCAGGAATGCCTCGAGCGAAGGGCTGCCGATCTCCTCCTCGCCGTCGACGAGCCAGATGAGTCTGAAAGGCAAAGGCCCTGGATGTCGTTCGCGGAACAGACGCCAGCCTTCGAGGCGGCTGATGAACTCCCCTTTGTCATCGGCAACGCCCCGTCCATACCATCGTCCATGGCGCTCGCTCAGTTCGAACGGAGGACTATGCCACAGGGAAATCGGATCCTCGGGCTGCACGTCGTAATGGTTGCACACCATGATGGTCAGGGGACCATGGCCGATCTCAGCCACGACGAATGGGCCAATGTCCCCAGCGCAGATCTCCGTCTGAAATCCAGCCGCGACGAGCAGGTCGCGAACGGCATGAGCGCACTCGGAAAGGCATTCCCCGCGCGCACTCACCGATGGAATACTGACAAGGCGCCGGAGATCCTCCCTTGCCCGCACCAAGTGTTCAAGCGGCAGCATGGTCCATGCTCTCTAGGCCATGCCGTGGCGGGAAAGGAATGCGTCCAGACGGGCCAATCCTTCCACCAGATGCTCGGTCTTCACACCGATGCCGATGCGGATGTGATTATCGATCCCGAACCAAGTTCCGGCAACCACGAAGACGCTTTCCTCTTCTCTCAGCTGGCTCGACAGATCCTCCGACGACATGTCGAAATCGTAGCGAAGGAACGCCATGCCGCCGGCAGCGGGACGCTGCCAGGACCAGCGATTCCGCTTCTCGACCCAGCGCTCCACGATATCGGCGTTCTCGCCCAACAGGGCTCGCCCCCTTGCCAGAATGCGTTCGCGGTTCTTCGGCTCCATGACGGCAGCCCCGAGGATTTGGCTTAAGATTCCGCTTCCGATCGTCGTGTAATCCTGCCGCTCGGCAGCCTCCTCGACCACGCCTTCGGGCCCGACGATCCAGCCGAGACGCAGTCCCGGGGCACGCGAAGGACTTGGACAGGCTGCTGGTGACGATGACGCGGGGATACGCCCCATAGAAGGTCTCCGTCTCCGGCCCGTCGATCTCGCCGCCGCGATAGATCTCGTCGACGAGAAGCCAGGCACCTGCTGTCTGCGCCGCGTCCAGAAGAGCCTCGCGGCTGCGGCGCGACAGGACTGCACCGGTCGGATTGCCGGGATTGGTGACCGAAATCAGCTTCACGCCGTCCATCGCCTTCGTGAGGGCGTCTGGATCGACCTGCCAGTCCTGATCGGCCAGCAAGGGAAGGCGCTGGATGGTCATGCCCAAGGCACGTCCGAGCCCATCGACCTGCATGAAGTTGGGAACGGCGAAGAGCACCTTGTCCCCGGGATCGATCATCGCCATCAGCGTGATCATCGTCGCTTCCGATGAGCCGTTCGTCACCAGAACGTTGGAGGCAGAGGCTCCCGGATACCAACTCGCGATGGCGGCCCTCAGATCCGGCCGCCCGTCCGTCCAACCATAGCCGAGGGGCTGCCGCAGCAGCGCCTGGGCCTCGTCCCCCGGCAGGATCTCCTCGATGGTGCAGGGATGCACCCCGCTCTCCGTGAGATTGATCTCGACGCCGTTCTCGAACCGCGTCTGGTTTCGCTCCATCAGGAAAGTATCGAACTGCACCAAATGCTCCAATTCGGGATGGCGTCGAGGCAAGCATAGTGAAATTGCCGCTCCACGGCATCGTCATGGCAGCCGGCAGACGCGGACCATGGCAGGTCTAGAATTAAACCGTCAAGTCCAATTTGGACTGTGAAGTCCAATTTAGTGGTGCTAAAGACCGTACGCATTGCCTTCAGTGCAGGGATTATCATGAAGATCGAAGAATTCACGCTCGAGCGTATTCAGTCGCTCTATGAGAACACGGTTGAGTACAACCTGTCCGACAGCGGCGTGCACCCCTATTCCCTGCGCGAGCTTCTGACGCCCGAGCAGCAAAGCCAAGTGCTCGACGTGGAACTCGGCTATGGCTGGACCAACGGCCGCGTCGAGCTGCGGCAGGCGATCGCCAATCTTCACCCCGACCGCAATGCAGACCACGTGATCGTCACCAACGGCTCGGCCGAGGCGAACTTTCTGCTCGTGATGTCGCTTCTGGAGCCCGGCGACGAACTCGTGGTCTTCGTTCCGAATTACCTGCAGATCTGGGGCTGGGCCCGCGCCATTGGCGTGGATGTAAAGGAGGTACTGCTCCGCGAGGAACTCGGGTGGACGCCCGATCTCGACGACGTGCGCAAAGCCATCTCGCACCGCACCAAGATGATGACGATCTGCAATCCTAACAACCCGACCGGCAGCGTTCTGTCCCGCGAGACAATGGATGGTCTCGTCGCGATAGCCCGACAGCACGGCATCTACCTCCATGCGGACGAGGTCTATAAAGGCGCGGAGCTCGATCAGGACGAGCCTCCGAGCTTCGCCGACCTCTATGAGAAAGCCATCATCACGAGCGGCCTGTCGAAGGCGATGGCGCTCCCCGGCCTGCGCATCGGCTGGCTCGTCGGCCCGGCTCAGGAAATCTATGCCTCCTGGCAGCGTAAGGACTACACCTCGATCACAACGGGCGCGGTGAGCGAATTCGTGGCGGAGATCGCCGTGCAGCCGGCCAAGCGACAGGAGATCCTCGCCCGCAGCAAGCGCATCCTGCGCGAGAACCTCGCGCTGCTGCAGCGCTGGGTCGATGCCAACGGCGACCTGTTCTCCTTCGTGCCGCCCAAAGCCGGTGGCATGGCCTTCATCCGCTATGCCATGTCCATGAACTCGACGGAGCTGGTGCATCGCTTGCGCGAAGAGCGCGGCATCATGCTTCTGCCGGGCGACGTGTACGGCATGGATCATTACATCAGGATCGGCATTGGGGCGCCCGCTCATCATCTGGAGGAGGGATTGGATCGGCTAGCAGCCTTCGTCCGTACAGAGCTCAAATGAGCCGGACGCGCAAAGCCAACCCCAAGGTGACGCTCGCGCCGGAACTGGCGAGCTATGCGCCAATCTGCGATGCCATCGCCCTGCTCTTCCAACCTTATGCGGAAGTGGTGCTCCACGATCTCTCGACCGAGACAGTGGTCTACCTGTCCAACCCCTTTTCCAAGCGGGAGCTCGGTGAGCCGTCTCTCCTGCACGAGATCGACTTCAAGCCGTCGGACATCATCATCGGACCTTATGAGAAGGTGAACTGGGACGGGCGGCGCATCAAGTCGGTCAGCGCCGTCCTGCGCGCAAATGGCAAGGCCATCGGCATTCTCTGCATCAACGTGGACGTCTCGCATTTTCATGCCGTCATGCAGACGCTGACCGCCCTCGTCGCCGTACCGCAATCGCCCGAGAAGCCGGCCTCGCTGTTCAAGGAGGACTGGCACGAACGCATCAACGAATACATCCAGTCATGGACCCGCGAGCGCGGTCTCACCGTCGCCGAGATGAGCCGCACGCAGAAACAGCAGCTTGTTACCGATCTTGCCGGCGATGGGGCCTTCGGCGGACGCAATGCGGCGGCCTACATCTCGCGCGTGCTGGGCCTGGGCCGCGCTACGGTCTACAACTATCTCAAGAAGGATCAGGTCTGAGGCGGGAGAAGGGCATCACGCACGGCCTGCCAGCTCTCCTTGTCCGGCGCACTGATGAGACCGCCGCCGCGATTGACGGGACGGTAAGGCGAACCGTCGAAATGCGCCGTGTACCCGCCGGCTTCGCGATGGATCAGCCAGCCGGCCGCATGATCCCATGGCATCACGCTCGACGAGAACGAGAAGTGAAGGTAACCGGCCGCAATCTGGCGATAGGTATGCGCCGCGCAGCGAAGATCGGCCGCCATCGCAACCTTCGGCAGATTTCCCGTCACGACGGGGCGAAGGTCTTCGGGCAGATAGCGCCATGAAACGTTGCCCGCCATTTGCGACAGGGGCACCGACGAAGCAACCTGAAGCGGGCTGGCGCTGCCGTCCGGGCGCTGAATCCAGGCCCCCTCTCCGCGAACGGCCATCGCCCAGTCGTCCGAGATCGGATCCAGGATCACCCCGCAGACGATCTCGCCTTTGATCGCTACAGCGGCCATCACGCCGAAGAGCGGCAGGCCCGAGGCAAAATTCAAGGTGCCGTCGACCGGATCGAGAATGAAGGCGAGCTCGGCATCGCCGAGTCCGTCGAGCATGCTCGCATTTCGGCTGACGCCTTCCTCCCCGACGACCAGCGCTCCCGGAAATCGGCGCAGGAGCTCGGCCTCGATGACACGCTCGGCGGCCTCATCCGCATCCGTCACGAGGTCGAGTTGCGACGACTTCGTGCGAATGGCATCAGCCGACAGATTCCGGAACCGCGGCAGGATCTCGGCTTGAGCCGTCGTTCTGAGAATGTCCGCAACGGCGAGTGCATCGGCTCGGGTGAAGGTCATGGGCTTCTGGTGTCCTGCTTCTGATTAAACTGTCAGATCATCTCAAGCGGGCGCTCGCGCCTGGGCGTGGGAAACTCCGCATCGATGGCGTCAAGATCCTCCGGACTGAGCCGGATCTCAAGCGCTCGATGATTGTCCCGTACGTGATCAGGACTCGAGGCTTTCGGGATCGCGATCACATCCGGCTTTTGGAGAAGCCACGCCAAGGCTATCTGGAACGGGCTTGCGCCGTACTTCTGCCCGATCCTCTGCAGAACACCACCGCGTGGAAGCCTGCCCTGTTCGATCGGGCTGTAGGCCATGAGCGGCATTCGATGCTCGGTCATCCAGGGGATCAGATCGAATTCCGGCCCTCGGCGCGTCACGTTGTAGAGCACCTGGTTGGCGGCGCAATTCTCTCCTGCGGGGACGCGAAGCAGCTCGTCCATGTCGTCGGTATCGAAGTTGCTGACGCCCCAGTGGCGGATCTTGCCGGAGCGGCGAAGCTCCTCGAACCCGGCAACCGTCTCCTCCAGCGGCACGCTTCCACGCCAGTGCAGCAGATAGAGATCCAACCGGTCCGTCTTCAGACGTCTGAGACTGCGCTCGCACGCCTGCACGACACCCTGGCGGCTCGCATTGTGGGGGTAGACTTTGCTCACGAGGAAAAGCCGGTCGCGCTGTCCGACGAGAGCTTCGGCGACGAGTTCCTCCGAGGCGCCCTCCCCATACATTTCGGCAGTATCGACGAGCGTCATGCCAAGCTCGACGCCGAGGCGAAGCGCTTCGATCTCCTGCTTCCGGCGGCTTGCCGTCTCGGCCATCTGCCAAGTCCCCTGCCCGAGAGCAGGTACGGTTTCGCCGCTTGGCAACGTAACTTTCAGGCTCATGTCTCAATCTCCACCCGAGGGACGACGCCCGCTCAGGATCTGCACGATCGGTGACGGAGAACAGCGCAGCGGCGAGCGCAACGCACTTGCCACGGACCCTCGATGGTTACTGCAGGCGGGGTCCCTTCATGAAGCGGCCCCGGTCGGCCGACCGGACCGTCACATCGAACATGTCCCCCTCCCGCTCGAGGGTCAGCGGGACATCGACGCCGGCGGCGCCCAGGGCCCAGATGGCACGATAGAATTCCGCCAACGAAGTCACGGGTTGGCCGGCAACCGCATGGATCTGATCCCCAGCCCGCAGGCCCGCGCGCTGTGCCGGCGCATCCCCGGCCAAGCCGATGATGGTGATCTGGTCGTCCTCTGCTTCCGCAACATAGAATCCGAGCCAGGGCCGCGGCTGACTCTTGGTGCGTCCGCGGGTCAGGAGGTCATCCAGGATCGGCTTCAAAAGATCGATCGGCACGCTCATGTTGAGGGGCACCACAGTGCCTCCGGAAGCCTGATGCTGGAGTTGTAGCGAACCGATGCCGACCAGATCCCCACGTGGCCCGATCAAGGCCGTTCCACCCCAATTGGGATGAGCCGGCGCGGTAAAGATGGCTGGATCGATGAGATATTCCCAATAACCGGCGAATTCCTGGCAGGCGACGACTTGTGCGGCAAGAGAATGACTCTGCCCCCCGCTGCCCCCGATCACGACCTGATCGCCAGGTTCCAGGTGGCGGGAATCGCCCAAGGCCAGTACCGGCACGCCCAGGGGTTCGAGCGCCTGCACCAATCCGAAACCGCTCTCATAATCGTAAGCGAGCACATGGGCCTGAACGACCCGGCCTTTGTTGGTGGTCAGCCAGACCTCCTCGGCCTCGGCAATCAAGTAGCCGATGGTGACGACAAGGCCGTCGTCCCGGATGACAACGCCCTGTCCTGCCCGTTCCGTACCGAGCGTCTCAGCGGTAAAGGCATCGTCGGAAACCCGTGCCCGAAGGGAAACTATGGCGGCCAGAGCATCCTTGAGGTCATAGCCGAGGGTTCTCGGATCGGGCTGGTACTCAGGAGGGATTTCCCATTCGTCGGGTGATTGCATGAAATGCTCCTCAGACTCCCTGGAGAGAGTCTGCACCCATTCAAAATGGCAGGAAAGGCGGCGCCTTCAACAGGCCTCCCCCTTTTGACGCGCAAAAAGCCGTGATGCCTGTATCGGATCCGATGAGACGTCTGAGCCTATGGCTCATCCCCGGAGGCGCCGCGGGAAACGAACCTCGCCCGCTTCCGGCGGCAAAAGGCCTCTGTCAGGCCGCCTCAAGGGATCGAGCCGGTGTCACTTCACGCCCATCAGCCCCAATGTTCTCTTGCTTCTTTTCAAGCATGCACAGAGCATGCCGAGCATAGAGGCGGAACTCGTGCTTCAGAACCCGCGACGCCGTTTCCCAAGCCCCGGTTTCGTGCCTAGCAACAAAGAATGCCCGAGCGATATGCTCGATTTCCTGGTTCGTCTGATCCACCTGTGCCCCCACACAGAAGCCCCCACGGCTCCGTCAACTGCACCGGAAAGCAATCCCGGTATCAACCGTCGGCAAGGTGTCTGATTTGCGGGGTCGTGTCTGTACCCCAAAAGACACGATTCGACGGCAAAACTACTTCCGTCGACTTTGTACAGCTGGGCAAGGCAAGTAAATCGGACCCCTATCGGTTCTATTCCTCTAGGTGCGCCGTGCCTGTCGGACCGACGCATGAATTTGGGAAAGGCCGATGGAGCTCGGCCTTTCTCCGCGCCTTCTTCAGGCAGCCCTCGCCGTCGCGAGGAACTGGTCGATGTCCTGTCGCAAGCGCTGAAGCTGTTGATCCAGGGTGTGCTTGGCGCTCGAGACGTGCTGCGCAGCTGCGGCCGCGGAGGCTGTCGATCCGGTCAGAGCCTCGATGCTCCGGACAACCGCGTGGGTATGATCGGTAGTCTGGTTGACGTTCACGGCGATTTCCGATGTCACCGCAGCCTGTTCCTCGACGGCAGCCGCAATCGCCGTGGCAATACCACTCAGCTCCTTCATGATCTGGCCTATATTGTCGATATCGGACACGCTGCGCTGCGTAGCTTCCTGGATCGCGCCGATGCGTGAGCCGATCTCGGTTGTCGCCTTGGCGGTTTGGTTGGCGAGGGTTTTGACCTCTTGCGCCACAACGGCAAAGCCCTTGCCCATCTCCAGCACGGGCCGCCTCGATCGTGGCATTCAGTGCGAGCAGATTGGTTTGAGCCGCAATTCGATCGATCAGATCGACCACATCTCCGATCTGTTTGGCCTGCTCGGCCAATCCGTTGACGGAATCCTTCGTGCGTTGAGAGTTCTCCAGGGCATGTCGCGCGACATCCGCCGAGCGACTGGCCTGCTGCCCGATCTCACGAACGGACGATGCCAGCTGCTCCGTCGCGGCTGCTCCCGATTGCATGTTCGAAGCCGTCAGCTCGGCCGCCGTCGTGACCTGAATGGCAAGGTTACTGGCGCTTCCGGTTGCCTCATCGAGGGCCGTCGCACTTTCCGACAGAGCGCCGCTCGCCTGCCCCGAGATCTGCAGGCTCTCCCGCACCGCGTCGGAGAAAGAAGCGACAGCCTGCGACAGGACTTCACCTTTCTTCTGGCGATCCTGGACGAAGGCTTCCTGATACACGGAAATCGCAAAGTCCATGTCCAGCATGACTGCCTGATTCACCACCGTCAGCTTGCGGGCGAACGATGCCCTACCGAAGCGATGTTTCTTCGAGAGGACATGAACCAATTCATTGAGGATGAAGGCATAGCCGCCGATGTACCAGCGAGGCTCCAGTCCGATCTTGTTATGAATGAGACCGATGCGGCGGATACCTTCCACATAGGCTGCATCGAAGCTGCCACTGAAAAGCCTGCCCCAGTGCGCCATCTGAGCCGAAACGAGCCGGGATTGTTGCGTTCCGATCAGGTTTGGACAGCTGCGGCTGCCGATGCATATGCGTGTAGAAGCGCTCGAGGATCCTCGGCAGCTCAGGGGATATATCTTTCCATACCGACTGAAGGTCTTGGCAAACCCCGCTATCGATGCCCATGAATTTGAGCCGTTCAGCAAGTAATGAATCGTTTTGCAAAGTTCTACCCTGAACTGGTAACGGACGAGTCCTCTAGGTCGTCAGTCTTGGCCGAGGCTTGCCGAGCCGCCCCGGCCCAGCCGTTGGACGAGCGACCTGCGTCAGATTGTGCCAATCTTGGCTGCAACCAGGCCGCCGGTTGCGCGTTAATCTAAGCAGTTTTGCGGGGCTTTTCGATGCTTGATAACATTGCGAACCGCTCGGATTTTGTCCAACCGGGCTCTATGGCACTGTCGGCGCGTCATAACGTGCCGCCGCTCCCCCACTCGGTACAGGAACATCTCGGGAAGATGCTGAGAGCCGATTATTATGAACGAGCGGAGAAGCCGCGTTATCTCGGCGATCCCGCCCTTCCGCTCGAGTTCGACCCCTATCTCTACCGCCTCGAGCAGAAAGAGCGGGCTCTCAGGATCATGCGGGTCCGGGAACAGGGTACGCAGGCTGTTGCCGACGCACTCTCAGGTCTCAATCCTTAAAGCGAATCCGGGCGAAAGCGAGCCTGTTCTTCTTCTGACGTGCACCGGACGACGGGGTGCGGATTCAGCTCGCGTTCAATGTCCATGGTCGAGAAAGGCTGAGCCTCGGGGAATTGCAGTCTCTCTTCCGAGGCTTTCTCGGAACTCCTCTCGGCGATGGATACTTCAAAGAGCATGAGACACGAAAGCGGAAGAGCCGTTCTGAGGCAGGCGTTCAGACGTCTGGAGCATGAGGTGCCGGGCAAGGTCGCTCGCATCCTTCGCAGCCTCCGCCATCCAGATTCGCGATGGGTCAGGATTCCGGCGGGAATCCTGCTCATCTTTGGTGGGATCTTCTCGATCCTCCCGTTCTTGGGATTATGGATGCTTCCCCTGGGCCTTCTGTTGATTGCCTATGACGTACCTATATTGCAGAAGCCCGTCGGACGCTTCACGCTTTGGGCAGTTCATAAATGGGCTTCCTTCAGGCAGCGTTACTTTCCGGAACGGCCCCAGGGCTGAAATCCTTCTCTACAGTCGATTGCCTCTATGGCTCCACGGAGCACCGGTCACGTTGGAACGACGCCGCCAAGTTCATCTTCGATGTAGATGGATATGATATCGTCGAAGTTGGACTCGGCACGGAAGCCCAAACTTTCAGCGCGACTGGCATCAAAGCGGCGGGGCCATCCCTCGACGAACCGTATGATGTTCGGATCGAGTTCATGACGGATTAAGCCGACGGCCCGCTCGCCGGCAATGCGCCGAAGCGCTTCGATCTGCTCACCCACGGTTACCGACACACTCGGCATCGTCAGGGTGCGTCTCGGACCGATCTTGGATGGATCGATGGTCGCCGCATGGATAAGGAAATTGACGGCGGATCTCGGCGAAGCATGGGCATGACGAACATCCATCGAGACCGGCAAGACGGCCTCCTGGCCGTTTAACGGTTCACGGATGATGCTCGAGAAAAAGCCCGAAGCCGCCTTATTGGGCTTTCCAGGCCGTACGCAGATGGTGGGCAGCCGGATCCCTACGCCATCGAAGAATCCGCGTCGCGTGTAATCGGCCAGAAGCAGCTCACCCATCGCCTTCTGCGTGCCATAGCTCGTAAGCGGCGTCAGAAAGAATTCATCCCCGATCGCCTCCGGGAACGGAGCGCCAAAAACGGCGATGGAGGACGTGAAGACAAGTCGTGGCTTGTATCCATCCCCGATGGTGCGGACGGCATCGAACAGAAACCGGGTACCGTCGAGATTGATCCGGTAGCCCTTGTCGAAATCGGCCTCGGCCTCGCCGGAAACGATGGCGGCAAGGTGGAAGATGACATCGGGACGACTTGCAACGAGCTTCTCCGCCTCTCCCGGAACGGAGAAATCGGAGGTCAGCGTATCGATGGCAAAGGATGCCTGAGGGCGCTCGGGCTCGACCACGTCATGCAGAACGAGACGCGTGATCGCGTCTCCCCCCAATCGACCTTCCTTCACCAAGCGTTCCGTAAGCTTGCGGCCGACCATCCCGGCCGCCCCGAGAATGAGGATCTGCATCGATCAACAATCTTTTCAAATCGTACCTGGCGGCCTCGAGGGACTTCCAGGTTGGAAAAAAATGGGTGGCTACGCCGTTCGAGGTTAACTTCCTCGAACGGCGTAGTTCGGGTCAGGGTAACAGGCTTACTTTTGCCGAACCTTCTCCAGCTCTGCCTGCATCAACTTCACCGTCTCAGGACCAATGGTTGCGGCATGCTTCTCCCAGACCGATTTCGCCTGCTCGCGCATGCGATCGGCCTCCTGGGCATTCAGCTCGTTGACCACAGTTCCTTCGCCTTTGATCTTGTTGAGAGACGCCTGCGACAGCTCGCGCGATACCTTGCGCTGCTCGTCGCGAGCCACGACGGCGCAATCCCGCAGAGCTGCCTGTTCATCCTTCGACAGCCCGTCCCACAGCTTCTTGGAGTAGAGAACGAGGAACGGCGTATAGGCGTGGCGGGTCACGGAAAGGTACTTTTGCACCTCGTAGAACTTTGAGGTGTCGATGGTCACGAACGGATTTTCCTGGCCGTCGATAGCCTTGGTTTCCAGAGCCGTGAAGACCTCGCCGAACGCCATCGGCACGGCGTTGGCGCCCATGTTCTTGAACGTGTCGAGGAACACGTTGTTCTGCATGACACGAACCTTCAGGCCCTTGAAGTCCTCCCATTTCTCCACCGGACGGCGAGAGTTGGTGAGATTACGGAAGCCGTTCTCCCAATAGGCGAGGTTGACGAGCCCAACCGTTTCGAGCTTCGTGTCGATATGCTTGCCAAAGCTGCCGTCGAGAACAGTGTCGGCTTCCTTCTCGTTGGCGAAAAGGAACGGCAGATCGAAAACGCCAAGTTCCGGCAGAATGCCGATGAGGGGCGAACTCGATGTGACGACTATTTCCTGGGTGCCGGAGCGAAGCGCCTGCGTGGCCTGGAGGTCTCCACCCAAGGCATTGCCCCAGAAGCCCTGAACCTTCAGCTTGCCGCCGGACTTATCCGTCAGGCAGGCCCGGAATTTCTCGACACCCTTGCCATTGGGGTGATCCTCGTTCACGCCATTGGAAATGCGGATATTGCGCTCCGTGAACTGGGCGGAGGCCGGAACGGCCGCCATGACCGTTGCCGCCACACCGGCAGCAAGAGCGAATTTGAATGCTTTCATGATTGTTTCCTCTCTCTTTTGACTTGTCAGCCGGCTCACCGACCCCGCAACCAGGCAAAGGGAACCATCACCAGGTCGGGGAAAACGATGAGTAGGATGAGTACGATAAGCTGGGCGATCAGGAACGGATTCACCCCGCGGATGACGGCTCCCATGGGCACACGGGCGACCCCGCTCACAACATTGAGCACAATTCCGACCGGAGGCGTGATCAGGCCGATGGCATTGTTGATGATGAACAGCACGCCGAAATAAACCGGATCGATCCCTGCCTGTTTGACGATCGGCATGAGGACTGGCGTCAGGATCAGAACAGTCGGGGAGAAATCCAAGGCAGTTCCGACGATGACGACCAGGAACATCAGGGCAAACATGAGCAAGGTTTTGTTGCCCAGCAGGGGCTGGATGAGCCCGCTGATTTCTCCCGGTATATTCGCCTGGGTGATGAGCCAGGCGGAAACGAGTGCAGCCGCGACGAGAAACATCACCACGGCGGTCGTCTTCGCGGCCGTGAGGAAGACGCCGTACAACATCGACGGCTTCAGCTCGCGATAGACGAACATGCCGATGATGAGCGCATAGACGGCGGCCAGAACGGCCGCCTCGGTGGGGGTCACGATGCCCCATTTGATTCCGCCCAGGATCATCACGGGCATGAGAAGGGCGTAGAAACCATCGACGAAGGCCTTGCCGCGCTCGCGCATGGTGGCACGGGGCGCCGTCTTCATCTTGTCTCTTCGGCTGACGATAGCCCAGGCGACAACGAGCGATAGACCCATCATTATTCCAGGGGCAACGCCCGCTAGGAAGAGCTGGGAAATCGAAACGTTGGCTGCAACGCCAAAGACGATGAAGCCGATCGAAGGCGGGATCACCGGAGCGATGATGCCGCCAGCCGCGATGAGACCCGCCGCCCGTGGAATATCGTATCCCGCATTCCGCATCATGGGGATCAGAATAGCCGCGAGAGCCGCCGTATCCGCAGCTGCAGAACCGGACAAGGCAGCGAGAATGAGTGCGGCCACAATCGCAACATAACCGAGGCCGCCATGAATGTGCCCGAGACAGGCCAAAGCGAAATTGACGATCCGCTTCGACAGGCCGCCAACGTTCATCAACTCGCCGGCCAGCAGAAAGAATGGGACGGCCAGAAGCTGAAAGTTGTCGGCGCCGATGATCATGTTCTGAGCCACGATCTGGCTGTCGAAATTGCCGAGCCAGAGCATGAGCGCGAGAGCGCAGACGATCAGCGCAAAGGCAATCGGCATGCCGAGTGCCATGGCTCCGAGAAGCGAGGTGAGGAAGACGACAATTGTCACTCGAGTCGCTCCCTCAGGGCATGGGCTTCATCGCCGCTATAGTCGCCGGCAAAGGCCTTTAATTCATGTTCGCTCACCCGCCCGGTGACGACACGTAGAATCCGCAGGACTGCCATCAACCCTAGACCGATGCTTGTGAAGAAACCGACCCCGTAGATCCAGAGCATCGAGATCTCGGTAATAGGCGCGTAATTCGTGGCGTTGATCTCGGCCTGCTGCCATGTTCCCCAGAAGAAGACGGCGCAGCAGCCGATGATGAAAAGGTCGGACAGGACCATGCAAACCTTGCGGCCGTTGTCACCCAGCCGGGCGACCAGAGTTTCAACACCCAGATGGGCGTTCTCGCGTCCCACTACCACGGCACCGATGAAGGTCAGCCATACGAAGAGGAAGCGGGAGAGCTCCTCCGAAACGTCGATCCCAGTATCGAAAAGGTAGCGCAAGACGACATTGCCGAAGACCATGACGACCATGGCCGCCAGTAGAAGAACCAACAGGCCTTCCAAGCCTTTGAAGAAGAAGGAAATTATCCTGCTCACGCTCTCTCCCTGCCTTTGGCGCCCTGCTCGACGCTCATTGATTCTGTTCGCCTCCGAGGACTCTTCAAGTCCTCAGAAGGCCAAACATGTTACCCGATCTAAGGCTCAGTCCCATAACGTGTCAATTCAGCGGATAGAACGGTTCCGAAGGCAAACTGCTATGCATGACGGCGAGCGTCGCCCATCCGTGGTTTCGTTCTCTTGTTTTTCGCCTGGAACAGGATCAATGCTGGTTTTAAGAAGACTATCATCGGATTTTTCGGGAGTGAACGAGCGCAGCCTCTCGATTGCATCTTTGTTACAAATTAGACTTATGAATACCTGCGTGTGCAGAGCATTTCCGTGGATATCGTCAAGACGGCAGCTTCGACGATATCTGGGAGATGAATTGCTCCTTCCGCCTCTGCCGACAATGACAAGAGCGTAGCCACAACGAGGATCCCATGAAGATCACAGGCGTCGAGACCGTCCGTCTCCAGGAATTCGCAAACATCGTCTGGGTCCGCCTCCACACCGACGAAGGTCTCATTGGCCTTGGCGAAACCTTCATGGGCGCAGCAGCCGTCGAGGCATATGTTCACGAGACGGTCGCGGCCAAGTTGATCGGCCGCGATCCTCTTCAAATCGAAGGTATCAACCGCGATCTCCAGAACTATCTGGGCTGGCGTTCCGCAGGCGTCGAGACGCGCGGAAACTCCGCCACCGACATCGCCTTGTGGGATCTCTTCGGCAAAGCTCACGGCAAACCCGTCTGCGACATGCTGGGAGGCCGCTCGCGGGACAAGATCCGGGTTTACAATACCTGCGCGGGCTACCGGTACATTCGCGACAACCGCGCCCAGAAAGTCGCCAACTGGGGCATCGGTGATGCCGACGGAGCGTATGAAGATCTGGAGGCGTTCCTGCACCACGCCGACGATCTCGCTCATTCCCTCCTGGAACAGGGCATCACCGGCATGAAGATCTGGCCCTTCGATGTCGCAGCCGAGCGCAGCCATGGATACGACATTTCGCCTGACGAACTCCGAACCGCGCTCGAGCCCTTTGAAAAGATCCGCAAGGCCGTGGGTGACCAGATGGACATCATGGTCGAGTTCCACTCCTTGTGGAGCCTGCCAATGGCCAAGAAGCTTGCCTCGGCGCTGACCGAGTTCGAGACCTATTGGCACGAAGACCCCTTCCGCCTCGACAATATCGGCGACCTCAAAGAATACGCGCAGCACTCAAAGGCCTGGGTCTGTGCCTCGGAAACGCTGTCCTACACCCACGCCTTCCGGGAATATCTCGAAACCGGCGTTGCAGGTGTGGCCATGCTCGACCTGTCCTGGTGCGGCGGACTGACGGAGGCGCGCAAGATCGCCGCGCTGGCGGAAGCTTGGCATGTTCCGGTTGCGCCCCACGACTGCACGGGCCCCGTGGTCTACGCCGCGTCCTGCCACTTCTCCCTGCATGCACGGAACGCTTTGATACAGGAGAGCGTCCGGGCGTTTTACACCGGCTGGTATACCGAACTCGTGACGGAGTTGCCGACGGTCACAAGAGGAGAGGTCACGGTGAACATGAAGCCGGGCCTTGGACTTGAGTTGCTGCCGGAACTCTGGAAGCGCCCGGACGCGATTGTACGGCTGACCAAGGAGCCCTAGCAAACTGGGAACCACGGACGGCTACCTCTTTCGACCGGGACCATTTTAGAGCTTGAGTTAGAACACGATGAGCAATGTGATTGATGCCCTTGTTGCAGCCTTGGGATCGAAGATCCGCACCGGCGCCGACATTCCCTCCCGCAATCATACCGATGCCAGCGGCCTCCAACCCGCAATTCCCCAGGCCCTCATCCTTCCTCAGACTACGGAGGATGTCTCAACGGCCTTGAGGCTCTGCCATCAGCATCGCCAAGCCGTCGTGACGCAAGGTGGCCTGACTGGACTTGCCGGCGGTGCTCACCCGCAAACGGGAGAAATCGCACTCTCCCTGGAACGGATGAACGGAGTCGAAGAGATCGATACTGCGAGCGCAACCCTCACGGCCCTCGCCGGAACACCGCTCGCGGTCGTGCAGCAGGCAGCGGACGAAGCGGGCTTCCTGTGTGGGATCGACCTCGGAGCGCGCGGAACCTGCACGATCGGCGGCAACATCGCGACCAATGCCGGCGGCAACCAAGTGGTGCGTTATGGCATGGCCCGGCGCAACACTCTTGGCCTCGAAGTCGTTCTTGCGGACGGCACCGTGGTTCGCTCGCTCAACAAGATGCTGAAGAACAACGCCGGGTACGATTGGACGCAGCTCTTCATCGGCAGCGAGGGAACGCTCGGCGTCATCACACGGGCAGTGATCGGTTTGCACTCCAAACCGCAGGGCCTCCAGACGGCTCTCTGCGCCGTCAGCAGCTTTGAGGATGCACTTGTTGTCCTGCGCCGATTCCAGCAGGCTCATCCAGGGCGTCTGCTGGTCTTCGAGGCCATGTGGCGGGAATTCATGACGGTCGCGACGAAGATCTGCGGCCTTGCACCTGCATTCGAGGCCGAGCACGACGTGACGCTCCTGATCGAGGCCGATATGGGGGCGGATCCGGCAGGAACTGAAGCCTTCTCTCTCCTCCTCAGTGAGTTCTACGAGCAGGATCTCATCAAGGATGCCGTGGTCGCTCAGTCCAGAGCCGACAGGAACCGGTTCTGGGCCTATCGGGAAACACCCTACGAGTACGGCCGCTTCCTGCCGGAAGAAATCCGCTTCGATGTGAGCGTACCCCTGAATCGCATGACGGAAGCGGTCGCTCATCTGCGTCAGGAAATGCCGAAGCAATGGCCGGATGCCGTTTATGTCGTCTTCGGGCATGTGGCAGACAGCAACATCCACATCAACGTGGCGATCCGCGACATGAACGATGGCATCAAGAAGGGCGTCCAGGGGCTCGTCTACGATCTCGTCGCGAGGCTCGGCGGATCCATATCCGCGGAGCACGGGATCGGACGCATCAAGCGCCCCTATCTTTCCTTGAGCCGCACAGAGCCTGAGCTCGTCCTGATGAGGAAGATGAAGCAGACGCTTGATCCTGAAGGCATCCTCAATCCGGGCCGCATTCTCTAAGATTGTATTCGCTCATTCGGGAGCTGAGAATGAACGTGAAAATGTCGGGTCTCTTCGATCTTTCCGGGCGCATCGCCCTTGTGACAGGATCGAGCGCAGGCATCGGCTCTGCTCTTGCATTTGGTCTCGGACGAGCCGGAGCGCGCGTGGTTCTGAACGGCCGCCAGCAGGACAAGGTCGCCATTGCGGCACAAAAGCTTCGAGATGACGGCTCGTTGGTATTCGAGATGCCTTTCGATGTGACGGACAGCACCGCCGTCAAGGCTGCAGTCGAACAGATCGAACGCAATATTGGTCCGATTGATATTCTGATCAACAATGCGGGAATGCAGCGCCGGGGCCCGCTCGAGGATTATCCGGAGGAAACCTGGCACGAGCTGATGACGACGAATATTGATAGCGTCTTCTATATGAGCCAAGCTGTTGCCAGAAAAATGATCCCGCGCGCCCGGGGAAAGATCATCAACATCTGCTCGGTTCAAAGTGAACTCGGCCGCCCTTCGATCGCGCCTTATACGGCAACGAAGGGAGCCGTGAAGATGCTGACGAAAGGCATGGCGATCGATTGGGGCAAGTACGGTCTTCAGGTCAACGGCATCGGGCCAGGCTATTTCAAGACGGAACTCAATCAAGCCCTGATCGATGACAAAGCCTTCTCCGACTGGCTCATTGCCCGTACCCCTTCCCGTCGCTGGGGCGAACTGGAAGATCTTATCGGCACTGCGGTCTTTCTCGCCTCGGATGCCTCCAACTTCGTCAACGGGCAGATCATCTATGTTGATGGAGGCGTGACGGCCTCACTCTGAATCCGCCTCGAAACCCATCCTTAATGTTTGACGTCATAAATCGTCATTCTCGGTTGCCATATCCGGCCAGGGCGGTTAGCAACTGCACCTGTGATTTGCCAGAAAAGCTACTTGGGAGGTGCTTCATGCCCCACGGAGCATACTGCGTTGCATTCAAGCATAATCGTTGGACGGTTTCTCAATTTGGTAGAGATCTCGGATCGTTCTATTTTCGTGCAATGGCTTTGAAATTTGCCGTTGAATCAGCCTGCTGGTCCGCCATGCCGAACAAACCGACTGTTTTTGTTCTAGACCGGACTGGCGATTTCTATACCGCCTGGTGTGATGGCAGGGACAGCCTCAGCGCCGAGTTGTGAAACGCTTGTCTCAACAGCTGCAATGAGAGAACGGGATCTGGAAGATCCGATCTAGAACCGGCAGCGACCAAGACCAGGACTCGCGTCGCTCAAAACTCAACGTTCATTTCCTGTGCAACGCTGCAGCAGAGTCATGCAACGGCAGCGGCTTGATGGATCGTCGCGGTTTTGAATTCGACAGTTTGCGGGGACCTCATCAGTGATTGAATCTTTTCTGCAAGGTCGGTTGCCCGATAGGGCTTGTAGAGAAGATTGAGATCCTCGAGCTTGTCTTCCCCGTCAAAATAGCCTGTCGTCAGAAGCACCTGGATGTCCGGCTGCTCTCGCTGAATGAGACGGGCCAAGTCTATGCCGCTGAGTTCTCCCGGCATCCTGACATCGGAAAGAACGAGTTTGATATCTTTCTTCATCTTCAGGAGGCGAGCGGCTTCATCACCAGTCTCAGCCTCCATCACCTTGAAGCCGAGAGAATGAAGGGTCGAGAGCGCCACTTGGCGTACAGCCGGATTGTCTTCAACCACAAGCACCATACGCCCCTCACCGAAAGGGTGGGCAACCGCCGACCGGTCATCCGGCGCACTTTCTGCAGCCTCATGAGAGCGAGGAAGGAAGATGCGGATCGTCGTGCCTGCATTGGGCGCGCTCTCAACTTCCACATGGCCATGGCACTGCTGGACGAAGCCGTACACCATGCTCAGGCCCAAGCCGGTGCCTTTTCCGCTTTCCTTGGTGGTGAAGAACGGCTCGAAGACCTTCTCCAACACCTCAGGCGGCATGCCGATTCCCGTATCGCTCACGGAGATCACGACGAACTCACCGCCGGGCGCGGATCTCCCCTCCTCCACCGCTTGGTTCTCGACACTGATTGTCAGATCGCCGCCATCGGGCATTGCATCACGGGCATTGACCGCAAGATTTAGGAGGGCCGCCTCGAACTGAGCCCGGTCGACCTGGATCGGCCATATACCGTCGCCAGAACGGAAGTCCGCGTTGATATGCTCTCCAAGCGTCCTACGCATCAGCTCCAGAAGGCTCGGCATCAGGCTCGTGACATCGATCGTTGAGACCTGCAGGGCTTGGCGCCGTGAGAAGGTCAGAAGCCGATAGGTGAGATCGGCGCAATGCTGAGCACTCTCCAAGGCCATGCGCACCCGTCGCTCGGCCTTCTCATTGCCCTGAATGGATTTCTTCAAGAGATCGAGATTGCCGATCACGACACTCAGCATGTTATTGAAATCATGCGCGATCCCACCCGTGAGGCGGCCAACCGCCTCAAGCTTGCTGGCGTGGAGCAGATTTTGCTCCATTTGCTTGCTCTCGGTAATATCAAACCACATCCCGAAGAATTCGCGCGGATGACCGCCCTCATCCTTCATCATGACCGTCTGATCGAGAAAATGCCTTTCGACACCGTCGGCGCAACGCCAGCGATACTCGAGATTGACGGAACCCTCTTCCTCCAATCGCTTCAATTGGGCCAGGACGCGCTCCCGGTCATCCGGATTGATCCGAGAGGACCAGAAATCAGAGCGCTCAAGGAAAGCCTCCGGCCGAAACCCCGTAATGCGCTCGATACTCTCGTTGGTGAAATGGAGCTGTCGATGATCCTCCTCAACGGAGGCTGTATTAAGCGCAATCGGAAGCGATTGCAGAACGATCGACTGATGTTCCTCGCGGCGCCGCAGGGCCTGCTCCGCCTTCAATTTCTCGCCGCGGACGTGAAGGTTGTCCATCAGCAGGCGGCGCTCCTGCTCTGCCTGCCGGCGGATCTCCTCCGTCTTTCGGTAAAGATCGACGAAGATATCGACCTTGGATCTGAGGATCAAGGGCTCGATGGGTTTGAAGACGTAGTCGACAGCGCCCGCCGAGTATCCCTTGAAGACGTGCATATCGTCCTTGTTGAAAGCCGTCAGAAACAGAATCGGCACGCGTGATGAACGCGGCCGATTCCTGATCAGACTGGCAACTTCATATCCGTCGAGCCGCGGCATCTGCACGTCGAGAAGAATGACAGCGAAGTCATCCTTCAGAACGTGGCGCAGAGCCCCCTCGCCGGAATCCGCAGTCACGATTTCCACACCAGGAGACCGGAGTACCTCCTCGACGGCAATAAGATTTCTCGGGTCGTCATCGACCACCAAAATCTTGGCTGGGATCGGATCCGACTGCGGACGGGCCGAAACCAGATGAAAATCATCCAGGTTCGGGCCCGACTCCCCTCGCCTTACGTCGTCCGTCATGAGTTCAACCCGGTCTCTGCCGCACCATTGGGAGCAATTCTCCCGTCTGGGATATATGTGCTCCGACTAAGTTGAACGCGCAAGACAGCCAGAAGTTGATCCACATCGACAGGTTTCGACACGTAGTCGGTCGCACCTGCTTCGAGGCACTTCTCCCGATCGCCCTTCATGGCCTTTGCAGTCACCGCGACCAGAGGAAGGTCATGATAACGCGGGATGTTCCGGATTTCCCGCATGGTCTCATAGCCGTCCATCCCCGGCATCATGATGTCGACCAAGGCCACATCGACATCCGGGTTGGCCTGGAGCTTCTCGATGCCTTCCAACCCGTTTTCGGCGAAGACGACCGAAATTCCGTGCTGCTCGAGCGCGCTCGTCAGCGAAAAGATGTTGCGCATGTCGTCGTCGACGATCAGCACCTTCCGGCCATCGAGTGAGCCGTCGGCCCGCCTTTCGACAATGATGTGCTTCTCTTCGGGAATGGCGCTGATCGCCCGGTGCAGGAACAGAGCCGTGTCGTTGAGAAGGCGCTCGGACGAGCCCTCACCTTTGACGATGAGCGTTGCAGCGATGCCCTGCAGTCGACGCTCCTCGGACTTCGCCAAGTCCTGTCCGGTATAGATGACGATCGGCAGCTCCTCACCGCCCTTCGTCTTGCGGATGCGCTCGATGAGTTCGGCTCCCGGAAGATCCGGCAGGCCCAGGTCGACAATGGCGCAGTCGAAGTGCCGTGCCTGGATGACCTCAAGCGCACTCTCGGCCGTTCCCACCGCCGTCACGTCAACCTGTTCGCTTTTCATGAGTTCGGACAGGCTCATGCGTTGATTGTCGTCATCCTCGACGAGAAGCAGCTTCTTCACGGGTCGGTCGATGAACTCCTTCGTGCGATTGAGCGCTCCCATGAGAGCCTCTCGGTCAACGGGCTTCTCCAGGAAGCCGAAGGCACCTGCCCTGAGACCGCGCTTCTTCTGGTCATCGACCGAGATCACATGGATCGGCACATGGCGGGTTCGCGGATCGTGCTTCAACAAGTCCAGGAGCGCCCAGCCGTCCATATCGGGAAGCCCGATATCGAGAGTAATCGCATGTGGCTTGTAGCGATGCGCGAGGGCAAGCGCCGAAGCGCCGTCCATGGCGATCAGTCCCCTGAAGCCCTCCTCACGGGCGAGCTCCAGCAACACCGAGGCGAACATCGCATCGTCCTCGATGATGAGCACGACCCGATCTCCGGTGGTGATCGCATGCCGATCATCCAGGGAGGCCGAGAGAGCCATCGCGGCCGATGGCTGACGGATCATCGTTCCCGTCGAGTCGTCGGACGTGCCGTACTGCCCTGAGCCGTCGCCGTTTGACCGCACGGAGGATCCTGCTCCGGCAGCCCCGTGGCTTGCAGGCGGTTCGACAGGCACGAAGAGCGTGAAGGTCGAGCCGCTTCCCGGCGTGCTCGACACCACGATCTCACCGCCGAGCAGACGAGCGATTTCACGGCTGATCGACAGGCCGAGACCGGTCCCGCCATACTTCCGGCTCGTGGTGCCATCCGCCTGCTGGAAGGCCTCGAAGATGATGCGTTGTTTTTCCTCCGGAATGCCGATGCCGGTATCGGTCACCGACATGGCGATCCACTGGCTGCCGGCCCGCAGCGGCGTTCCCTCGGCCGAACCGATCTGAAGCGTCACGCCTCCGCGTTCCGTGAACTTGAAGGCATTCGAGAGCAGGTTGCGCAGCACCTGCTGCAACCGCTTCGAATCCGTCCTGATCGCCAGCGGCAGTTTCGGATCGACCTCCACGTGGAAGTCAAGCTTTCTTTCCTCTGCAATCTGGCGGAAGGTCCGGTCCATATTCTCGACGAGATCCTTGAAGCCGACGCTCGACACTTCCATGCTGACGGTGCCGGACTCGATCTTGGACAGGTCCAGAATATCGTTGATGAGAGAAAGCAGGTCCGAGCCCGCCGCATGGATGGTCTTGGCGAACTCCCTCTGCTTGTCGGTCAGATTGCCGTCGGAATTCTCGGTCAAGAGCTTCGACAGGATCAGGAGCGAGTTCAGCGGCGTCCTCAACTCGTGGCTCATATTGGCCAGGAACTGCGACTTGTAGCGCGATGTCAGCGAAAGCTGCTCGGCCTTCTCCTCCAGGGCCGTCTTTGCGACGGAGACTTCGTGGTTCTTCGCCTCGACTTCTCTCTTCTGGAGTTCGAGCAGCCGCGCCTTGTCCTCAAGCTCCTCGTTCGTCTTCTGAAGTGCTTCCTGCTGTTGCCGCAGGAGCTCTTCCGACTGACGCAGGGTTGCAGCCTGCTGCTCCAGCCGGTCGTTGGTGTTCCTCAGCTCTTCCTGCTGGCTCTGCAGCTCGGTGGTCAGAAGCTGGGACTGCTTCAGAAGGCCTTCTGTCCGCATGTTCGCGGCAATGGTGTTCAGAACGATACCGATCGATTCCGTGAGCTGCTCGAGGAAGGATTGGTGCGTCTCGGAGAACCGACTGAACGAGGCAAGTTCGATCACCGCCTTTACCTCCTGCTCGAACAGGACCGGAAGCACGATGATGTTGAGTGGCGGGGCCTCTCCGAGAGCCGAACTGATGGTGATGTAGTCACCCGGCACGTTGGTGAGGAGAATCCGCTTTCTCTCGTAGGCGACCTGGCCAACAAGTCCTTCGCGGAGGCGGAAGCGGTTGTTGAGATGCTTTCTCTCCGTAAAGGCATAGGAGGCGACCATCTCCAACATGGGCTCGCTGCCATCGCTCCCCACTGTATAGAAGACGCCCTGCTGGGCATTCACCAGCGGGGCGATCTCCGACAGGATCATGTTGGACACGGTGGTGAGATCGCGCTCGCCCTGCAGCATGCGGGTGAACTTGGCGAGGTTGGTCTTCAGCCAATCCTGCTCCGCATTCTTGAGCGTCGTATCGCGCAAGTTGCGGATCATCTCGTTGACGTTGTCCTTGAGCGACGCCAGCTCGCCCGAGGCTTCCACCGAAATCGACCGGGTCAGATCGCCCTTGGTCACGGCGGTGGCCACGTCGGCGATGGCTCGCACCTGGGTGGTCAGATTGGCGGCGAGCTGGTTCACGTTGTCCGTGAGATCGCGCCACAGGCCGGCCGCACCAGGCACCCTCGCCTGACCGCCGAGCTTGCCTTCCACACCCACTTCGCGGGCAACGTTCGTCACCTGATCGGCGAAGGTTGCGAGGGTATCGATCATCTCGTTGATGGTCTCGGCGAGTGCCGCGATTTCGCCCTTGGCATCCACGATCAGCTTGCGCTTGAGATCGCCCTCGGCGACCGCGGTCACGACGCTGGCGATGCCTCGCACCTGACCGGTGAGATTGTTCGCCATCATGTTGACGTTGTCGGTCAGGTCCTTCCAGGTACCGGCCACGCCGCGCACCTGCGCCTGTCCGCCGAGCTTGCCCTCGATGCCCACTTCGCGCGCCACGCGCGTCACTTCCGAGGCGAAGGAGTTGAGCTGGTCCACCATGGTGTTGATGGTCGATTTCAGCTCCAGGATCTCGCCACGCACATCGACGGTAATCTTCTTCGAGAGATCGCCGTTCGCGACCGCGGTCGTGACTTCGGCGATGTTACGGACCTGACCCGTCAGGTTGGCCGCCATCATGTTGACGTTGTCGGTGAGATCCTTCCAGACGCCGCCGACGCCGCGCACCTGCGCCTGTCCGCCGAGCTTGCCCTCGGTGCCCACCTCACGCGCCACGCGCGTCACCTCGCCTGCGAAGGAGTTCAGCTGGTCCACCATGGTGTTGATGGTTGATTTCAGCTCGAGGATCTCACCGCGCACTTCCACCGTGATCTTCTTGGACAGATCGCCATTGGCGACCGCTGTCGTGACCTCGGCGATGTTACGCACCTGGCCGGTCAGGTTGGCCGCCATGAGGTTCACATTGTCGGTCAGATCCTTCCAGGTTCCGGCGACGCCACGCACCTGGGCTTGACCACCGAGCTTGCCCTCGGAGCCCACTTCCTTCGCAACGCGCGTCACCTCAGAGGCGAAGGAGTTGAGCTGATCCACCATCGTGTTGATGGTGTTCTTGAGCTCAAGGATTTCGCCGCGCACCTCCACGGTGATCTTCTTGGAGAGATCGCCGTTGGCGACCGCTGTCGTCACGTCCGCAATGTTACGAACCTGCGCGGTGAGGTTCGAGCCCATCATGTTCACATTCTCAGTCAGGTCGCGCCAGACACCGCCGACTCCCTCGACCTGCGCCTGTCCGCCGAGCTTGCCCTCGGAGCCCACTTCCTTCGCAACGCGCGTCACCTCGGAGGCGAAGGAGTTGAGCTGATCCACCATCGTGTTGATGGTCGACTTGAGAGCCAGAATCTCGCCCTTCACATCGACGGTGATCTTCTTCGACAGATCGCCCCGGGCGACTGCCGTGGTGACTTCCGCAATGTTACGCACCTGACCGGTCAGGTTGGCCGCCATCATGTTGACGTTGTCGGTGAGGTCCTTCCAGACGCCGCCGACTCCCTCGACCTGCGCCTGTCCGCCGAGCTTGCCCTCGGAGCCCACTTCCTTCGCAACGCGCGTCACCTCAGAGGCGAAGGAGTTGAGCTGATCCACCATCGTGTTGATGGTATCCTTGAGCTCAAGGATTTCACCCTTCACATCGACAGTAATCTTCTTGGACAAGTCGCCGTTCGCAACCGCCGTCGTGACCTCCGCGATGTTACGGACCTGGCCGGTCAGATTGGCGGCCATCAGGTTCACGTTCTCGGTCAGGTCCTTCCAGGTTCCGGCAACGCCCTTGACCTTCGCCTGCCCACCGAGCTTGCCTTCGGAACCCACCTCGCGCGCCACGCGAGTCACCTCAGAGGCGAAGCTGCCGAGCTGCCCCACCATGGTGTTCACGACCTTGCCGATGCGCAGGAACTCGCCGCGCAGGGGCCGTCCGTCCGTCGCGAGGTCGATCGTCTGGCTCAGGTCGCCCTTCGCCACGGCGCCGATCACGCGGGCCACCTCGATGGTCGGCTGGACGATGTCGCCGATCATGGCGTTGACGGAGTCGACGCACTCGCTCCAGCATCCGGTCGCGCCTGCCAGCCGCCCGCGCTCCTCGATCCGCCCCTCTTTGCCGACGACCTTGGCGACGCGCTCCAGCTCCTGTGCGAGGCCGTGGTTGAGATCTGCAATATCGTTGAAAGCTTCGGCGATCTCGCCATCGATGCCTGTCAGATCGGACGGCAGACGGACGGAGAAGTCACCTTTTTTGAAGGCACGCAATGTCTTGAGAAGCAGCTTGGAATCAAGCTGCGAAGTGGCGGTTTCTACTTGTGACATAAGGCCCCCCGTTACGCTGTCCCAGGCTTACTCTACCTGGGTCCCCATGTGCCGACGTCCCAAAAGCTATTGTGTTCGTCTTCAGATGGAATTCGACCCCGTTTAACGCATTTCAAGGGTCAGAGTTCCGAGAGGGGGAGAATTTTGTGGCGGCTCGGTTAACGTAAACCGCAATATTATAACTAAACTGCGCGCCGCTTCGGAGTCGGTGGGTTTACCTCTATTGCTCGCTCTTACAGTGCAGAATTTGGCGAAGGAAACCGCAGTTGGCCGGGGGTCTCGGCTCCACGCATATTACGCTACGGCACGCCTGTCGCCAGAGAGCTCGTGAGCCCATAGCGGAACAAGCCGCAATCACTCGTACTGCGGCTTGCGGTGTGAGCAATGATCGGAGGTCTCAGAGTCGAAATCAGACGAAGTCTTCGCGCATGGGAGTGAAGACATCGAGCAGCACTCCTGCCTCGATGGCAACGGCCCCATGGACGGCATTCGGTGGGACGAGGAAGCTGTCGCCCTGCTTGAGACGTTCGGTACGACCGGCAATGGTCACGTCGAAGACACCGGCCTCGACGAGGCTGCACTGGATATGGGGATGCGAGTGAGGGGTACCCACGGCTCCAGCCTGGAAGGCCACACGCACCATCATCACCTCAGAATTGTAGGTGAGGATTTTGCGGCGGACGCCCTCGCCTGCGGGCTCCCAGTCGATGTTGCTGTCAAAGGCGAAAGGCTGATTGATACGGTTCATGGTTCCTCCGGAAAGATTTCAGCGGGCAAGCCATCCACCGTCGACCGGCAGGACGACGCCGTGGATGTAGTTCGCCGCAGGTGATGCCAGGAAGACGGCAGCGCCGCCGAGGTCTGTCGGATCGCCCCAGCGACCGGCCGGGATTCGTCCAAGAATTTCGCTGCTTCGCTTCGGGTCGTTGCGGAGCGCCTCGGTGTTGTTGGTCACGAAGTAGCCGGGCGCGATGGCATTCACATTGATGCCCTTGGCGGCCCACTCGCAGGCCAGCAATCGCGTGAGGCCGGCAAGACCGCTCTTGCTCGCCGTGTAGGAGGGAATGCGGATGCCTCCCTGGAAGGACAGGAGCGAGGCGATGTTGATGATCTTGCCGCCGCCCTCATCCGCCAGCATGGTGCGCGCCACGGCCTGAGACAGGAAGAAGGTGGACTTGAGGTTGACGTTCATCACGTCGTCCCAATCCTTTTCCGTGAACGCGATGGCATCCGCGCGGCGGATGATTCCGGCATTGTTGACCAGAATGTCGATCCGGCCGCTGACCGATGCAGCCTCGCTGACGATCCGTTCGATCGGCTCCAGGCTCGACAGATCCGCCTGCACGGCATGAAAAGCTGCACCCGTGTCGCGGCACAGGCGCTCGGTCTCTTCCATGGATGAGCGCCCGACGGCGACGATGGCAGCACCGGCTTGCGCCAGCGCCACCGCGATCGCCTGACCGAGCCCCGTATTAGCCCCGGTCACAATGGCGGTCTTGCCGCTCAGATCGAGAGAGAATGTCATCGCAACCCCCTCACCGCAGCGCGTCCATGGGCACCATGTCCATGTCCGTGAAGTCCTGGTTGTCGCCGCCCATCGCCCAGACGAAGGTGTAGTTGCTGGTGCCGACGCCGGAATGGATCGACCAGCCGGGAGACAGGATCGCCTGCTCATTGCCGACGACGAGGTGCTTCGTCTCGTCCGGCTCGCCCATGAAGTGGAAGACGCGAGTATCGGGCTGCATGTCGAAGTAGACATAGACCTCGGAGCGGCGATCGTGCAGGTGAGCCGGCATGGTGTTCCACATGCTGCCGGGCTTCAGCTGCGTCATGCCGAGAACGAGCTGAGCGGAGCGGCACACCTCCGGATGAATCATCTGGAAGATCGTGCGGACGTTTCCGTTCGCGGCATCGCCGAGATCGACCCGACGGGCCCGGTCAAGGCCGATCTTCACCGTCTCGAAGCGGGCATGCGCCGGCGTGCTGACGAGGTAGAACTTCGCTGGAGTGCCTGCGTCGAGGCTCTCGAAGCGGACCTCCTTCGTGCCCATGGCGACATAGAGAGCATCACGAGGCTCAAGATTGTGAACCTCTCCATCCGTGTGGACGCGCCCGGGCCCGCCGAGGTTGACGACGCCGAGTTCCCTTTGGTCGAGGAAGTTCGGCGAGCCGATCTGCTTGTGCGATTCCAGCTTGATCGCCCCGGAGGTCGGCGTCACGCCGCCGACTACCAGCCGGTCGATATGGCTGTAGGTCAGCTTGACCTCGCCAGGTACGAACAGCGTCTCGATCAGGAAATGGCGGCGCAGTTCGGCCGAACTGAAATGGCGCACGGCCTCAGGATGGCAAACCTGCCGGATTTCGATGGTCATCATTACCTCTTTGAATGCGATGGATCAGCGGAACAGGGCCGGAAGCCAGAGCGACAGGCCGGGAATGTAGGTGACGAGCAGCAGCACGGCGATGCTTGCGCCCAGGAACGGCCAGATGGTCTTCATGGCCTCGCCGATGGTGATCTTTCCGACCGCGCAACCGACGAAGAGCACCGAGCCCACCGGCGGCGTGTTGAGGCCGATGCCCGCATTGAGGATCAGGATCACGCCGAAATGAACCGGGTCGATGCCGAAGGCCTTGATCACGGGCAGGAAGATCGGCGTGCAGATGATGATCATCGGCGCCATGTCCATGAAGGTGCCGAGCACCAGCAGGATCACGTTGATGAGCAGCAGCACGACGATGGGGTTGTCGGACACGGTCTTCATGAGGGCGATGGTCGCCTGCGGAACCTGCAGGAAGGCCATGAGCCAGCCGAAGGCGCTGGCGGTCCCGATGACGAGCAGGACCATGGCCGTGGTGCGCACGGCCCCGAGCGTCGCCTCGACGAAGCTCTCCCAGTTCATCTCGCGATACACGAAGAGCGTGACGAGCAAGGCATAGACGACGGCGATGCACGAACTCTCCGTTGCCGTGAAGATCCCTGAGCGAACGCCGCCGAAGATGATGAAGATCAGCAGGATGCCGGGCACGGCCGAAACGAAGAAATAGGCCAGCATCCGGAAACCGGGAAACGGATCGGCAGGATACCCGCGGCGCACGGCCACCACATAGGCGGTGATCATGAGAGCGGCAGCCAAAAGGAAGCCCGGAACGACACCGGCCGTGAACAGGTCCGCCACCGAGATCGTGCCGCCGGCCGCGATCGAATAGATGATCATGTTGTGGGACGGCGGGATCAAAAGCGCGATGATCGCCGCGTTCACCGTCACGTTGACGCTATAATCCTTGGCGTAGCCCCGCTTTTCCATCTGCGGGATCATGATGCCGCCGATGGCCGAAGCATCCGCAATGGCCGAGCCGGAAATGCCGCCGAAGAGCGTGGAGGCCACCACGTTCACCTGCCCAAGACCGCCACGCAGATGGCCGACGAAACCCGCAGCCAGCCGGATCAGGCGATCGGCGATGCCGCCGCGCATCATCAGATCGCCCGCATAGATGAAGAACGGGATCGCCATCATGGCGAAGGCGTTCATGCCGGAGTTGATCTGCTGGAACACCACGAGGGGCGGCAGCTGCATGTAGAGCACGGTCGCCAGCGATGCGATGCCCAGACAGAACGCAACCGGCGTGCCGATGATGAGCAGGAGCGTGAAGACGCCGAAGAGAACCCAGATCTCCATTGTCTCAATCCTTCACGGCAACGAGATGAGGCTCGTCCACGCGCACCATGGGCGCATCGTCTCCGACAAGCAGGAGACGAACGAGCTTTTCGAGGGAAAAGAGAGCAATCAACACGCCGCCGACAGCAAGCGGCACATAATCGAACCCCTGCGGGATCGGCAGGCCAGGCATCGCGGCGGACCAGGTCTCCACCGCG
Source organism: Microvirga tunisiensis (assembly GCF_009296175.1). GTDB lineage: Bacteria > Pseudomonadota > Alphaproteobacteria > Rhizobiales > Beijerinckiaceae > Microvirga > Microvirga tunisiensis. The sequence goes on along the minus strand of NZ_VOSK01000002.1, from coordinate 50,823 downwards.
AGCGCCGTGCCGTACCAGGCCATGGCGCCGCCGAAGATGAACACCAGCACCTCGGTGACGGCGAGCATGGTCTGGCGCAGGCCTTGTGGGGCATAATGAAGGGCGATCTCGAAGCCGAGGTGGTTGCCGTCGCGCACACCGACGGCGGATCCCAGCAGGATGAACCAGCTCATGAGGAGCAGGGAGGCGGGCTCCGTCCAGCTCGGCGACTGGTTCAGCACATAACGGCCGAACACCTGCCAGGCGACGAAGAGGGTCATGAGGATAAGGCCGATCCCGGCGATCCAGAGAGCCGTCCGGTTCACGACGGCGAGGATGCGGGATAGCGCGGCAAGTTCAGCGCGCATCGGTAAAGGTCTCCAATGAGGCAAGAGACGGACCGGCCGGAGCCGGTCCGTTAATCCATCAGCCTGATATGGCTCAGTTCATGGCCTGAATGCGGGAGACGAGCTCCTTCACCTTCGCATCCTTGGCATATTTCTCGTAGACGGGCTTCATCGCGTCGATGAAGGGCTGCTTGTCGACATTGTTGATCTGGCTGCCGCTCGCCCGGATCTTCTTCTCGGCTTCCTTCTCGCGGGCTTCCCAGAGCTCACGCATCTTCGCGACGGATTCCTTCGCCGTTTCGCGTACCGCCTTCTGGTCTTCCGGTGAGAGCTTGTCGAAGCTCTTCTTCGACATCACCAGCACTTCCGGCGACATGGAATGCTCGGTCAGCGAGTAGTATTTCGCCACTTCGAAATGGCGGAAGGAATCGTAGCTCGGCCAGTTGTTCTCGGCTCCGTCGACGACGCCGGTCTGGAGTGCGGAATAGACCTCACCCGGAGGCATCGGCGTCGCATTGGCACCGAGCGCGTTCACCATGTCGAGGAACAGGTCGGACTGGATCACGCGCACCTTCATGCCCTTGAGATCCGCAGGCGTGTTGATGGCACGCTTTGAATTGTAGAACGAGCGCGCGCCCGAATCGTAGAAGGCCAGCGCCACGAGTCCATGGGGCTCGAACGCCTTCAGGATCTGATCGCCGACGGGACCATCCATGGTCTTGCGCATATGGTCGACCGACCGGAAGATGAAGGGCAGCGACGGGACCAACGTCTCGGGGATGAGATTGTTGAACGGGCCCATGTTGATCCGGTTCAGGTCGATCACGCCGAAACGGGTCTGCTCGATCGTATCCTTTTCCTGACCCAGCTGCGCGGAGTGGAAGACCTGCACCTTGTATCGGCCATTGGTCTTCTTTTCGAGCAGGGAGCCGAAATACTTGACGGCTTCGACGGTGGGATATCCATCCGGGTGGATATCGGCCGAGCGCAGTGTCGTTTGGGCGCTTGCTGTGCCACTCATGAAGGCCGCCCACACGCCGAGAGCGGTTGCGGCGAGAGTTCTCCTGGTCAACATCATGTTCCTCCTTAGGCTTCCTCAGGTGCTTTATAGTTTCAAACCAGACCTTCAGCCGGCTTGTCCGGCGCCCCGAGTCCATGCGACCCATCGGGACGGGACCAGACGCTGCTTGCCGCGGCTTACCTGGTCGACGATTGTATGGTAGTATGCACTTATATGTTACGCAACCCGCCAAAAGAATGAGAACGCCGTGAACACGCCCTTCCCTGTCGGCCATGGCTCAGCCGCCCAGCGCATCGAGAGCGAGTTGCGCCGCCTGATCATCGCCTTGGAGCTTCCGCCGGGGAGCCGGCTCTCGGAGCAGGATATCGCCGAGCGCCACGGAGTTTCACGGCAGCCGGTTCGGGAGGCGCTGATCGGCCTGGCGCGAACGCGTCTGGTGGAAATCCAGCCCCAGCGCGGCACCACGGTGGTCAAGATCTCAGTGCGGAAGATGATGGAGGCCCGGTTCGTCAGGGAGGCGATCGAGACGGCGGTCGTGCGCCGCGCCTGCTCGTCCTTCGACCAGCAGAGCCGTGAGCGGATCAACGATCTCCTGGCGATGCAGGATCAGGCCGCCCGGCGGGACGACCACGATGCCTTCCAGCGTTACGATGAGCTTTTCCATATCGCGCTGGCCGAGGGCGCCGGGTGCCCCCTGGCTTGGGAGGCCGTTCAGGACATCAAGGCCCACATGGATCGGGTATGTCAGCTCACCCTCCCCGGACCGGAGGCGATGCTGCCGCTGATCGATCAGCACCGTGCCATCATGGCCGCCATCGATGTTCGCGACGAGGAGGCGGCCGCCGAGGCGATGCGCCGGCATCTCACGGAGATCCTGCGCGCCCTGCCCCGGGTCGAGATCGAGCATCCGGAGCTGTTCAGTTCTTAAGGGGACGACCGGGCATTCACCTTTTTCGTCATCACCGGCCTTGTGCCGGTGATCTCGCTTGGCGAAGCGACGCGCTTTACGGCATCGGGATGGCCGAGACAGGCCCGGCCATGACGCCACTATTTATTCACACAGGATGGATGAACCCTGGCTTTCTGACTTCAGCCAGAAACTCAGGATGGGTTGGTACCCTTCCCCCTCAGGCCCGCAACGCGAACGCCGTCGTCGACTTGATGCGCTCCATCGCGAACCTCGATGTGACGTTCTTGAGCGGGATCGCCTTGACGAGCTGCTTATAGAAAAGGTCGTAGGCCGCCATATCGGGCACGACGACACGCAGGATGTAGTCCACGTCGCCGGCCATCCGGTAGATTTCCATGACCTCGGGGATCGTCGTGACGAAATCCGCGAACTGCTGCATCCAGGCCTCGGAATGATCGTGGGCCTCCACGGCCACGAAAGCCGTCAGGCTGAGGCCGACCTTCTCCGGATCGACGAGGGCCACCCGCCTTTTGATGACCCCGGACGCCTCCAGCCGCTGGATACGCTTCCAGCACGGCGTCTGAGAAAGGTTCACCCTTTGGGCGAGCTCCGCCACGTAGATGCTCGCATCCTCCTGCAGGAACCCTAAGATCTTGGCATCAATTGCATCCATCAGCAGACCTGCGCAGCGTTTCGCTTTACCAGTTATGTTCTTTATATAGAACGAGGTCAAGCGGACCAGTCCCCTCAGCCATGCCGAAAGGTAACCTGCCCATAGGGCCCATTTTCCTTGAGAAGCTGGGCTGAGAGAAAATCAGAGCTGTCGCAGGAAAATTCTTGCTGCCGCCTTCCGGGAAAGAAGAAGTTTTTTCTTCACCTCCACGTTCTAAAAAAAGAACAATCTAATTGACCCGGGCCCGTCCTCTAGGCACCATTCCTACAAGTCTCCGAAGCGCAGCATGTGCCGGGGGTGGAAGCAAACGAGGCATCTGCCGTCCAATACGCAGATCTTCAAAGCTGTCAAAACTCGTCATCTCCCAAGATGACGACCACTCATCCTGTTGTTTGTCCGATCCGGAGACAGGAAACGCGAGCCTATACTTCCGTTAAACATAAGGGACCGTCCGATGCCGATTAAGTTTCTGTCTGAATGGAGCCGCCGTCGATCAAGCTCAAAATCCTTTGCGGTCATGGCATTTCTCGCCGCATCCACCTGGGCGCTCGTTCCAGGCGCGGCTCAGGCCGCGTCGCCTTTGAGGATCGGCATCAATTCCGGTCTCTTGGCCGATGCCGTTCATCAGGCCGCCAAGGAAGCCAAGGAGCAGGGACTCGACGTGAAGGTGATCGAATTCACGGACTGGATCACACCCAATGCTGCGCTCGCCAACAAGGACATCGACGCCAACTACTTCCAGCACATCCCCTTCCTGGAAGATGCCAAGAAGGCGCGAGGCTACGATTTCGTTTCCATCGGCGTCGGCACGATGTCGAAGGTCGGCCTCTACTCGAAGAGGTACAAGAACGTCGCGGATCTTCCCAATGGCGCAAAGGTTGCCATCGCCAACGATCCGGTGAACGGCGGAAGAGGGCTCGTACTTCTCGAGCGGATCGGTCTGATCAAGCTCAGGGAAGGCTTGGAATACAAGGCGACGGTCGCCGACATCGTCTCGAACCCGAAGAACATCAAGATCACCGAGCTCATCGCCCAGCAATTGCCGACGGCGCTCGATGACGTGGATCTCGGACAAGGCTATCCGGCGACCCTCAAGCAATTCGATATCGACCCGAACTCGGCCCTGATCTTCGACGACGTCCAGAAGCGCTTCGCCATCCAATGGGTCGTCCGCCCTGAAGATGCGAAGGACCCACGGATCAACAAGTTCGTGTCCATCTATCAGAACTCACCCGAGGTCAAAGCCATCCTCAAGAAGCACTTCGGCGACATGACCGTTCCGGCGTGGGAGCCCGCGCAGAGATCCGACACCAATCCCACGAACTGAATATCAGCTGACGATCGAGCCGGGTGAGACAATGACCAAGAAGATCAACATCTACGCCTTCGACATGAACTGCGTGGGCCACATCAATCACGGGATGTGGACCCACCCGCGCGATCAGTCCTCGTCCTATACGAGCCTGGACTACTGGGTGAACCTCGCGAAGATCGCCGAGCGGGGCAAGCTCGACGGCATCTTCCTGGCCGACATCGTGGGCGTCTACGATGTCTACAAGGGAGGGCCGGAGGCGGCCATCGCCGCCGGCGCGCAGGTTCCCGTCAACGACCCGATGCTCCTCGTGCCGGCCATGGCGCATGCCACGAAGCATCTGGGTTTCGGCGTCACCGTCAACACGACATACGAGCAGCCCTATCTTCATGCCCGCCGCATGTCGACGCTCGATCATCTGACCGAGGGCCGCGTCGGCTGGAACATCGTCACCGGCTATCTCGACAGTGCGGCGCGCGGCATGGGGCTTTCCGAACAGCTCGACCACGATCACCGCTATGACATCGCGGACGACTATCTCGATGTTCTCTACAAGCTCTGGGAAGGCAGCTGGGACGACGATGCCGTCATCCGCGACCGCGCCCAAGGCATCTATGCGCGTCCCGAGAAGGTCAGGTCCATCAAGCACGACGGCCCTATTATCAGATCGACGCCGTTCACCTGAGCGAACCGTCTCCTCAGCGCACACCGGTTCTGTATCAGGCCGGATCGTCGACCCGCGGACGCGAGTTTGCGGCCAAACATGCCGAATGCGTGTTCACCGGGGGGCCCAACCCGAATGTCGCCCGTGACATCATCGCCGACATCCGCGCCCGGGCGGCGAGCTACGGCCGCAACCCTCACGACGTGAAGGTCTTCGTCGGCATGAGCCTCGTGGTCGGCCGCACGGAGAAGGAGGCTCAGGACAAGCTGGAGGAATATCGCCGCCACGCAAGCGTGGAAGGAGCTCTGGCGCATTTCTCGAGCTCGTCGGGCGTGGACTTCTCGAAATACGATCTCGATGAGCCGATCCAGTATGAGAAGAACAATGCCAACAACTCGACCCTGGAGGCCATCACCACGCGAAGTGCCGGCACGGTCTGGACGGTTCGCAAGCTGATCGATCAGATGATTCTGGGAAGCCGGCAAAAGCCGTTCGTCGGCACGCCGGAGCAGATCGCCGACCACATCGCCTCATGGGTCGAGACCGCCGATATCGACGGCATCAACCTGCCCCGCACGGTGGCCCCGGAAAGCCTGGCCGACTTCGTCGATCTGGTCGTGCCGGCGCTCCAGGAGCGGGGCCTGTTCAAGGCCGATTATGCCGACGGCACCCTGCGCGAAAAGCTGTTCGGCGAGAGCCGCAGCCGTCTTCCCTCCGAGCACTGGGGGGCTCGTTATCGTTCGAACGCGGTGCAGCCTGCTCCTGCCAGAAAAATCGCCTGATCCCCTCTCTCCATTCGAACGGAAGCAACGATGTCTGCCGCCACGAGCCTTTTTGCACCAGACCCGCATGTCGGACCCGCCGGCGCCCTGCACCGGCTTGCGTCCCCGCCGATCTCCTATGACGAGCTGGCGCAGCGCTTCCGGCCGATTTTCGCAAGGATCGCCGAGGGAGCCATTGCATGGGAGCAGTCGCGCGCCTTGGCCTTCGAGGCCGTGACCTGGCTGCGCGAAGCGGGCTTTGGCGCTCTGCGCATTCCGCAGGCTTATGGCGGCCTCGGCGCCAGCCTGCCCCAGGCGTTCCGGCTTCTCATCGAGCTGGGCGAGGCCGATTCCAACCTGCCCCAGATCTTCCGCGCTCATTTCGCCTTCGTCGAGGAGCGGCTCAACGGCCGGGACGAGGCCGACCGCCAGCGATGGTTCTCCCTCATCGTCGACGGCGCCCTCTTCGGCGCCGCCATGGCCGAGAAGACGGAAGGCACCGAGACGACCGTCACCCTCACGAAGGACGGCGATCACTGGCTTCTCGACGGTTATAAATTCTACAGCACCGGGACGATCTATGCGACGTGGATCGTGGCGGTCGCCCTGGAGGGAACGGAGTATGTCTCCCTCGTCCTGCCGACGACGGCTCCGGGTGTCGTGATCGAAGACGATTGGGACGGCTTCGGCCAACGCCTGACCGGCAGCGGCACGACACGTTTCAACCGGGTCGAGATCAGGGCGGATCAGATCCTCCGGCGGATCTCCGTCGAACAGCCTCCTAAGACATCCTACATCATCGCGTATTACCAGCTGTTCCATCTGGCCGCCCTCGCGGGCATTGCGCGGGCCGTCCTGAAGGACGCCATCGAGTTTACCCGGGCCAAGACCAGGACCTTCGCGGTTCCCGGCAAGTCCAGCCCGCGCCATGACCCGCTCGTTCAGAGCGTGATCGGGCGTCTCGCGAGCCTCTCCTTCACGGCGGACACGCTGGTGGAAGGCGTTGCCGATGCCATTGAGGACTCCTACCAGTCCGCTCTCAATGGCCAGGATGCGACGGAGCTCTATACGTCGGCGAACATCAAGGCCTATCAGGCGCAGCAGATCGTGATCGAGCAGGTGCTCGAAGCGACGACCTTGCTCTTCGAGATCGGCGGCGCATCCGCCGTAAGCGAGACGCGGCGCCTCGACCGCTACTGGCGCAATGCCCGCACTCTGGCATCCCACAATCCCGCCATTCAGCGCGAGCGTGCCATCGGCGATTACTGGCTGAATGGCACCCCACCCGTCGGCGTTCTCCAGGCCGTCATCCAGAGCGAAGCCCAGGCGAAGAACGCCACTGACACTTCAGCCCTGAATCCATAACCAGAGACGGGATCATCAGACATGCCCACAAACTTCCTCCCGATGTTCTGGGATGCATTCCTCGAGAGCCTGATCATGGTCGGCACAGCGGGTCTGGTCGCTTTCGCGGCCGGGATTCCCCTCGCCGTCGTTCTCGTCACCACCAGCATCGGCGGCATCTACGAGATGCCCCGTCTCAACCGGGTGTTGGGCAGCGTCATCAACGGCTTCCGCTCGACGCCTTTCATCATCCTTCTGGTAGCCCTCATCCCCTTCACGCGCCTCATCGTCGGCACGTCGATCGGGCTCTGGGCCGCGGTCGTACCGTTGAGCATCGCGGCAACACCGTTCTTCGCCCGCATCGCCGAAGTCAGCCTGCGCGAAGTCGATCACGGCCTCGTCGAGGCCGCGCAAGCCATGGGCGCGAGCCGCTGGCAGATCATCGTCCATGTGCTCTTGCCGGAAGCCCTGCCAGGCATCATCCGGGGCTTCACCATCACACTGGTGTCGATGATCGGCTCCTCGGCCATGGCAGGGGCCGTGGGCGCCGGCGGACTGGGCGATCTTGCCATGCGCTACGGCTACCAGCGCTTCGACACGACCGTCATGGTCAGCGTCATCGCCGTCCTGATCGTCATCGTCACGGTGGTCCAATCCACGGGCGATCTCATCGCAAGCCGCTTCGACCGGCGCTGACCGGAAAGCCGTTGCCTCTGGCAGGACGTTGCGCTCTCATGGTGGTTGCCGCACCGGAACCCGGTGCGGTCAACGACATCAACTCTATAGGGAGCCGCAATGCCATTCCTCTCCAGCCTCACGCGTCGGCACGTGCTCGGCGCTGCCTTGAGTGCTTCGGCCTGCCTGGTATCCGGAGCCGCGCTCTCCCAGCAGGCCACCTATCCCTCCCGGCCGGTGCGCCTGATCGTGCCGTTCACGCCAGGCGGCACCACCGACATCTTTGCCCGCCTCGTCGGCGAGAAGCTGTCGCAATCCCTCGGGCAGCAATTCGTCATCGAGAACCGCGGCGGAGCAGGCGGCAATATCGGGACCGATGCGGTCGCCAAGGCCGATCCGGATGGCTACACCCTCGTGATGGGCACTGTGGGCACCCATGCCATCAATCCGAGCCTCTATACCAAGATGCCGTATGATGCGCTCACCGATTTCGCCCCGGTCGCCTACGTGGCCGGAGTGCCGAACCTGATGGTGGTGAGCCCGAAGAAGGTGAAGGCCACCACTGTCGAGGAATTCATTGCCGAGGCGAAGGCGACGCCCGGCAAGATGACGATGGCGTCCTCCGGCAACGGCACCTCCATCCACCTGTCAGGCGAGCTCTTCAAGCAGATGACCGGCATCGAGATGCCCCACGTTCCCTACCGTGGCAGCGGACCGGCGGTAAACGATCTGATTGGCGGCCAGGTGGACGTGATGTTCGACAACCTGCCCTCCTCCATCGAGCAGGTCCGCAGCGGCAATCTGCGCGCGCTCGCGGTCACGTCATCCAAGCGCTCACCCGCCATCCCGGACAAGCCGACCCTCGCCGAGGCAGGCCTGCCCGGCTTCGAGGCATCGAGCTGGTTTGCCCTGTTCGCCCCGAAGGGCACGCCGCCCGAAATCACCTCCAAGCTGAACCAGGAAGTCCGCAAGGCCCTGGAGACGCCGGAACTGCAGAAGCGTTTTGCAGACCTTGGTGGTGAGATCCGATCGATGAGCCCGGACGAACTCATGGCTTATGTGAAGTCCGAGCATGAGAAATGGGCGAAGGTCGTGAAAGCCTCGGGTGCCAAAGTCGATTGATCCTGACCCTGAGGGGCGCCCTGAAGTCGCCCCTCACATCTTGCCTAATACTCCAACTCGAACCCAAGCCCGACGGAACTGCCGCCTTCGGCATTGATCTCGCCCTGAGCCTTGAGCCGCCGTGTCAGATCGACGTCGACCGTCACGCCGCTCTCCTCGGGCAGAGCGCCGGCTTTCACGCCGACTCGCACATTGTCGCTGATATAGCGCGAAACGCCCACGCCAGGCCCGCCGCCAGCGCCGACGGTGATGTCGAGGCTGTCGACACCGAGCGAACGGCGCAGTTGCTCGAACGCGTCGTTGCCGGACCCGCCGGAGAGCTGCGCCACGGCCTGCGCGAGCTGCAGGGCCTGCCCCGCGGACAGCCCGCCCGACGGCCTCTGGAACAGGATGCGGGAGAGGACCTCGTCCTGAGGCAGGTACGGTTCGGAGCTGAACGTGAATTCCGGGCTGGAGGCCGGACCCGTGACACCGATGCGAGCAGTGACGTCTCCCGCCTGCGTCTCCGCCAGGAAGTCGAGGGATGGCGTGAGATCGCCGGTGAAGTCCAGTCGTCCACGCACGAACTCGAGCCTCTGGCCCAGAAGATCGAAGCGGCCGCGCCGGAGTTCGAAGGCACCGATGGCAATGGGATCCTGGGTCGTGCCCTGGAGCCGCAGATCGCCGCCGAGTTCGGCATTGATGCCGCGCCCGCGCACGAAGATGCGGCTCTGCGCCGTCAGCGTCAGATCGAGTTCGGCGCGGAAAGGTGTGCCTCTCGCAGAAGCGGATTGCCGCCGCTGCGCGAGAGCGAGCCGCGCGGCCGCGGTCGGCGTCGGCCGCACATGCCTGGTTCCCGGGAGCGGTCTCAAGGTGGTGGGCAGCCGGTCAGGCACGGAAACGTTCATCGAGATGATGTTGATGTGGCCCGCAGCCCGCGGCCTGCTCAGAAGCGGGCCCGAGACGGTCAGATCCAGGTCGGCGCTGGCCTCGACGGTCTCGTTGGAGACGAGCTGCGCGCGGTTGCCCGTGATGCGGATCTCGCCGGGCAGCCCCGCCGCCGGATCGATCGTCACCTGGCCTCGGGCGGAAAGTGAGCCACCGCTCGGTGTCTGCGCCGTCAAGTTCTCGATGGAAAGCACCTGCCCGCGCGCCACGAAGCGCCCGGCAATGCCGTTCAGCTGGACGCCCTGGAGCGAGTCGACGAAGCTGCCGTTGGCAAGGGTCACGGAACCCTCGATGCGCGGGTTCGAGAATTTTCCGGCAATTGACAGATCGAGATTGGCAGCTCCTGTCAGACGCTGACCAGATGCGGACAGGAAGGAATTGGCGATGGCAAGGTCGGTACGCCCCACCACCCTGAGCGCCAGTTCCTCGGCCGGATCGAGGGGAACACTTCCCGAAACCTGCACAGTTCCGCCACGCCCGATGGCAATCCTCGCATCGATGCCGGCCCGCTGATCGGCAAGACGCCCCTGCGCCTCGATGTTGAGCGCCGGCAGGCCGGCCCGACGGGTCTCTGCCGTGGCAAGGCCTGATACGTTGACGCGGTAGTTTCCGGTAGGTGCTTCCATTGTTCCGCCAATGGAAGCATTTCCGTTGACCGTGCCGGCCAGACCGAGATTGGGCACCACGATGTCGGCGACCTGAAGCGGCAGGCTGCGGACATCGACGGAGAGATCGAGTCTGTCGGAAACCGTGCCGGAAACCGCGATACGGCCCTGATCCGCCGCGATCACAAGATCGGACAGGGTGACGGCACCGTTCTGAAGGATGATGGCTGCGGGTTGGGCCAGAGCCAGACGCCTGCCGCCGCGGCGTGCGGTGAAGCTCGCAAGCTCGATCCGTGTTGCATCGCCAGGGACGAGGCGTCCATGTGCGTCGAGGTTGAATCCCTGCCCGACGGCAGACGCCGTAAAGCGCGAGGCATCCGGCGTTCCATCGGCCACGAACCGCACGGTTCTGTAGGTCTGGCCGCCAGCCGTCAGCGCCTCGGCAGAGACGTTACCGTCGATCATGGGACGGCGATAAAGATCCTGAACGGTGAGCTTCGCATCGAAATTCCTCACCGACGCATCCGCCACGGCAAAGCGCGCGCCTCGTGCCGTAATCGTGGCATTCTGACCGCCACCACTCGCATCGAGAGAAACAACCGCATCGAGCGCGCCATCGAGCTTCGTCAGCACGAGCGGCGAGAGATCGTCGAAGTTGCTGCCGGACAGGGAGATCTCGCCCTGCGCCAGATTCTCGGCGCCCAGGCGGAGATTTCCATTCAATCCGACTGAACCGATATCGATATCGAGCCGGTCCAGGAGCCACCCGCCCTCTGGAGGCTTTGCGAGATGAAGGGAGCCCGTTGCTGGCTTCCCGTCCACCTGTCCATCGAGCATCAGAGCGGCATCGAGCGCACCCGTCACATCCTTGGCGTCGAGACTGATCGCAAGGCGCGGGATGGATCGATTGAGGGCTCGCACGTCGGTGAGCGTTGCAACACCCCGCACGTCCGGCCGTTCGAGCGAACCTGCAAGACGAGCCATGACACTCGCCCGGCCGGCGGTCACTCGCTGATCCACTTGCCTCAACTCGTCGATGGTGATGTCGAGGCCCAGATCAGCCGCGGATTGCGTGGCACGCCCATCGACACGGGCATCGAGATGTGCCCCATCAACCTGGAAATTCTCAAAAGCGAAACCATTGGGGATGCGGCGCATCGTGCCCGTAGCTGTGACCGAGCGCCCCAGGAGACCGTCGACGCCCGGCGTTCCCGTCGAAAGTTCCCGCAACCGGGCGTCGACGACAGCCGCCATGTCGTACCGACGAGGATTGCCTGACAATCGCGCCGTCAGAGTTGCAGAACCCTGCAGCGGCCGGCCCGCGACGCCTGAGAAGGATGCCAGCGCCGGGATGTTGGCATCGAGCGCGCCATCGAGAATGGTGCTTCCCACCCGTCCCGTGAAGCCTGCCCGCGCCGTGGAGGTCTCGATGCGCGCCGTCTCCACGTTCGCGACACCATCCAGATCGAAGGAACCACGCGCCGTGACCGAAAGGGTCGTTCCAATCGCCCGGGCGAGCGCCCGGTCCGCAGGCCGGATCCCTCCAGCACCTGCATCGACGGCAAAGGAGAATTGGTTGGGAGGCGATGCGCCGTCCACCGGATTCATGGTCACACGGGCCGTCAGCGTGTCCAGGGTGCCCTGCGGGAGCCTGACCTCGGCGGCATCGAGCAAGCCGTTGATGCGCGGCGCCGTCAACGGACCCTGCACGGTTCCGTTGAAATTGAGCCGGGCGATCTCCGCCTCCCCTGCGCGCGTTTTCGCACCATCGGTCGGCAAGGCACGGGCGTTGAGCGTCAGATCGAGAACCTGGCCGGAGCTGACGGTTCCGGTCATATCGAAGCGTGCGACATTCGATGTGATGCGCACCGGCTGGAAGCGCAGGCTGCTGTCATCGCCGACGGTCACATGGCCAACGAGCTGAGTGGTCCCGCTGAAGACTGGCGCGGCCGGTGCCGGCAGCAATCCCTCGACACGCGCGGCGAGATCCAGATTCACATCATAACCGGCCGTGGCGCGCTTGACGGTCGCCGTCCCCGAAGCACCAATCGTCGGTCCGGCAGTGAAATCGAGCCGCGCTGCGAAGTCATTCATGGGCCCCTGGCCGGCGAGCTTCAGATCGACGGGCGGAAGTCCGGGCAGATTCATCAGTCGAGCGGCAATGCCGCCTGCAGGTTCCTGATGGGTGAGGTCGAGGGCGAGACGGTTCGACTGTGGAACGTAGGTGAGGTCGATCGAAAGCCGCCCGGGCGCATCCAGGCGCTGCGCCTGGAAGTTCAGATCGAGCCCTTCGGACGGATCGCCAAGCTGGGCCGAACCCGCCGCCGAGAGCTGTGCCTGCGTGCCGAGCACCGGCGCACCAAGGGTGAGTTCCTGCAAGGCGAAGCGATCTACGATGACCCGCACCGGCAGTTCGGGCAGGATTGGCTCATCGGAGACAGGCGCATCCTCCTCGGCGGGCAACGGCCTGCGCAGAACCTGAAGGCGGTCGATGGTGAGTTCGTCGACCTGAAGGCGTCCGCGCAGCAGCGCCGTGCGGCTCCAGACGAGGCGGGCTCGATCGAGATTGAGCCACACGCCATCCCGGTCGGCAATGCGGATGTCCCGGATGACGGCATTTGAGGAGAGAGCCCCCTCGATGCTGCCGATGGTAACGCGCGTGGTCGGCGTCGACAGGAGGCGCGAGATCAGATTGGCCAGAACGCCCTGGTCGCTCTGTGCCTGGCTGGGACGTCCCGCCACCAGCCAGAAGGCTGCAACCGTCAGGGCGATGATGATCGAGATAAGGGCGAGGGAGCGGATTGGCTTGATCATCAGAAGGCCTGCCCGATTCCGACATAAATGGCGTAGGACGGATCGCCGGGTCCCGGATTGACCGGGATCGCGACATCCAAGCGAATGGGGCCGATGGACGTGTAATAGCGTAGGCCAAGACCTGCCGCGACGCGGATGTCCTCGTCGAAATCCGGGAAGCTCGATTCAAAGGCGGTGCCGGCATCGACGAAGGGCACGATACCGATGGTATTGGTGATCTTGATGCGCGCCTCGAGCGAGGCTTCGAGCAGGCTTCGGCCCCCAATCGGCTCGCCGAGGAAGGTCGGACCAAGCGTCCGGTAGCGGTAGCCGCGCACCGAACCGCCGCCGCCGGCGTAGAAACGCCGATTGGCCGGGATTTCATCCAGTTCTGCGCCGACGATCGACCCCAAGCCGATGCGGCCTGCGAGGATGTTGCGGGCCTCCTCGTCGAGAGAGTAATACGCAGAGGCCGTTCCCCTCGCGACGGTCATCGGCACGGATGAACCGAGGAATTCCGGGTAAGGGGCCACGGAGGCGATCACCCGCATGCCCTGCGTAGGATTGAGGAGATTGTCGGTCGAGTCGTAGCTGAGAGAAACCGGCAATCCGACGAGGGTGTAGTCGATCTGACCGAGGACGTCCGTTGCCTGCCCTTTCTCGTACTCGATGCCGCCCTGAATCGAGAACTTGTCGCTGAAGCGGTGGCGGATGCCGGTGGTCGCGTTGACGAGGCGGCTCGTATAGCCTTCCGTCCTGTCGCGTTCGGCGAGGCCGTCGATCAGCCAATCGTTGCGTGTCCCCCAGAGAGCAGGCTTGAGGAAGCTCGCGCGGAACCGACCTCCGAGGTTGTCCCACGTGAAATCCTGATTCCGGTCGGGCTGACCGCCATCCTCTGTGAGATAGAAGATGCTGCCCTCAAACCTCAGCCGCTCGGCGCCGCCGAACAGGTTTCGGTGCGCCCAGTAGGCCCTTACCGCCGGTCCGTCAGTCGTGGAATATTGGACCGAGGCTCCGACGACCCGCTGCGGGCGTTCTGTCAGCTCCACGAAAAGAGGCAGGTTTCCGTAGGCATCCAGGGCCTCACCTTCGCGGATGCGCACGGATGACAAAGCCTCGATCTGGGAGATCGACTTGCGCATGGAGGCAAGTTCCGCTGGCGAATAGGGATCGCCCGGCTCCGTGTAGATGAAGGAACGCACCACGGCCGGGTCGACATTCTCCGCCCCCTGGATCGAAATGGCTCCGATTCCCGCCCGCGGCCCTGGATCGACGGCAAGGCTCACGTCCATCACTTGAGCCGGATGGATCACCACAGGGTCCTGCCGCCGGATCTTGGCGAAGGGGCGCGATTGGGACCGGAAATAATCGACGATCCGGGCTTCGGCGGCGACGATATCGGCGGAACGGGCCGGATCCCCGGGCTTGATCTGCACGACCCGAGGCGGAAGCTCGCCCGGTGGGAAGGGGCGTCCCGTCCTCGCATCCAGAACGGCAACATCCCTCAACGCAAATTGCGGACCTGGATCCGCGATGATCTGAATGGGAACGAGCGCGCGTGCGAGATAGCCCGAGGCTGCTCGGGTGGCAGCATCCGTGCGGGGCGCCTGCAACACCATCGGAACGCCGGCAACGTTGATGGTGATGCGAGCATTGTAGTACCCGGCACCCCAGAGCGCATCGATCAAACGGGGCAGATCGGCCTGTGCCCGACTGATGAGAGCCGCGGCATCGGGAGGCGGATCGGATTGCAGGCTTTGAAGGGTCGATGCGTCCTTCAGGGTTTGCTTCAGGTTGCTGTTGTCCGCGCCCACCACGATGTCGAGGGAATAAGGCAGGGCCTGCGGGCTTGGAGGCGGTGGCGCATCGCCACCCCCACGCAGCCAACCGAAGAGATCGAGAGCGACGGCAGGCGCGATCGGCAATCCACTGAACAGAACGCCAACTAGAACTGGGAATACGATCCGTCGTTTGTTACTCAGCCACCGCAATTGAGGCACGATCTCCCCGATCAAAACGGACCAATATTCCTTGGCCTCACAGCCAACCTCGCCCAGTCGATGCGTCCGGATCCAGACCAGCTCAGTCTATCGAGAGGCACCTAATCACAGTTTCCCCAACGGCAAAACCCTGACCGTTGGTTTTTGGGTTGATAGTTGATGAAAGATCACAGGTGGCAGCGAGGAAAATATACTTCCAATAGAAGACATCGAAGATCCAAGATAACCGGGGCTTCTCAAGTACCACTGTCAGCAAGCCAATAACATTCTATCTTTCTCCGAAACCCAGTCGACTGCCAATTGCTCGAATCTGCCAAATGTGGCGAAAATGAGAACTTATCATCCCCCCAAAAGAACGATGTTAATCTATATCTCTCCGGTGCCCGATAGCCAAGGCTCATTGACCAACCGTTCTGCCGGGTGTAATTTTTCGATCCAGGTATTGGCTTACTCCAAGTTGCTTCGATGTAGAGCGGCCAATATCAAGCCAATATTGCTTACAAACTTGTTTTGGTTGAATCCTCATGTAGAGTTTCCCGACCAAAAACAATGTAATGGCGTACAAGAGTTATTGCCTTCTGCTTCATGTCCAAGGCCTCTCATGGCAAGGATGGGTGAGGAATGGCTGTAGCGTTCATACTCGTTCTGGTGGCCGTTGGCTCGGTCGTGTTCCACCTTGTCAGTCCTTGGTGGTGGACACCAATCGCTTCAAACTGGCGTTACATCGACAACACGATCATCATCACCTTCTGGATCACCGGCGCGGTCTTCGTCGCCGTCGTGCTCTTCATGGCATATTGCGTCTATCGGTTCCGCCATCAGGCCGGCCGACAGGCACACTACGAGCCTGAGAACAAGAGGCTCGAATGGTGGCTGACCGTTGTCACAGGCATCGGCGTTGCCGCCATGCTGACGCCCGGACTGTTCGTCTGGCGACAGTTCATCACGGTTCCGGAAGATGCGACCGACATCGAAATTTTTGGGCAGCAATGGCAATGGAGCTTCCGCTTGCCCGGAGCGGATGGCCAACTCGCCACCTCGGACGCGCACCTGATCAGTCCGGACAACCCACTCGGCATCAACCGGGAGGATCCGAAATCGCAGGACGATGTCGTTATTGAAGGCGGCGAATTGCACCTGCCGATCGGCAAGCCGGTCAAAGCACTCCTGCGCTCGGTCGACGTCCTCCACAATTTCTATGTGCCGGAGTTGCGGGCCAAGATGGATCTGGTGCCGGGCCAGGTTTCCTACATCTGGTTCACGCCGACACGAACGGGAACGTTCGATGTTCTCTGCGCAGAACTCTGCGGCGTCGGTCATCCGCAGATGCGTGGAAAGCTCGTGATTCAGGAACAAAGTGATTATCAGGCATGGCTGCAGGATCAGGCAGCGCGAAGCTTCGCGCGTCTCACGCCTGCCGCCAACTGAGGAGGCGTTCGCGCCTCATTAGACGGAGAGAAAACGGAATCTACCGAGGAGAGCCTCCTGATGGTCGATGTGCCACTTGGTCCGGCTGGAGCCGTTGCACCGGCCGATGTCGAAGATGTCGAACTCTATCATCCTCATAGCTGGGTAACGAAGTACGTCTTCAGCCAGGATGCGAAAGTCATCGCGATTCAATATTCGTTCGTGGCTCTCTCGGTCGGACTGGTCGCTCTCGTGCTGTCCTGGCTAATGCGGTTGCAGCTCGGCTTTCCGGGCGTCTTCGCCTTCATCGATGCCAATGCCTATTACCAGTTCATCACCATGCACGGCATGATGATGGTAGTCTATGTGCTCACCGCCTTGTTCCTGGGAGGCTTCGGCAACTACCTCATTCCCCTGATGGTCGGCGCGCGCGACATGGTGTTTCCCTATGTCAACATGCTGAGCTTCTGGATCTATTTTCTCGCCGTTCTGGTTCTGGTAGCGAGCTTTTTCGCACCGGGAGGGCCCACGGGTGCCGGATGGACGCTGTATCCACCGCAGGCCATTCTTTCAGGCACGCCCGGAGGACAGGAGTGGGGCATCATCATGATGCTCGCCTCCCTGATGATCTTCATCATCGGCTTCACCATGGGCGGCTTGAACTACGTGGTGACGGTGCTGCAGGCGCGCGCGCGCGGCATGACGCTGATGCGTATGCCTCTCACCGTCTGGGGCATCTTCACGGCGAGCTTCATGGCTTTGCTGGCCTTCCCTGCCCTCTTCGTCGGCGCCGTCATGATGCTCTTCGACAGAATTTTCGGAACCAGCTTCTTCATGCCGGCCATCGTCGAGATGGGCCAGCCGCTGGAACGCGATGGCGGTTCTCCCCTCCTCTTCCAGCATCTGTTCTGGTTTTTCGGACATCCGGAAGTCTACATCGTGGCGCTGCCCGCCTTCGGCATGGTCTCGGACCTGATCAGCACCCATGCGCGACGCAATATCTTCGGCTACCGCATGATGGTCTGGGCCCTACTTGCCATCGGCGCCCTGAGTTTCGTTGTCTGGGCCCACCACATGTATGTGAGCGGCATGAATCCCTATTTCGGGTTCTTCTTCGCCACGACCACGCTGATCATCGCCATTCCGACGGCGATCAAGGTCTATAACTGGATCCTGACGCTCTGGCGCGGCAACATCCACCTTACCGTTCCCATGCTGTTCGCCCTCGCCTTCATCGTGACCTTCGTGAACGGGGGACTCACGGGCCTGTTCCTCGGCAACGTGGTGGTGGACGTGCCCCTCTCGGACACCATGTTCGTGGTCGCCCATTTCCACATGGTCATGGGCGTAGCTCCGATCCTCGTGATCTTCGGAGCGATCTATCACTGGTATCCGAAGGTGACTGGGCGCATGCTGAACGACACGCTCGGCAAGCTCCATTTCTGGGTTACGTTCCTCGGAGCCTACGCAATCTTCTTTCCCATGCATTACCTGGGGCTGATGGGCATCCCGCGGCGGTATCATGACATCGCAGACATGTCCTTCGTTCCGCCCTCGGCCCATACGCTTAACGCCTTCATCACCATCGTGGCCCTGATCGTCGGCGCGACGCAACTGGTCTTCGTCTTCAATCTGTTCTGGAGCCTGCGTCACGGCCGGCCGTCCGGCGGCAATCCCTGGCAGGCGACAACCCTGGAGTGGCAGACGCCGGAAACGCCGCCTCCGCACGGCAACTGGGGCAAGGATCTGCCGGTCGTCTACCGGTGGGCCTACGATTACAGCGTTCCGGGGGCCGATCAGGATTTCCTGCCGCAGAACCAGCCCGGATTCACGCGCACAGTGCCAGGATCCTCCCATGGGTAGCATCCTCCTGTTCCTGAGTGTGCTGGCCATCATCGGCGCCTGGTGGCTCTCGCGACAGGGGCTCGCGTCCAAGCCGTGGCTGGAACAGGGCACCGCCGACATCTTGCCGGAAGCAAATGCCACCCCTCCATCCAAGATCGGGCTTGGCATCTTTCTTGCCGTCGTCGGCTCCCTGTTTGCGCTTTTCTTCAGCGCCTACGCGATGCGCATGCAATTGCCCGACTGGCGCACATTGCCGATACCGGCGATCCTCTGGCTCAACACCGCGATGCTCGTCTTGAGCAGCGTTGCTCTGCATGGCGCAAACAGCGCAATCGGGCGGGGAGAGATGCCTGAACTGAGAATGGGCCTTCTCGCAGCAGGCATTTCGGCCATGGCCTTTCTCTCTGGTCAGCTCCTGGCCTGGAGGCAGTTGACAGGCGAAGGCTACCTGTTGGCCGCCAATCCAGCCAATGCCTTCTTTTATGTCCTGACCGGCGTGCACGGTCTTCACCTCCTCGGCGGGCTGGTGGCACTGGGCAGGACCACCGAGAAGGCATGGCGCGAGACGACCACGGAGCCTCTGCGGCTGTCCGTGGAGCTCTGCGCCACATACTGGCACTTCCTGCTCCTCGTCTGGCTTGTCTTCCTCAGCGTGCTGACGGGCTGGGCTGGTGAATTCGTGGACATCTGTCGGCAACTGCTGACATAGGAGGAGTTCTGCGCATGGCGGAACAGGCCCTGACGGATCTAAGAACGACCTATACCGAGGCCTCGGGCCTGCGCAGCGTCGCTGCCGACTTCTCCTCGGATCGGCAGGCCTTCAGGAATGTGTCCTGGGGCAAGGCCATGATGTGGATCTTCCTCCTCAGCGACACCTTCGTCTTCAGCTGCTTCCTGATCTCCTACATGACGGCGCGCATGTCGACGACCGTGCCGTGGCCCAATCCGAGCGAGGTCTTTGCCCTCACCATCGGAGGTGTCAAGCTTCCCCTGATCCTGATCGCGATCATGACCTTCGTCCTGATCAGCAGCAGCGGAACCATGGCGATGGCCGTGAACTTCGGCTACCGCCGTGATCGCAAGAAAACGGCCATTCTGATGCTGCTGACAGCGCTTCTCGGCGCCACCTTCGTCGGCATGCAGGCCTTCGAATGGACCAAGCTGATCCACGAAGGCGTCCGCCCCTGGGCCAATCCATGGGGCGCGGCTCAGTTCGGCTCATCCTTCTTCATGATCACCGGATTCCACGGCACGCATGTGAGCTTCGGCGTGCTGTTCCTTCTCGTTACCGCGCGTAAGGTTTGGCGAGGCGATTACGACCACGAGAGGCGGGGCTTTTTCACCAGCCGGAAAGGGCGATACGAGGCTGTCGAGATCATGGGTCTCTACTGGCACTTCGTCGATCTGGTCTGGGTTTTCATCTTCGCCTTCTTCTACCTTTGGTAAGAGAGCAGTCATGGCACAGGCATCAGCACATGCGCAGGGACAGCAGCACCCGATCAAGCTCTATCTGGTCGTCTGGGCTTGGCTGTTCGTCTTGAGCGCTTGCTCGTATTTCGTCGATTACTTCCAGGTTCAGGGTCTTCTCAGATATTCCCTCATCATCCTGTTCATGCTGATGAAGGCGGGCCTCATCGTCGCCATCTTCATGCATATGGCGTGGGAGCGCCTTTCGCTGGTCTATGCCATTCTGGTGCCGATGAGCGCTGTTGTGGTGTTCGTGGCGATCATGATGCTCGAAGCGGATTACACACTCCTGTCCAGGGTGGTGTTCTTCGGATCCGGTTCTTGAACAGCATGGAGGCGGCCCGATGGACGGGCCACCTCCAGATTCTCTCCGGGATTTCGGTTATCTCACAGGATGGGCCTCGTCAGGGTGCGGAGGCTCTACGACCCGGCGATAGAGATGCCAAGTTGCGTGCCCAAGCACCGGCATCACGATGGCAAGCCCGACGAAGAGCGGAATGGATCCGACAAGAAGCGCTGCCGCTACGATGAGGCCCCAGAGCGCCATGGTGAGCGGGTTCATCGCTACTGCCTTGACCGAGGTATAAACGGCAACGGCCGCGCCGACGTCCCGATCGAGGAGAAGCGGGAACGAAATCACGCTGATGCTCAGGACGGCCACGGCGAAGATGAAGCCGAGGATGTTGCCCAGAAAGATCAATCGCATGCCCTCCGACGTCGTGAGGACCTGATTGATGAGTTCCGAATACGATGTGGGCACCGCATAGCCGAAAATTGATTGGTAGAGCAAACGAGCCGTCGTCAGCCAGACCAAAAAGATGGCCAGCAGCAGAACGCCGAGCGCGACGATCGACGGGATCGAGGGAGATTTCAGAACGTTGAATGCATCCTGCCACGACGTCGACAAGCCAAGTTCCCGCCTGCGACTGATCTCATAAAGACCGATGCCTGCGAACGGACCGATCAGCGCGAAGCCTGAGGCTAGTGGGAAGAGGAGCGGCAGTGCGTTGTTGCTGAAGGTGAGCGCGGCAAGGCAAACGCCGACGACAGGATAGATCAGACCAAGGAAAACCAGGTGTGACGGCATGGCCCAGAAATCATCGAACCCCTTTGCGAGGGCTTCTTTCAAATCAGCGGGCGTGATCTTTCTGACAACCGGATGTGCCGGAGCCTCGCTTGCGCCGGCAACAATATGAAAATTGGCCATAATCGCTCCTCCAGGGCTGAACCTTGGCAGTTGAGATCACGGCGGTGCGTGCGTCATCCAGCGGGTCACGCGTAGCCGCAACCTATGCCTTGAGTATACGCCGGAACGATCTGGCTGTCGCCCCGGATTAGAGCAGGACTCGTCCTGGGACTATCCGGGGACAACATGCCTATGAAAGATGTTCAGCGTGCAAATGCTGCCAAGATCCGCGCCCACGAGCGAATACCGTGATGGAAGCTTGACAGATCGTATTTCTCATTGGGCGAATGCACGCGATTGTCGAAGCGCGCGAAGCCCACCATGAGTGCATCCATGTTGAGCAGGCGTTTGAAATCTCCGACGATCGGAATGGAGCCACCCGTTCCCGCCAGCGCCGCTTCACGGCCCCACTCCTGCGTGAGAGCGTCGAGAGTCGGCTTGAGCCAAGGTCCATCCAACGGCAGGCTGAGCGCTGGGCTGCCACCGTGCTCCTTGAACGTCACGGTGCAATCCGCCGGAATGGCGGCCCGCACATGGGCCCGGAAGGCTTCTCGAACCTTGGCTGGATCCTGGCCTGTCACAAGGCGGAAAGATACCTTGGCGGAAGCCTTCGACGGGATAACCGTCTTGAAGCCCTCGCCCGTATAGCCGCCAACAATCCCGTTGATTTCGCAGGTCGGCCGACCCCAGATCTGCTCTAGCACACTGCGTCCCTTCTCACCTGCCGGAATGCTTAGGCCGACCTGCCCGAGGAAGCCGGCCTCGTCGAACGGCAGACGGCTCCATTGCTCCTTCACGGCAGCGGGGAGCTCCTGCACGCCGTCGTAGAAACCCGCCAAGGTGATGCGCCCTTCAGCATCGCGCAGCGCCGCGAGGATCTCGGTCAGAACATGGATCGGGTTGCGTGCGGCGGAACCGAACATGCCGGAATGAAGATCCCTGCTCGCGCAGGTGATTTCGACTTCCTCCCCCACCAGACCACGCAGCATGGTGGTCACGGCTGGCGTGTCGTTGTCCCACATGTCGGTATCGCACACGAGGGCGACGTCCGCCGCCAGTTCATCCCGAAAGGCCTCAAGGAAAGGCTTGAGACTCGGGCTACCGGATTCCTCTTCACCCTCGAGCAGAATCGAAACGCGGATCGGCAACTCGCCGGACACAGCCCGCCAGGCCCGGCAGGCCTCGATGAAAGTCATCAAGGCCCCCTTGTCGTCCGACGCGCCCCGCGCGACGATCCAGGTGTCGCCGTCGGGTGCCTCTACGAGGGTCGGCTCGAACGGTGGCGTGCTCCACAACTCGATGGGATCGACAGGCTGTACATCGTAATGGCCGTAGAACAGCACATGCGGCCCCTTGGCAGGCTGCACCTGATGGCCGACCACCATGGGATGGCCTTCGGTCGTGCGAGCTGAAGCGTCGAAGCCCAGCTCACGCAGTTCGTCCGCGAGCCATTCCGCCGCCCGACGGCACACTTCCTTATAGGCAGGGTCTGTCGAGATGCTGGGGATGCGGATGAATTCGAAGAGGCGCTCAAGGCTCTTGTCCAGATCGGCATCGATACGGTCGAGAACGGCAGCAAGATGGTCTGTCACGGAAAGTTCCTCTTTGCTCGCCGCGAAGGAACGGCGATAGAACGGATTTTCAAGGCAGGGCCGTGCCGTTTTACCGCCTCCCTCGCGCAGGCAAAAGGAGAATCATCACGTCCGAGGAAAGCGCATCCGTCCTCTCGAGCGTTTGCCAGAATTCCGCCAGGATGGTGAGATGGGTCATCAGGGCGAGACAGGTATGAGCGTTATGGATCGGATTGACGGGATCGGGCGCTGGCTGATCGATCAAGCGCCGCATGGAAATGTGAAGGATCTGTTTGCAGGCTTCTGCCGGGAGGCCGTCCGGGCGGGCTGGCCCGTCTGGCGCGCATCCCTCGGCTTGGAAGTGCTGCATCCGGAGGTCAGTGGCTGGCAGCACATCTGGATAAACGAGAGCCTCTCCGTGCGGGAAGCCGATCGCGCCACGGCAGCATCGTCGCCATCGTATCTCAACAGCCCGACCCGCATCGTAGATGAAACGGACAGGCCGTTCCGCCGCAGACTTGACGTGCCCTGCCCCGAGATGCCGCTACTCGAGGAACTGAGACTATCCGGCGCGACGGACTACGTCATATATCCGCTGCCCTTCCTGGATCAGACCCGCACAGCAGCCATCTCCTTTGCCACGAGAGATGCGCAAGGATTCGATGAATCCACGATCGACGGCCTCGCACGCGCCGCGAAGATGCTGAGTCCCTATCTGGAGCGTCATGTCCTGCGACGGATCGCCATCGATCTGCTCGACACCTATGTGGGCCCGCGGACGGGTCAGCGAATCATCGAGGGCCGTGTGGATCGCGGTGCGGTGGAACTCATCGAGGCGGCGATCTGGTTCACGGATCTTCGCGGATTTACCCGATTATCGGAACACTCCCCGATCCCCGACGTTCTGGCTGATCTGAATTCCTGGTTCGGGATCATCGGGGAGGTCGTCGAGGCGCATGGCGGCGAGGTGCTCAAGTTCATCGGCGACTCCGTATTGGCGATCTTTCCAACTTCTTCTGAGCAGAACAGCAGGCTTGCATGCCGGAGCGCCCTCGCAGCCGCCCAGGAGTTTTGTCTGAGAACGAATGCCGGAAACGAACTCCGCGGATCCCTTGGCCGCGCACCCTTGATGCACAGCCTCTCCCTGCATTTTGGGGAGGTTGCCTATGGCAATGTGGGCGCTCCTCACCGACTCGACTTTACGGTCGTCGGCCCAGCTGTAAACCGTGCAAGCAGGCTCCTGGATCTCGCAAAGCAGCTTGATCGACAGGTGATTGTATCGCGGGTCTTTGCCCAGAAGCTCGATCAGCCCCTTGTCGATCTCGGCCGCCACCACTTGCGCGATATCGATCGTCCTCAGCAGGTTTTCGCACCGCTCGAGTAAGATTTTTCTGTACGTGTCACATTCATCCTTTGCAACACTGCGGGATCAAACAGGGAGGGCTTATTGGCGGATTGGGATGCGGGACAATACCTGAAGTTCGAGGATGAGCGCACCCGGCCATCCATCGACCTGCTCAGGCGTGTGCCTCTGGAAGAAGCAACGAGCTGCGTCGACATCGGATGCGGTCCTGGAAACAGCACGGAGCTGGTCGCCCAACGCTATCCGACAGCCCGGGTCCTCGGGCTCGACAATTCGCTCGACATGCTTGCCAAGGCACGAGCACGTTTGCCGGATCTGGACTTCGGTGAGACTGATATCGCGAGCTGGCAGACGGAGGAGCGTTTCGATCTGATCTTCGCCAATGCCGTCCTGCAATGGCTTCCCGGGCATCCCGATCTTCTCAAGCGCCTTGTCTCCTTCTTGAATGACGGAGGATGTCTTGCCGTTCAGATGCCGAACAATCTGAACGAACCGTCCCATCGACTCATGGGACAGGTTGCACAAAAGGGACCCTGGGCGGAAAAGCTGTCTTCCGCCGCCAAGGCGAGAGAGACGATCGGATCCTTTGAGGATTATTATGCCTGGCTGCTACAGGCCGGATGCTCGGTCGATATTTGGCAAACGATCTATGTTCATCCGCTCGATGGTGCCGAGGCTATCGTCGAGTGGTTCAAGAGCACCGGCCTGAAGCCCTTTCTCGATCGTCTCTCGACTGAGGAGCGTTCAGAGTATCTGCGTCGATACCAAGCCGTGATCGCGGAAGCATATCCTGTTCAACAAGACGGAAAGGTTTTACTGCGCTTTCCACGCCTCTTCTTCATCGCACGGCGTGAATAGATGGAGGGACGATGGAAAGCACGGGGTCTCTCGTGGTTCCATTTCCGGTCCGCCGAAAGGTCAGCCCCTGTTCTTCTAGCACTTCGACGGGCTTCATAGTATAACCCTTCAAAATCTTTATGCCCTTCGACAGAACGGCCGGTCCTTTGGCGGCGGAGTTACATCATGGCATGGGATCGGACGGACCGCCCGGCAATCGACCTTGCGGCCATCGGGTACATTCTGCCTGTCCTTCTTGCTTGCTTGCTTTTTCCTGGAGAGGCGGAGGCACAGAACGTCGGGTGTGCGCTGCAGGCTGCGCCGGCTCCACAAAGGCAGGTTCTGCGCTGTCGTGACGGGCTGACCATCGAGGCCGAGGCAGGAGCCGACTACAATCTCGTCGATCGGAATGGGGATAGCCAGCCAGACGCAGTCAGCCTGCGGAACCGCGCCATTTTCATTGATGCACCGGCGCGATCCAGCAGGCAAGGCTTCGAGATCCTGACCCCTCAGGCCATCGCGGCCGTGCGCGGCACGCAATGGGCAGTCGATGTCGCTGGAGGCAAGACAGCTGTTTTCGTGGTCACCGGGCGTGCATCGGTCAGGCGGGTGAGCGGCGGAACCGCCAGCGTTAATCTGGGTCCAGGAGAGGGTGTCGATGTGGAACCGGGGACGGCGCCTCTGGTCGTCAGACGGTGGCCCGCCGCTCGTGCGTCTGCTCTCCTGGCGCGCTTCGGACGATGACATCGATATGGATCGGCGCTACGCCTTCACTCTGATCGCGGCAGCATTGGCCGGTCTCTGGGGCGCTGGACTTGCGCTGTCGTATCGGGAAGGCCGCGCAGCCTTCCTCGACCGCGTGGAAGCGCCCCTGGCCGATTTACGTTTTCTGATCCAGGGACCACGTCCAGCGCCGGATGCGATTACGATCGTCGCCATCGACGATCAGACGGTTCACGAAACAGGATCCTATCCCCTGTCCAGGGCAACGATGGCCCGTCTTGTTTCGGCACTCGGACACATGAAGCCTAAGGCGATCGCGCTCGATATCCTGTTCATCGATCCGGGCCCGGCGGAAGGCGATCTTGCGCTCATTGAAGCCCTTCGTGGAGCGCCGAGCGTTCTCGCCGCTGCGGGCCTGTTCCGACGCGCGACGCAACATGCGCTCGCACCGACCGACGACAACTCTGAGGGCCTTCCTGTCGCACAAAGCCTGCTTCTGCCGCTTGAATCACTGACTCGTGCCGGAACTCTTGGGGTCGTCAACATTGCGACGGATGCGTCGGGCGTTCCGCGCCATGTTCCTCTTCTGCTGCGGTCAGACGGCCGGATTATACCCTCTTTTCCGCTGCGGGCCGTCTCCATTGCGATGAACCGCGACCCTGTTCTTCACTCGGACGGCATCGATATAGGCGGCATATCGACGAGCACCGAGAGAGGATACGCCCTAACGCTTCGCTTTTATGGCCCCGGCGGCACTGTTCGCACGATCAGCGCGGGTCAGATCCTGAACGGCAATGTCGAGGAAGATGCGGTTCGCGACAAGGTTATCGTAGTCGGCGCGACGGTGGCGGGCGGTGGCGACACATTTCCGAGCCCCTTTGATCCTGTACTGCCGGGTGTCGAGGTTTTGGCGACCGCCATCGCTCATCTGATGGAAGGCGATGGCCTCGTGCGTGATCGGCATGTTCGTCTCATCGACGCAACCGTGGCTGTCATTCTGCCGGTTCTCTTCGTGCTGCTTCTCTCCTGGCATCGCAGCATCTGGGGATTGGCTCTTATTGCCGGCATCACCACCCTATGGATCGGCGTCACTGTCGTGGCATTCACGCAGGGTATCTGGCTCAGCGCGGCTCTGCCGCTTTGGGCGGCAACGCCACCCGTCGCTCTCTTTGGAGCGGCGAGGCTCTGGCTTGATCGCAGCCGGGCGGAGCGC
Organism: Microvirga tunisiensis; assembly: GCF_009296175.1. Classification (GTDB taxonomy): domain Bacteria; phylum Pseudomonadota; class Alphaproteobacteria; order Rhizobiales; family Beijerinckiaceae; genus Microvirga; species Microvirga tunisiensis. Next base: position 24,078 of record NZ_VOSK01000002.1, on the reverse strand, counting down.
CTGAGCGCGCAGAGCCGAACCCTGCAGAGCTTTCAGCCTCCAAGCCTGACCGAGCGGCTGACCAAGGATCCGATCTTTCTCATCAAACCGGTACGCCAGCAGGCCGCGCTGATCTTCATCGACCTGTCGGGGTTCACGGGCCTGACCGAAGTCCTTCCCCTCGATGACACCCGCGAGATTCTTCGAAGCTTCCACACCCTTGTCGATCAGGAAACCGTGCGGAACCATGGAATTGTCGCCAGCTTCATGGGAGATGGCGCGATGATTCTGTTCGGGCTTCCAGATCCCTCTCCTCAGGATGCCGGTCATGCCTTGGCCGCCTGCGTTGCTCTCTCCATGCGCATGGAGAGTTGGCTCGCGACGGTGCCGCAGCCGATCGCATCGCGTATCGGCTTCAAGATCGGCGCCCATTACGGAAGGATCATCGCATCGCGGCTCGGAGGCGACAGCCACCAGCACATTACCGCGACTGGCGATACGGTCAACGTGGCGAGTCGGTTGATGGAAGTTGCGGCGGCCCACCACGTCAGCGTCGCTTTGAGCGATGCTCTCTACCATGCGGCGGGACCGGCACGCTCGGTTCTTGAATCTGGAATTCTGGACGGCCCACTTGCCACTCCGATCCGCGGTCGAGCAGGTTCGCTGCAAGTCTGGTTCTGGAGGAGAAGATCCACAGAAGCCCGAGGGGAAAGCCTTGATGATTTCCACCAGGGGTTTTCCCCATGCCGAAATGCGGTCAGGCCGCTTCAGAGTTCGTCGGGTGCAGGCATGCCCGTGCCGAACCAGTTCTTCTGCATCAGGGCCTGCGCTTCCTCGACCGATTTCTGATCGCCACGCGCCTTTGCAGCGAGAAGCAATCCTGCAGCAGCCCACCCATTGTTCGGAGAGCGCTGGAGCGCAGCACGAAACGCTTCCTCGGCCTCTGCGGGTTTTCCCTGGGCCATCAGCGCCGCCCCGAGTGACTGATGCACCGGATAGTACCAGTATGGCGGCTCCATATAGGGCAACCGATCCTGGATGGCGGCGGCCTCTGCGAACAACGTGGCAGCCTTCGCCTGATCTCCCGCAGCCTGTGCGATCCGCGCCTCGATCTCGCGGGCTGCAATGGTCAGCACGTCCGGTCCGGGCACACCTGCATCGGGCAAGGCCGTGATCTCCGGCCTCTTCGCCAAGGCCTCAATGGCAGTCGCCTCGGCGCGAGCTTCATCTGCGCGCCCGAGACGGGCCAGTGCAACCCCGCGCGCATAATGCCAGGCGGCTTCGACAAAGGGGAAATCTCCCTGCGGCTGCGGGAGAGCCAGCACCTCCTCAGGCTTTGAGAAAAGAGCATGAGCGTTGTAGGGTGCAGCAGCGATGGGCTGCGTCCAGGGCACTTCACGCTTGGCCCGATCGGAGATGATGCCGGACAGCTTCTGCGCCGCATCCACGGCTGTGCGCCCATCGCCTCCCGTCAAGGCCGAGACCATGACGAAATGGATGTTGTGGGCGTAGTAAGCTTCCGAATAGAGAAGACTTGCGCCTCCCCGATTCAGGAATGCCTCATCGGCGGCCGCCGCACGCACGTTCGCATCAAGGCTCTCGCGCCAGCGTCCGAGGCGATACCAGATATGGCTTGGCATATGCACCAGATGCCCTGCCCCCGGGATCAGCTTTTCCAGTCGCTCGGCATGCGGCGCAGCCCGCTCCGGATGATCGGATGCTTCGACGACGTGGATGTAGAGGTGGATGGCGCCCGGATGATTGGGGTTCGCCTCCAGAGGCCCGAGTTGCCGCGTTCCAAGAACGCCTTCGATCAGTGCAACGATCCTCTCCGCCTTTCCTTTCGGTGTCTTTCCGCCATCCGCCCAATAATCCCAGGGCGTGAGATTCATGAGCGCATCGGCTGTAAGCAACGCAATATGGGAGTTCTGCGGGAAGCGGGCCTGCACAGCCTCCATGGCATCCGCATAAGCCTGATCCAGGGCTTTGCGATCGGCATTGGGATCGGGTGAGTGCCGCTTCGAGAGGGCTTCCACCAACGCGACCTGCAGGTCGCCACTGTCCGCAGCGAGGCCTCGCGCCTTCTCGAGCACGACAAGGGCGCGCGCATTCGCGTCGGCATCCATCGGGTAGTTGATATGCGGGCCCAGAACCCAGGCCTCACCCCACAAGCACATGGCACAGTTCGGATCGAGTTCCTGGGCAGCCCGGAATGCACGCGCCGCCTCCGCGTGGTTGAAGCCCCAACCCAGCCGGTAACCCTGATCGAAGTAGGCCTGAGCCTGCCCGTTCTGATCTTTGGTCACGGCCCAGGAGAGTTGACCGAGATTATCGTAAAGGGGCGGCTTTTCCTCCGAGCGTGGAGCAGCGGCGCCTCGCGGCAGGTCCCGGCTATAGGCGCCGAGTTCCGTGCGCTTCGGCTGAACCTCCTGCGGCTGCGATTGGAGTTGCGTGACTGTCATATGATGCCCTGCGCCGTGCTGGCTTGGATTCTGCAGGGCATGCAGCATCCGTACCCGCGGGCTGTCATGACTCCCAAGCGGGCAGGCATCGACGGACCTTGCCGTAAGAATTGCCAAGACGGCAGTTGCCGAGAGAAGCACGGATCTTACCGAGAGACGGCAGCGCTGAGCGATGAAGGTCGTCATGAGCACAGATTCCCAGGTTGGCGGAAGACCGAGCGCCCGCAGGCGCTACCGTCCGATGCCGAACGACGGACGCAGCAGACTCACCTTGATTGTGCCTGGAAGTTTGCTTGCTCAGGAGAGGCGATCATGACAACGTGAGGAGGCAAAACTGCCAAGGAGACGCACCGATGCTCCACGTGGTCGTTCTGTTCCTGAATGGCGGATGCGCCTCGACGGCCCTTCTCCCGATGGAGATCTTCCGCAATACGGGCGTCCTTTGGAATCTTCTGAAAGGTAAGGCACCGGAACCACGGTTTCGTGTCACCACCGCGTCGCTCGGAGGCGGCCCTGCCGTCACGGATCAGCTGGTCTCGCTCCTCCCTTCCTGCGCCGTCGAGGCTGTGGAGCAACCCGATATTGTCTTCGTCCCCGCAGGCGGATTGCCGTTCGATACAATGATGCAGACGGGCTATGTGATCGATGCCGTCATCGAGCATAATGCCGCTATCATCCCATGGCTGCAGAGATGGGCCAGCACAGGAACAAAGGTCGCAGGCGTCTGTTCGGGTGTTGCCCTGCTGGCCGAGGCAGGGTTGCTCGACGGCAAGCGCGCGACGACGCATTGGGGATTGGCTGAAATCTATCGCAAGCGCTTTCCCGATGTGGACTGGCAACCGGATTATCTTATCACGGATGCCGGAGACATTGCCTGCAGCGGCGGCATCAACTCAGCCGCGGATTTGAGCCTTTATCTGGTCGAGAGGTTTGCAGGTCGCGAAGTCGCCTTGGAATGCGCTAAGGCCCTGCTGATCGAAATGCCCCGCACATGGCAGGTCGCGTTCGCGGATGTCATGCTGCGCAAGGACCATAACGATGAAAATATCCAGCGCGCTCAGGACTGGGTCCATCAACATTTTCAACGACCCATCGGTGTGGAAGCCATAGCAGCGAGAGTCGGGATGAGCCCTCGCAACTTTATCCGCCGTTTCAAGGACGCGACTGGGCACACCCCCTTAAGCTACATCCATACTATTCGCGTGACCATGGCGAAGAGATTGTTGGAGGACGGACAGCGGAGCATCCAGGAAGTGAGCCAAGCCGTCGGCTATGAGGACGTGATTTTTTTCGGGACTTGTTCAAACGCCATACGGGGGTGTGTCCCACGGAGTACCGAACCCGCTTCGGAACACCACCCATCACAAATCCTGTCGATCGGCGCGACTCTCGCATTGAGGTTCCCGCCAGAACCTCTTGGTGAGAGGCGACAAGCCGCGCCATGGGTTCACCACGGGATCGAAATCGCTCGATCAGGCGCTCTGCTCTTCCGTCGAGCGTTCAATCCGGATTGAACGCCTTCTCTCGCGCCGCAAACGCTTCATCAGAGCGATAGAAGCCACCATCGTGCGTTCGAGTTCTGACAGAATGCTGTCCGTGTCCAACGCGAGTGTTAGGTTCTTTCGTTCCATTTTCATCAGCAACCTATTTCGCTTTTCCAATATTAGAACCGGGTTGTTCTTCAAGCTAAGCGTCGCAGTGCGGCTGCAATGTGGCAGGCTAAGGATGAGAATTGCGCGGTGATGATGCGATAAAGAGTTAGTGTCTGACGAACGATCTAACGATGCAATTGACGTCAGGACTCAGAGTCTGGCGACACTTCCCTGTTTCCGTTCCACATCGTCCGCTCGCCTGCAAATGGTCGGAGCACGGCTGATCATCTTTTCAAGCGCGGACGAGCGCAGATGCTTTACGGCCATAGCGACGATCAAAAGGAGGCTGTGTTCCGCGCAACGCTTCGTCGATATGGGCGACATGCTAATCGAGAGGCTGAATACTTTGTCACGGCCTCGTGCGCGGGTGAAGCGCTCCCGCACAACGGGATCGGTCGTCCAGATCCGATTAGGGCCCTACGTACCGATTCCACTCGGCACAGTACTGCTGAAAGCTGTCCGGAAGCTGATGGGAGGAAGCTTCTCGCCCTTCCTGAAGTGAGCTTGGAGCTGAGGATCCAACCGCGAGGAGAGCCGCACCAACGCTCGTTCCGGTCGAACTGGAAACGACAATGACTGAGCGTCCAATTGCCTTCGAGAGAGCCTCTGCGTAGAGGGTATTGCGCGCAAAGGGCCCTTCCACGATGATGGGACCTGCCGCACGGGTCAGATCGAGACAAGCCTTCGTCATCAGAGCTGCATAGAGCGAGGCCGCGACATAGGTCTCATCCGCATTCAATCCGTTTGAGGCATTGACGACGCGATGTTCGGCATCGGGAAATGGCCCGCATCCCGGCACGACACTTGGTGTCATGACAATGCGCTCCTCCAAGACACGATGGATGGCCTCCGGCGTCGCCGTCCCCTGCCCTTTTGTCAGCAGTTCAAATTCACGTCCCCCCATGAAACGCGCGGAAGGCACGGCACGGCCAAGGGCGTCAACGTTGGCGAGAGTGTCACGCTTCGAGTCGAGATGATCGAGGTCCCCACCGACTGCGAAGATCACGACCCATGTGCCCGTCGAGACCACGGCGAACGGCGCCTCGTGCTGACCGAGATGCGGCAGAAGCGAAGCGTTCGAGTCGTGAATGCCGCAGTAGAGGGGTACGGGCCGAGCAAGCCCGATCTTCGCAGACATCTCCTCCGTCACATAGCCCAGACGATCAGAGGGTTTCCTGACGGGGGCCAGCTTCCCGGCAATCCCAAGCGTCTCGACGAGCGACGAGAAGCCTCCCTGCTTTGGTCTCCATAGATCGGTATGACAGCCAAGCGAGGTCACCTCCGTGGCCGCAATTCCGGTCAGCCTCCAACCCCAATATTGCGGGTAGGTGACGATGGCCTGCGCATTCGCGAATGTTTCCGGAAAGACGGCTTTCTGGTAGTGAAGCTGAGCTCCGAGATTGAGGCCGCCAGGCAGGCGCGGTGAGAACGTCTCCGAAAAGGGCGGTCTGATCTCATCATAGGCAGCCTCGACGTCGACCGGGTAACGGAACTCGTAATCGAGGATCGGCAGCGCCAGGCCTTCGGCGCTCAATAGCGCTCCGCTCGCGCCATGCGCGGTAATTGAAACGGCATCGAACTCGAATTCCGAATTGAGCTCCTTCAGGGACTGCAGGAAGAAGGCGAAAATCCCATCCACGTCGAAGTGCGGGTAGGATCCGTCGGTCAGGACCCGGTTGGGGCGAGTGTGGGCCGCGACCTCACGCCTCTCCCCGGCATCGACGATGACGGCTTTCACATTGGTCTTGCCGACGTCGAGTACTGCGACTTTCATCGGATCATGCCATATGGAAGACAGTGACAAGCGGCGTGTCGACAGGCGATTGGTCGGGATTGGTCGCCATGATATCGGCCATATGGGCCCACCAGCGTTTCATGACCGAATGGCTTGGCAGATCCGCCATGCTATGATCCGTCCGCCGCCACAGAACGCCGAAGAGAATGCCGGTCTCCCGGTCGAGATGGATCGAATAATCCTCGACGCCCGCTTCCTTCAGAAGCTCGACCAGTTTCGGCCAGATCTCATCATGCCGGCGGCGATACTCATCCTCCATGCCCGGGTTGAGCTGCATCTTGAAGGCATACTTTTCTTTTGCGCTCATGCTGCTGCCTTTGAACGGATGCGGCGGATGAGAATCGGCAGCGCGATCACCAGGATCAGCAGCAGGCCGATGAAGATCGACATGACGATGCCGGGCACATTGAGAAGTCCAAGCCCGAATGTGACGAGCCCCATCACGATCGCGGCCAGTACCACGCCCAGCATGGTTCCTGAACCACCCAGAATGCTGACGCCGCCGAGCACCGCCATGGTGACCACCTCGAGTTCCCAGCCGGCTGCGATGGTGTGACGGGTCGAGCCCAATCGCGAGGTGAGGCAAACGGCTGCAAACCCGCTCATGAGGCCGGTCATCAGGAACAGGAGGAACTTGGTGCGCTGAACCGGGATGCCGGAGAACTGGGCTGCGAAAGCGTTGTTGCCGATGGCATAGATCCGTCGTCCGAACGCTGTCCGGTGGAGCAGGACGCCGAAGGCAAAGGCAAGAACGACGAAGGCGACCATTTCGAAGGTGACGACTTCGAAACCGGGGAGTGCGGGCCACCAGGAAAAGTCCGACATGTAGCCTTGCCCGAACCAGGCGAAGCTCGCTGGGTAGCCGCCATAGGCCTGATCGCCGAGGACGATCTGAGCGATGCCTCGAAACAGGCTCATCGTGCCGATGGTCACGACAATCGACGGAAGGCCGACGCGCGCCACGAGAAAACCGTTGAAGGCTCCGCAGAGCAGTCCGACCGCAAGCCCGATTGCGACGAGAGCCGGGGTCTGAAAGCCGACCTGTGCGGCCGCCCCCATGGCCGTCGAAGCCAATGCGATGATGGCAGCTACCGACAGATCGATCTCGCCCGAGATGATCAGCAACGTCATTGCGAAGGCGATCATGGCCTTCTCGGTGAAGTTGTAGGTAGCGTCCGACAGGTTCCACGGATCAAGGAAGTGCGGAGATGCCAGCGAATTGGAGATGAAGATCGCAATGGCGACTGCGGCAAGCAGGGTCTCCCAGCTGCCGAGGATTCGCCCGGCCGGTGTCGAGAGCTTGTCAGGAATATGCCGCGTCGGCTGTTTCTCGAGAGCGAGCGTGCTCATGCGGCTGCTCCTTCGGCCGGTGCTTCAGCCAGGTTCGGTCCGCGTTTCTCGGCGTCCCGAAGAATGAGGCGACCTTTCCGCTTCTCTTGCCGCGCATTGAAGAGAACGGCGACGATGATCACGAAGCCGGAAATGGCCATCTGCCAGAATGGCGAGATATTGATCACAGGCAGTGCATTCTTGATCACACCGAGGAACAGAGCACCGAGAATTGCCCCTCCGACGGAGCCGATGCCCCCGAGCGTCGAAATTCCACCGATCACGCAGGCAGCGACCGTATCGAGTTCGAACCCAGCCGCAATATCGACATAGGCGACGGCATAGCGAGACACCCAGAGATAACCACAGAGACCCGCCAGAGAGCCTGACAGCACGAAGGCAAAGAAACGCGTGCGCCCAACATCGATTCCCGCATAGAGCGCGGCCGTCGGATTGCCACCGGCTGCGTAGAGGGCGCGCCCGAACACCGTGCGCGTGAAGACGAGACTGATGATCGCGATCACAAGGACGGCGGCCCAACCGAGCAAGGGCAGCCCGAGCACGGCAACGCGTGGTGTATTGAGGAAGGCCGGTGTCATCTGTGTCTGGTTGACCCAGGCTCCGCCGGAGACCACGAAGGCCATGCCACGATAGATTGTCAGGGTACCAAGCGTCGCCACGATGGATGGAATGCCGATTTTCCAGACCATGAAGCCGTTGATCGCGCCCAGGAACGCTCCGATGCTCATGGCCATCACGATGAGAAGAGGAAGCGGGATCTGCGGATAGGCCGCGTTCGTCATGGCGATAGCCATGCCGGTGAACGATAGGTTGGCGGCCACGGACAGATCGATGGACTTAGTGAGGATCACCGCCATCTGACCGAGCGCCAGGATCATCAGGATGGATGTATCGTTGAAGATGTTAGCAAGGCTCTCCGGCGACGCAAAGCCTGGTGCTCGATAGGAAAAGATCGCGATCAAGACGACGATGATCGCCACCAGCAGGAGTTCACGATACTTCAGGATTAGGCTCATCGTAGCTTCCAGGTTCCCTGTCCTGCCATGTCACACATTGCCCGTCGCTGCCCGTACGAGCATCTCGGCATCGAGACCGTCTCGCTCCCATAGGCCGGCCATCCGGCCCTCGCGCATGACCAGCACGCGATCGGACATACCGAGGATCTCAGGGAGTTCGGACGAGATCATGATCACGCTCAATCCCTCACCCGCGAGCTCGCTCATGAAGGCGTGCACCGCGGCTTTCGAACCGATGTCGATGCCCTTCGTCGGCTCATCAAGGATAATGACCTTCGGCTTGGTCGCGAGCCACTTCCCGATGACGACCTTCTGCTGGTTGCCACCGGACAAGGTGCCGACGGGAACCGAGAGTGCTGCGGCACGAAGGTCCAGCCGCTCGGCATACCGCCGCGCCAAAGCGAACTCCTCCGCCTGACGCAGGAAGCCCGCCCTGGTCGTCTTGCCGAGCGTCGCCATGGAGATGTTCTGAAAGATCGGCATCTGCAGAACGGCACCGTGGCGGCCACGTTCCTCGGGGACATAGACGATGCCGGCCGCGATGGCATCCGCCGGAGAGCGGATGTCGATCCGGCGTCCCTCCAATTCAAGGGCCCCCGCGCTTGGATGGGTGACGCCGAACAGGGCCTGACAGAACTCCGAACGCCCTGCCCCGACCAGTCCGTAGAGACCCAGGATTTCTCCGCGGCGCAGGTCGAAGGAGATTTCGTTGAATTCTGTCGGATGGGAGTATCCCGAGACCTTTAGAATTGTGTTTCCGATTGCCACATCCATTTTCGGAAAAACATGCTCGACGGAGCGACCGACCATCATGCGCACGATCTCGTCCTGCCCGGTCTGTGACAGCAGCCCGGAACCGATGGAGCGGCCATCGCGGAACACCACGAACCTTTCGGCGATCTGATAAACTTCCTCGAACTTGTGGCTGATGAAGAGGATCGCCTTGCCCTGGCGCTTCAGCCTTTCGATGATCTGGAAGAGGTCTTCCACCTCTTTGTAGGACAGTGCAGCGGTCGGCTCGTCCATGATGACCACGCGGGCCTCGACCGACAGCGCGCGCGCGATGGCGACAAGATGGCGATGAGCGATGGAGAGGTCCTTCAGGCGGGTGTAAGGACTGATCGGCGCATCGATGGAGGTCAGCAGCGCTGCGGCGCGCGCATTCATCGCGCCCCAATTGACGAGCCCCAGCCGATTGCGTGGCGCATGCCCGAGAAAGATGTTCTCGGCGACCGATAGCTCGTCGAAGAGCACCGTCTCCTGATGAATCGCCGTAATGCCGCTGCGGATCGCCGCCTCGGCATTCGCGAAATGCACCGGAACGCCATCGACAACGATCTCACCGCCATCCGGCTGATAGATCCCGGTCAGGATCTTGACGAGCGTCGATTTACCCGCGCCATTCTCGCCGATCAGCGCCGTCACCGTTCCCGGATGGAGCGTGACGTCGACATGATCGAGGGCTTTGACCCCTGGAAACGACTTGGAGATTCCGCGCATCTCCAGAAGCGGAGGCAGGACCTCGGGAACCGCTTGAACCACGGACATGGGAAACCCTGGCAATTGCTGATGAGAGCAAGAAGGGCGCGGCTATCCGCGCCCTCGTTCTGAGTGGCTTCGCGATCTCAGAAGATCTTGGCGAACTCGTCGACGTTGCTCTTGTTATAGACGAAGGGGTCGGCCATGGCGGCTTCGCCGTTGTCGCCGATCTTGATCTTACCCATGCGGCCGACGTTGATCTCGGAACCGGGCTTGCCCTCGGTCTCCTTCTTGACCAGGCGATAGGCGATCTGCGTCGCGGTATAGCCGAGATCGATCGGATTCCAGATGGCGAATTCCTTCGTCGCGCCGGAATGGACGGCACCGGCCATCTCGGAGGGAAGCCCGAGGCCTGTTACATAGACCTGCCCGATCTTGCCGGCATCCTTCACCACCTGCGAGGCTGCGAGCACGCCGACCGTCGTCGGAGCAACGATCACCTTCACATTCGGATGAGACTTCAAGAGGCCCTGCGCTTCGCGATAGCTCTTGTCGGCCAGATCGTCGCCGTAGACGGTCGTGACAAGGTTCAGTCCGGGGTATTTCGGGAGCTGCTTCTTCATCTCGGCGATCCAGGTGTTCTGGTTGGTCGAGGTGGAAGTCGCCGACAGGATCGCGAAATCGCCTTTGCCGTCCGGCAGGTGGGACGCCGCGAGCTTCAGGCACATGTTGCCGATCAACTCGTTCGACGACGGATTGAGGTGCACGATCCGCCCGTCCTTGCCGACGGCGGAATCCCAGGAGATGACCTTGATGCCGCGCTGAGCTGCCCTTTTCAGCGCCGGAACGACTGCATCGGGGTCATTCGCCGAGATCGCGATCGCATCGACGCGCTGCGCGATGAGGGCATTGATGACCTCGATCTGCCCTTCGGCCGTCGTGCTGGTCGGTCCGGTATAGATCACCTCGACGCCGCCCAGCTCCTTCGCCGCCTCTTGCGCGCCTTTGTTGGCGGCTTCGAAGAATCCGTTGCCGAGAGATTTTGCGACAAGGCCGATCTTCACATTCTGCGCGCTTGCGGATCCGGCGAAGAGCGCCAGACCGAATGCTGTGCCGAGGGCGAGCTTTGCAAATGTTTTCATGTTCTTCCTCCCTTTTCAAACACCTCTCGCCGGCTCTCAGGCCGCCGATGAGGATTCCACGGACTGATCCGCCGCCGTCGTTCCGGCGATGATCAGTTTGATCCCTGCATTCTCGATCATGGTTCTGGCCGAATCCGGGATGGCGTCATCGGTAATCAGCGTCGAGACACGGTCGAGAGGACAGAGAATGAGGCTGGAGCGGCGCTGAAACTTGGTGGAATCCACCATCAGAACCAGCTCGTCAGCCTGATTGATCAGCTTCTGCTCGGCCTGGATGATCAGAGCGTCCTGTTCCATGACGCCGAGCGCGCCGATGCCCTGGGCGCCCATGAACATGCGGCGAGCGTAGAAATTGCGCGTCACGTCGTTCTCGAACGGCGAGAGGATGATGCTCTGGTCGCGATAGATCGATCCGCCCGGCAGCATCACTTGGTTCTTGGAATGCTTGACGAGATGTTCGGCGATGGCGAACGAATTCGTGAAAACCTGCAAACGGCGGGCGATCAGATAATGCACCATCTGAAATGTCGTGGTGCCGCCATTGATGATGATGGCGTCCCCCTCCGTGCACAGCGCCACGGCCTCCCGGGCAATCGCCCGTTTCTTGGCAATGTTCTCGCCTTCCGACACACGGAACGGCTTGGCCGCAAGGCTGCCGATCTGAGCCGGATGAAGCGCCTCCGCGCCACCGCGAACCCGGCGCAGGCGCCCTTGAACGTGCAGGGCCGCGATGTCGCGGCGGATCGTGGCCTCCGAGGCGGAGGTCAACTCCACAAGATCCTGGACTGTCGCGACCGGCTTCTCCTGGACGGCGCTCAGGATGATCCGGTGCCTTTCACGTTCGTGCATGGTTCCTCAACAAGGCGGCTCAAGAAAGATCAGGAAGATCGAGTACCCTTCAGGTTCACGCAAGTTCCAGCTTAGACTGCTCACCAAACCAATCACAGTCAATCAATTTCGGCATACCACCTTCGTATCATGATCATCATTGATCAATCTTGATCGTTTCTGGTTGACAATGCGGGAGGCTGCCGCCACCTTTCCGCTCAAATCTGAGGCATCACACGGCCTCACGAGCCGTCAGGAGGAAATTGTGGATACTGCGACCCAAGCCGTCAAACTCCTCGAAAATCACTGGGACGACGCAAAGGCAGCCACCCTCGACGAGCCGGGCCTGCTGCTCTACCGCTCCAATCTTCTCGGCACCGACAAGCGGATCACCAATTACGGCGGCGGCAACACATCGGCGAAAGTGACCGAGACCGATCCGCTGACGGGGGAAAAGGTCGAGGTGCTCTGGGTCAAGGGCTCGGGCGGGGATGTTGGCACGATCAAGCTCGACGGCTTCGCAACGCTCTATATGGACAAGCTGCGGTCGCTGAAGAACATCTACAAAGGCGTCGAGGACGAAGACCGCATGGTGGGCTTCCTGCCCCATGCCACCTTCAACCTCAACACCCGGGCAGCCTCGATCGACACGCCTCTCCACGGCTTCCTCCCCTACAAGCATGTCGATCACATGCATCCCGATGCGATCATCGCGATTGCGGCGTCCAGGAACTCCCGTGAACTGACTCGGGAGATTTTCGGGGATGAGATCGGATGGCTGCCCTGGCGCCGCCCCGGATTCCAGCTGGGCCTCGATCTCGAAGCTTTCGCCAAGGCCAATCCCAGCGCCAAGGGCGTCGTGCTCGAAAGCCATGGCCTGTTTACCTGGGCCGACGATGCCAAGGAATGCTACCAGCTGACCCTGCGGATCATCAATCGGGCCATCACATGGTTTGCCGAGAAGACGGCGGGCAAGTCGGCTTTCGGCGGCGCGGTGACGTCCAGCCTTTCGCGGGACGAGCGCCGCAAGATCGCAGCGCGCCTGATGCCGGAGATTCGCGGCAAGATCGGCCAGGCGGAGCGCAAGCTCGGTCATTTCGACGATCAGGAAGCGGTGCTTGAATTCGTCAATTCGGCCAACCTGAGCCCCCTCGCTCAGCTCGGCACCAGCTGCCCCGATCACTTTCTGCGCACGAAGATCCGTCCGCTCGTCCTCGACTTCGACCCAAAGTCGCCGGACGTCGATGCAGTTCTCGCCGGTCTCGATGCCGCACTGGAGGCGTACCGCGCCGACTACACGCGGTATTACGAGCAGTCGAAGCATCCGAACAGCCCGAAGATGCGCGATCCCAATCCGGTGATCTTCCTCATCCCCGGTGTCGGCATGCTGTCCTTCGCCCGCGACAAGGCGACGGCGCGCATCGCCAGCGAATTCTACGTTAATGCCATCAACGTGATGCGCGGCGCCTCCTCGGTGTCCGAATACCAGGGCCTTCCCGAGCAGGAAGCCTTCGACATCGAATACTGGCTGCTCGAGGAAGCCAAGCTCCAGCGCATGCCGAAGCCGAAGAGCCTCGCCGGTCGTGTCGCCTTCATTACCGGTGGCGCCGGCGGCATTGGTCGCGCCACCGCCGAACGGCTGGTGGGCGAAGGCGCCTGCGTGGTGCTCGCGGATATCGATCAGGAATCGCTGACCACGACAGTGGAGGATTTCTCCAAGCGCTTCGGACAGGATGCGGTGCGCGGCGTGAAGCTCAACGTCACGAGCGAACCTGACGTCCTGTCCTCCTTTGTGGAGGCCAGCGTCGAATTCGGCGGCATCGACATCCTGGTGTCCAATGCCGGCATCGCCTCTTCGGCTCCCGTGGAGGACACAGATCTGGCGATGTGGAACCGCAATATCGACATTCTCGCGACAGGCTATTTCCTTGTCTCGCGGGAGGCCTTCCGCCTGTTCCGGCGCCAGAAGCTCGGCGGCAATGTCGTGTTCGTCTCATCGAAGAACGGCCTCGCCTCGTCGCCCAATGCTTCGGCCTATTGCACCGCCAAGGCGGCGGAAATTCATCTCGCCCGCTGCCTGGCGCTGGAGGGCGCCGACGCGGGCATTCGCGTGAACACGGTCAATCCGGACGCTGTTCTGCGCGGCTCCAAGATCTGGACCGGGGAATGGCGTGAGCAGCGCGCCGCTTCGTCGAAGCTCGCCGTCGACGAGTTGGAGGAGCATTACCGCAAGCGCTCGCTGTTGAAGCTCAATGTCTTCCCGGAAGATATTGCCGAAGCGATCTACTTCCTCGCATCCGATCTCTCTGCGAAGTCGACCGGCAACATCATCAATGTGGATGCGGGCAACGCGACATCATTCACGCGTTAAGATCCGCACCAGCGCATCGTGCGGAAAAGTGGCCCCGGCTTTCCGCTCCGGGCGATGCGCTGCTTAAGGAATTGAGCATCAGATTGGGTCCTAAAAGGGGATCCACTTTTGGGTCTGATGCTCTAGGGAGGACGCCATGACGGAACAAAGGATTGCGGGAGAGATCGTCTCCGCTGACAACGAGAAGCGCATGACCGCTCTGAATGCGGATTACGATGCTCTGGGTGCCAAGCTCGCGCGCGATGGCATCGATATCGATGCGATAACCGGCAAGGTCGCGCAGTTCTTCGTGGCAGTCCCCTCCTGGGGCGTCGGCACGGGCGGCACCCGGTTCGCACGCTTTCCCGGCATTGGCGAGCCGCGAAACATCTTCGACAAGATCGACGATTGCGCCGTGATCCATCAGCTCACATGTGCAACACCGACCGTCTCGCTGCATATCCCGTGGGACAAGGTCAACGATCCGAAGCGTCTCAAGGCTCATGGCGATGCGCTGGGTCTCGGCTTCGATGCCATGAACTCGAACACCTTCTCCGATGCGCCGGGCCAGGAGAAGAGCTACAAGTTCGGCTCCTTGAGTCATACCGATGCTGCGATACGCGAGCAGGCCATCAAGCACAATATCGAGTGCATCGAGATCGGCGAGGCGATCGGTTCCAAGGCGTTGACGGTGTGGATCGGCGACGGTTCGAACTTTCCCGGGCAGACGAACTTCACCCGGAGCTTCGAGCGCTATCTCGATTCCATGAAGACCATCTACAAGCGGCTGCCGGAGGATTGGCGCATCTTCTCCGAGCACAAGATGTACGAGCCGGCCTTCTATTCGACCGTCGTGCAGGATTGGGGTACCAACTACCTGATCGCCACGGAACTCGGTGAAAAGGCCTATTGCCTTGTCGATCTCGGCCACCATGCACCGAACGTCAATATCGAGATGATCGTCGCCCGCCTGATCCAGTTCAAGAAGCTCGGCGGCTTCCACTTCAACGATTCGAAATATGGCGACGACGATCTCGATACGGGCGCCATCGACCCTCATCGCCTCTTCCTCGTCTTCAACGAGCTGGTGGATGCCGAGCACCGTCGAGCCGAGAACTTCCATCCGGCCCATATGATCGACCAGTCGCACAACGTGACCGATCCGATCGAGAGCCTGATCCGCAGCGCCAACGAGATCCGCCGCGCCTATGCCCAGGCGCTTCTCGTGAACCGGAAGGCACTCGAAGGCTATCAAGACGACAATGATGCCCTCATGGCCTCGGAGACTCTGAAGTCCGCCTACCGAACCGATGTCGAGCCGATCCTGGCGACAGCGCGCCTGCAGGCCGGCGGTGCTATCGATCCGATTGCGGCATACCGCGCCAGCGGCTATCGCCAGGCTGTTTCGAAGGAGCGTCCCCCTGTCGTCGGGGGTAGCGGCGGTATCGTCTGAGGACCTAAGCTATTTCCTTCAACGACTCTGCATTTCCGCCAGTCTCTCCTTTGTCTTTTCGGATGATGCTGATCGTTCCGTCGCCCTCGATATAGGCCCTCTTCACTTCGGAGCAGTGCTCGATCCCCTGCTCTCGAAGCTGGCTGTTGAGTTCCTCTGTCGTGATCATCTCTCGACGCATGTTCCGGGGCAGCATTTTTCCATTGTCGATCAGCAAAAGCGGCGGAGGTCGGGTGAAGCGCTGAAACGCCGGAAAGTGGAAGCCGAGCCAGTCGATGGCGTAGTTCCAGAAGACGATGGTGAGGACAAGGATCGCTCCCTCGGTGATCGACTTGTATTCATTCGCCATGGCGTTCTGCGATGCATCGGCGATGAGGACGATCACGAGAAGGTCCGCCACCCCGATCACGCCGGTCTGCCGCTTGAGCAGGAACCTCAGGATCACGAACAGCATGATGTAGGTCATCGTCCCGCGCACGATGATCTCGGGTATCGAATGAACAGGTATGAATATCTCCTGCCAGTTAATCATGGTCGGACCTCGTATTATCGAGCGGCTAGGCGCAAGCCGGAAGGATGGAGGCAGGAAGCCCCTGCCAAAGGATAACCAGAAGTGAGAACCCGTTGATCAGCGCGCCAGCGTGGCTCATGAACAGATCCGTCGTGACGGCGTGATCCCGCATCTGTCCATACGCGCGAAGCGACCAGGCCAACGCAGAAGTGGTGATGATGAGAGCGCACGGACGATAAAGAGAGCGGCTGCGGTGAAGGGCCAGATCCTTTACAGAAGCTCGGTTCCGTGAGGCGGCCATGCACCCGGATTCACGAGCCACAGGCAGAGGTACGAGAAGATCAGGCAGGTGAAGACCACGCCCGAAACCACCATGAGAACGATCATCGCCCACCAGGAATGGTTCATGGATCCGGTGACATAGACCGGAATCACGATGTCGCCGCCGATGTCGGCAGGCGGACGGACCGCACCCGGATCGGTCTCCGAGAGCCACCAGATCACGCAGCCGATCGCCAGCACTCCGCAGATCACCGATGTGAAAACGAATTTCACCGCCAGGAGCAGGAAGAAGGCGGCCGTAAACACAGCGGCCAGCACCGGCTGCCATCCGGGACCCGGGATCTGAAGGATGTATTGCGGCCGCGCGTCGAACGGGCTCGTCACCAGCGCCTCGCGTCCTCCCGTTGCCGTTCCAGGCAGATAGTAGCGACCGTCTTCCACGTCCTTCAATAGATTCGGCTGATCCCATAGAGGCTCACGGCTGGTGACCGATGGTAGAGACGAGATTGAGCATCCCATTCCGACCGGATAGGTGTAGACGCGACGCGGCATGCCGATGAGGCCGGTGACGTGCATCGGTAGGAAAGTGATGCTGGCTCCGAGGAACATGAGGCCGAACACCCAGCGCCGGAAAGCCGGCTGCGCCATTGCCCGTGCCGCGCACCCTTTGCTGAATCAGACAATGAGTGCCCGAGATGAAGCTTCGCTTTTGACACAATCGGTTCAGCGCCGCTTCGTTCCCTCAGGATGTTCGAAGGGCAATGCGGTCAGGATGGGTGAACACCTCGAAGGCATCGCCCCGGGCGATGGCCACCAATGTGATTCCGCAGCTCTCCGCCACGCGCACGGCCAGAGCCGTTGGCGCGGAAATCGCTACCAGGATCGACACACCCATACGCCCTGTCTTCTGCACCATCTCGACGGACACGCGGCTGGTCAGCAACACGATACCGTCGGAGCATGGCTCTGATGCCGAGGCCAAGGCTCCGGCGAGCTTGTCGAGAGCATTGTGACGTCCGACGTCCTCCCGAATGGCGACCACGCCTTCATTCGGACGCCAGAAGGCCGCGGCATGGATGGCTCGCGCCTCCCGGTTCAGGCGTTGGGCCTCTGAGAGGTCAGCCATGGCGGCTTTGATGGCACCGGGCTGCAATCGAAGAGAGCCCGTAACCGGTTTGACCGGGCGCGTGGCCTCGGCGAGGGACTCCACACCGCATAATCCGCAACCGACAGGGCCTGCCAATGCGCGCCTGCGCGTCTGGTAGGAGCCACTACATCGATCCGACAGCCACATCCTGATCTCACATCCGCGATCGTGCTCAGCGATCTCCATCGACTTGAGATCGGCGGGATCGGAAACGATCCCCTCGGACAAGCTGAAGCCGAGGGCGAAATCTTCCAGATCGGATGGGCTCGCCATCATCACCGCATGCGTGGACCCGTTGTAGGTCAGGGCAACGGGCGTTTCCTCCGGAACCACACGTTCGCCGGCGGCACAGACGTCCTGTGCGACGCTCATGCGCGGCAGGCGGATGACGGGCGAAAGGTGCAAGGTCATTCCGCTGCCTCTGGCTGCCGTTGCTGCAGAAGCTCAATCCGGATCGGAATGGATTTCGCGGCAGGCACCTTGCTTTGATCCGCATGATGCCAAACCGGGATCAGCGGATTGCACTCCGGATAATAAGCCGCACAGCAGCCTTCGGGAATCTCATAGGGCGTGACACGCAAGCCGCTCACCTGACGCAGGATGCCATCATCAACGGCGGTCGTCAGCGTCACGAGATCCCCTTCCGCCAGTTTCAGACGAGCGATGTCATTGTAATTCATGAAGAGTACCATGCGGGTGCCGCGGACCCCTCGGAACCTGTCGTGATAGCCGTAGACCGTCGTGTTGAACTGATCGTTGGAGCGCACCGTCATGAGCTTGAAGACATCAGGATCCTGCTCTGCAATCCCAAGGTCCGCTTCGAGGCTCTTGGGTGCGATGAAGTTGGCCTTGCCCGCCTTGGTCTTCCAGCGCCGCTCACGTGCCGCGATGGGACGGTGAAAGCCTCCAGGCTGCCACATGCGCTCATTGAAGCTGCGGAAATCCTCCGGATAGGTTTCCTCGATCGCATCGCGGACGCGAGCATAATCGGCCACCCACTCATCCCAGGGAACCTTGTCGTTCACTGGGAGCGTCGCCTTCGCGATCTCCGCGACGATGCGCGGCTCCGACAGGAGGTCGGGACTTGCGGGCTTCGCCACGCCCTTGGAGCCGTGGATGCACGCCGTGGAATCCTCGACGGCCACGGCCTGAGGTCCGGTTTCCTGCTCGTCGATCTCGATGCGTCCGAGGCACGGAAGAATGTAGGAAATCTCGCCAGGAATGAGATGGTTGCGATTGAGCTTGGTCGAGATCTGCACGGACAGACGCAAGCGTGTCCAGGCCTGCTCCAATGCCGCCGTCTCCGGCGCAGCTCGCACGAAGTTTCCACCGAGCGCAACGAAAGCCGTTACTTCGCCCTTGATGATGCCTTCGCAGACTTCGACCGTCGTCATGCCCTTCCAGCGCGGCGGCTCGAATCCGTATTGCCCCTTGAGCTTGTCGAGAGGCACCAGCTCGGGCTTTTCCGTGATGCCGACGGTGCGCTGTCCCTGCACGTTGGAATGCCCGCGCACCGGGCAGATGCCGGCGCCCGGCTTGCCGATGTTGCCACGCAGGAGAAGTAGATTGACGAGCATCTGCACGTTCTCGACGCCGGCTTTGTGCTGGGTCAGCCCCATGCCGTAGATGCCGATGACGGCATTCGCCCGAGCATAAACGGTCGCAGCCGCCTCCAGTGTCGCCTGCGGAAGACCGGAGCGGCTCTCCAGCTCGGACCACGACGCTTGCCGCGCGGCTCGGGCGAATTCTTCGAAGCCATGAGTATGCTCGGTGATAAAGGCGTGATCGAGAACCGGCTTTCCGCCGACCTCCCGTGCCCGATCGTCGGCTTCGATCAAGGATTTGGCCAGCCCCATAAGCGCCGCGATGTCACCACCGATCTTTACCTGATGATATTGCGACGAGATACGCGTTTCTGAGCCGGTCAGCATCTCGGTCGGCGCCTGCGGATTGGTGAAGCGCTCGAGACCGCGCTCCTTCAAAGGATTGAAGGTGATGATGGGGACGCCGCGCTTCGAAGCCTCCTGGAGCGGATGGAGCATGCGCGGACTGTTGGTGCCGACATTCTGACCGAAGAACAGAATGCAATCGGTCTTCTCGAAATCGTCGAGGATCACGGTACCCACGGAATCGCCGATGCTTTGAGGCAAAGCCACCGAGGTGCTCTCGTGGCACATGTTGGAAGAATCGGGAAGGTTGTTGGTGCCGTAGAGCCGGGCGAACAGCGCCCACATATAGGACGTTTCGAGCGACGCGCGGCCGGACGCGTAGAGCACCACCTGGCGTGGATCGAAACCTTTCAGCTCCTGGCCGATCCCGTGGAACGCCTCCTCCCAGCTGACGGGCACGTAGGTATCAGACGCCGCGTCCCAGCGCATGGGATGCGTCAGGCGACCTGCCTCCTCGAGATCGTGATCGGACCAAGTTCTGAGCTCTGAAAGGGTATGCTCGGCGAAGAACTCGGGCGTCACCCGCTTGGTGGTGAGTTCCCATGCCGTGGCCTTGGCGCCGTTCTCGCAGTATTCGAAAGGATGCGGCTCCGCCGGCTTGGCCCAGGCGCAGCTCACGCAGGCATAGCCGTCCGGCTTGTTCTGCTTGAGCAGGATCGCGTTGCCGCTGACGAGCCGCCCCTCCCGCGTCAGAATGCTCTCGACGGATTTGAGGGACCCCCACCCTCCTGCAGGCCCCGGATAGGGTTGGATCTTCGGCTCGTCGTTCATGGGGCCAGCCTCCCGCTTGCCGCCGTTCACGCGCGGCGGTCGACATAACCTATGTCAATGATCGGAAAGCCTGACCGTTCCGACGGGTCGGACCGAGGCTGTGAAAGCCGCAGGTGGGACATCAGCGACGGCACCTCGCCAAAATCTGCAGTCTGATGCCGAAAAACCTCATCAAATAGGCTAGACAGGGAGCATGCGGTTTGTTACACGCACGGCCTCTTCAGCGGACATCGCGCCGCTGAACTCGCTTCGGCGACGGGTGTGTAGCTCAGTTGGTAGAGCAGCTGACTCTTAATCAGCGGGTCCAAGGTTCGAATCCTTGCACACCCACCAATCTCTTCAGGAAGATCGATCCTAAAACGAGCCAAGCCGGATCGGCCATGTCAAACGGCTAGGCTGCTTTCGGTAATTTCTCAGACAGGTTTGAGCCGTCAGCAAGCCGCGACCTTGCTACTTCGCAACATTTCCTGGCTTTGATTCTCACCGCTGACATCGAAATTCAGGATCACTGAATCGCTACCAGCGCTGCATCCCTGAAGTGAGCCAGGGATGCACCAGGATGTAGGGATGTTACTCCGCCGCGTGCTGAGCGTGCAGGCGTGCGCCGCGGCTCATGAGCTTGTTGAGAGCGCCCAGATAAGCCTGAGCGGAGGCAACCAAGGTGTCCGGATCGGCCGCGCGGGAGGTCACGCTGCGGTTGTCGGCGGAGAGACGGACCGAGACCTCGGCCTGAGCGTCCGTGCCCTCGGTCACCGCGTGAACCTGGTATAGTTCCAGAACCGCCTCGTGGGGCACGAGCGCCTTGATGGCGTTGAAGGTGGCGTCCACCGGACCGTTGCCCTCCTGCTCCTCGATGACGACCCTATCGTCGACCTGAAGCCGCATGGTGGCGCGCTGGGGTCCGCGGGTACCGGCCACAATATGGAGAGAGACCAGCTTGATGCGGTCGTGGGCCATGGCGATGTTCTGATCGACCAGAGCCTCGATGTCCTCGTCATAGACATGCTTCTTGCGGTCCGCGAGCTCCTTGAACCGCTCGAACGCATCCTGGAACTGGTTGTCGGAGAGGCTGTAGCCCAACTCCTCCAGCTTGTTGCGGAAGGCTGCGCGGCCCGAATGCTTGCCCATGACCAGGGACGTCTTGGACACGCCTACGCTCTCGGGCGTCATGATCTCGTAGGTCTGGGCGTTTTTCAGCATGCCGTCCTGATGGATGCCGCTCTCATGGGCGAAGGCGTTCCGGCCCACGATGGCCTTGTTGTACTGCACCGGGAAGGACGTAGCGGCAGAGGCCAGCTTCGAGGCTCGGGTCAGCATGGTCGCCTCGATCCCTGTCTCGTAGGGCAGCACGTCGCCACGGGTGCGGATCGCCATGACGACCTCTTCGAGTGCCGCGTTGCCCGCACGCTCGCCGATGCCGTTGAGAGTGCACTCGATCTGCCGGGCGCCGCCCTCCAATGCCGCCAGGGAGTTGGCGACCGCGAGACCCAGATCGTTGTGGCAATGGGCCGAGAAGATCGCCTTATCGGCATTCGGCACGCGCTCCCGTACGGCTCGGAACATGGCGCGATACTCATCGGGCGTGGCATAGCCTACCGTATCGGGCAGGTTGATGGTGGTGGCCCCAGCCTTGATGGCGGCTTCCACACAGCGGCACAGATAGTCGATGGGCGTGCGGGTGGCGTCCATGGCCGACCACTCGATGTCCTCGACCAGGTTGCGCGCCTGGGTCACCGTGGTGGTGATGATCTCCAGAACCTCCTCTTCCGACTTGCGCATCTGGTGCGCCAGATGGATCGGCGACGTGGAGACGAAAGTGTGGATGCGGGGCCTCACAGCGTGGCGCACGGCTTCACCCGCGCGGGCAATATCAGCCGAGATGGCGCGCGCGAGACCGGCGACCGTGGCCCGCTTCACCTGCTTGGCGATGAGTGAGACGGCCTCGAAGTCGCCGTTGGAGGCAATCGGGAAGCCCGCCTCGATGATGTCGACGCCCATGGTGTCGAGCAGTTCCGCAACCTCGAGCTTCTCCTCCAGGGTCATGGTGGCGCCGGGGCATTGCTCGCCGTCGCGCAGGGTCGTGTCGAAGATTAGAACGCGGTCCTTGGCGGAGCCGGATACGGAAGCGGTCATTATTCTAGTCCTTCTCGGAGGGAGCGAGCCTTAGCGCTCAAGGTTGTTCCTGCTGGTCCAGAACCCCTGAGAGCCCAGGCGGCAACGCCCAGCCGACCCTCAGGGGCAGCTAAGGAGAAGGAGGCCAAGAAGACGCGCGCGATCGGCCGCGGGAGCGGGTCCGTTCGTCCATGCGCTGGGGAAGCCGATGATCATCGCTGCCCAAATCCTCCTCGGCCGCGGGCTTGAAGCCGCGAACAACGGGCATGTTTGTAACGGGGCTTCGTTCCAATAGCAAGCCGTTGAAACAAATGAAAAGTCAAAGCTCGACTATCTGTCTGGATGCGAGACCTCCTTGGCATGAGCGATGACCTGGAGGGCTGGCGGCAACGCGTCTGCATCGGGTGGCTTGTAGCGGCGGTTGGCGAGCTTCGGCTCGGCAGCCAGGCGGCTTCGCACAACCTCATCCGGGGATCGCCCCTTGAGCACGCGTTGACGTCTTCTGTTATAGGCCTGATTGAAGCCCTTGAGCAGCGTCTCGAGGTCCCGATGGCTGTAGATGGTGATGCCCAGCACCTCGCGCTGCACCCGCCCGTTGAAGCGCTCCACGAGACCATTGGTCTGCGGCGTGTAGGGCTTGGTCTTGCGGTGCTCCAGCTTCAGCTGGCGGCAGGCGTCCTCGAAAGCATCCGCCGTGAAGCAGGATCCTCGATCCGTCAGGACGTGCGTGACCTTGAAGGGGAAGGCGCGCACCGCCTCTTTCAGGAAGGCGACCGCGCTGGTGGCCAGCTCATCGTCCTTGACGGCCAGGTGCACCCAGCGCGAGCAGCGGTCGATGGCCACATACAAATAGCGCTTGCGGCGCTCCCCGTCGGCGGTCTGCAGCTTGGGCAGGTGCTTGATGTCGATGTGCACGAAGCCGAGATCATAGTCCTTGAACGTGCCGCTCCGGCGCTGGCGCTGCTGCGCCGGGGGCAATCGTCCCAGACCCTCGGCCTTGAGGATGCGGTAGACGGCATCGCGGTTGAGATGCGGCAGGAAATGGCTGACGATGAAGGTCAGATCGTCGAGCGGAAAGCCGGTGGCCTGGCGCAGGACGCAGACGATGGCGCGCTCCTCGTCCGTGGCTTTCCAGGGCAGCTTGTGCGGCCGGCTGGAATGGTCCTGGCAGTCCTGGGCTCCGCGCTTGCGCCACTTGCGGATGGTCTCGGTGCTCACGCTGAAGCGCTGGGCCAGCACGCCGGTGGGCTCTCTCGAGCGGGCGATCTCCTGGCGGACAGCGGGGGTGGTGCGGGCTTGCGGATGAAGGGAGTGCATCACGTCCTCCTGCGGTGAGAAGCTCGGCGTCGCAGGCCGTCAAAGCGCCAAGTATACTCCTCAATGGCGTAACGCACCTGATCCCAACAACGTTCCGCTACCAAACAGCTAGTACTACAGCCGGGCCTTGCGTCGGCGTCGGGTGCGTTTGCGCCAGTGGCATTCGCGCGCCCGCTGCTGATGGCGCCGGCGCCACACCGACCAGTGCTCGACGGCCTCAACCGAAGGCGGCCGCTCCCACACCAGATGCCAGAGCAGACGGCGCACTTCCGGCACGGTGAGCGGCAACAGCCCCGCGGCGCGTCTGACGGGCGTCTCTCCCCCCGATGGCGTGCTGGCGCACGATGGTCAGATACGCATGCGCCAGCATGGATAAGGTGATGTGCCGGTGCCAGCCCGTCCACGAGCGCACCTCGTACTCGTCCAGCCCGGTCTCGCCCTTGGCCTCCTCAAAGCAGCTCTCGATCCGCCAGCGCATCCCCG
>NZ_VOSK01000029.1 GCF_009296175.1 Microvirga tunisiensis | reverse complement strand
GCGACGGAGATCTTCAGTTTGGAGGTATCCAGACCGACAAACACTTTGCTCTTCTGCTGCATGGCTCGTCCCCTGTGCGGGAGGCTCGGCGCCGGCCCATCCAGCGCAACCCTCGCTCATCGCATAGCTTGGGACGAGCCACCTCCACCGGCAACGAACATACGGTCTGCTGGTACGGCTTGAACACGCGATGGATGATCCTCTGCAAGAACATGGCTCACCGGCTTTGTCGAAGTCCCGCTCGTGGTGGAACCGCTCTAGCGGGCTGACGTTCCGAATTTAAGAATTGAACCTGAGACGCTCCATGCCAGCTAAGCCCAACCCTCCCCAGGAAGTCGAGCTCAAGCTGGAGGTTGCGCCTTCTGAGCTTGAGAAGGTGCTGGCCCATCCGCTCCTCAGTGAACAATCGGACGGTTCAACAACGCAGACCCTCAAGGCGACCTACTTCGATACCCCGGATCACGCCCTACAGCAGGCGGGGATCTCGCTCCGGGTCAGACGCAACGGCGACCAGCGCATCCAAACGATCAAGGCCGCCCGTTCACCTGACGGCATTGCCTTGGCTCGGGACGAGTGGGAACACGAGGTCGACAGCGACAACCCTGACTATACCCTTGCGGAGCAAACCGGCCTCAAGCCGCTCCTTGAGCATAGTGGCTCGATCCAGCCCGTCTTCCGCGTGACGACGGAGCGGACCATCCACACAGTGCCGTTCGAGAACTCCATCATTGAGCTTGCTGCGGATGACAGCAAGGTTGAGGGAAAGGAGCAGACGGTTTCCTTCGGAGAAGTTGAACTCGAGCTCAAGGACGGCATACCGGCCGATCTGTTTCAGCTTGCCCTGGCCCTCTCGACAGCAACCCCCTTGCGCCTGAGCTTCAAGACCAAGGCTGAGCGCGGCTTCGAGACCGTCACTGGCGAGCAGCCCACCCGTGTCAAAGCTCCTCCGGTCGTGCTCAAGCGCAAGATGACAGGCGCAGAAGCCTTTCAGCGCATCGGCGCCTCCTGTCTTCAGCATCTGATGGCCAATGAGACGATCGTCCGGCGCGCGCCGGAGGCTGATGCCGTCCACCAGATGCGGGTTGCCCTGCGGCGGCTCCGGGCTGCTATCACCCTGTTCAAGGCCGTTGTCGAGGACGAGCAACGGGACCCGATCAGGGCCGAGCTCAAGTGGATGGCCAATGTGCTGGGAGAGGCACGAGATCTGGACGTCTACATCACTAAGGTCCTTGAACCCGCCCAAAATGAACACAGCAGGGACGAGGGCTACCAGAACCTTCTGGCCGAGTACCGGAAGCGGCGTGACGAAGCCTACCAGATGGTTCAGAAGACCATCGCCTCACCGCGCTTCAACACCGGTGTTCTGGGGACGGCTGCCTGGATTGAGGCGGGGAACTGGCTTCGGGATGAGAGCAAGCCCGCTCGCAAGCGGCGTGACCAACCCGTAGCAGCTCTGGCCGAAGAGGAGCTCGGCCGGCGCTGGAAAAAGATTATCAAACAGGGCAGGAACCTGGTGGAGCTCGATCCAGAGGAGCGCCATCAGGTGCGGATCGAGATCAAGAAGCTTCGCTATGCAATCGAGTTTTTCGAGAGCCTGTTCAAAGGTGGTGGCGCGAAGAAGAGGAAGCGGGCTGCCTTGAGCACGCTTGAGGCGCTCCAGGAGACACTGGGGGAACTCAACGACATTGCTGTGGGCTCACACATGGAGCCATCATCCACTGCTGAGGCAATCCATCAGGAGCAGATGTCCCGCGTCGACGGCCTGCTGGCCAATGCAAAAGGGCAGTACCGGGAACTCGCAGGTCTCGAGCCATTCTGGCGATTCTGAAGATCCTTCCTCGATCGGTTAATCTGAACGAGGGTCCATCACGCTTGTCCCGCGCAGGGGCCGATAGGGTCATCATTCTCGTCAGCGGCGTCTGGTTCACTGACGGCGTTCATGATGGCGGTGATGATCGCTTCAGCGGTCTCGTCAGCCTCGTCGATGAGACCGGTCATCTGCGGCTGGCCATCACGAAATGTGATCAGGAGAGCGCCTGTCGGCTCTCCTTGCTCGCGCAGGTGGCGCAGCGGTGCCTTCTGAATGAGCTTACGCATGAGCTGTTCCCCTTCGGTGAGCCGGACACATCTACCCACAGGTCTGTGACACAGCGGCAACAACTCGCATTAAGCTCACATCTCTCCCTAGCGGGGTTTTGAGCATCGGCAAGCTTCGATCGGCATTTCACGAGGCATCCCCATGGGGCGTGCAAGTGGGCGGCCCATGTTATCGCGTCATTGCCTACTCGGCCGCCTTGACCTCGTGGCTCATGGATTCTGCGGCAAGGTGCCTGGCTTCCTTCTCGGCCGCCTCCTTGCGCTCGCTGTAGCGGTCCGTCAGGTAGTCGGAACGGTCCCGCGTCAGGAGCGTGAACTTCACCAACTCCTCCGTCTTCTCTGCAAAGGCCGAAACCGGACACTCTCAGGAGCATTCACCCGGTTCGAGATCGATGGATCCACAGTGCGTGCGTCAGGCGCACGGCCGGGGTGGGATGCGCCGTCACTCGGGCAGGCCGGCTTTTTCCAGTCCTGTGAGGTAGAGGTCAGCCATGCGGGGGTCGTGGAAACTGGTGCTTCGGGATGTTCGAAGGCTGGAGGTGGGTTGTGCTTTCAGAAGCTCGGCGACAACTGCCTTCGCCTCATCGATGCGGCCCAGATGAGCGAGCGCTGCGGCTCGGTAGCGGCGCGCGACATTGTGCGTCGGAACCTCGACCAGGACCCGGCCGGTCAAGCTCACCGTCTCTTCGAAATGGCCTGCAAAGAAGTGCGCCGCCGCCAGACCGAGCATCGGGAAATAGCTTTTCGGGTCGACAGGGCTCAACCGCCGCGCCGCCTCGAACTGCTCAATGGCCCGCAGACTGTCCCCCATGTAGTGGAACACCCACCCGCAGAACGAGCGCACATGCACCGAGTTCGGGTGAAGGACGAGCGCCCGGTTGGCCAGGTCGAGCGATTGTTCGAAGCGGACGCCCAGGGTTGAATAGGCCCAGGCCGCGATTGCCAGAACCGCCGCGTTCTCAGGGTCGGCCGCGACCGCGCGTCCCGCCAACGCGCAGGCTTCGGTGGTGCTGGCCTGTTTGTCCGCGGCCCATCCGTTGACTGTCATCCGGACGAGACATTCCGCAAGGGCCGCAAGCGCGTCCGCATAGGTCGGGTCGAGAGCGACCGCTCTGCGCAACAGTCCTTCGGCCTCCTCGAAGCCCGCGCGTGTGTAGACGTTAATGGCCGGGAGCGCCCGGAGATACAAATCATACGCATCGAGATTGTCGGTCGGCTTGCACTGGGCCCGTTCGATCTCCGCCAACCGCAGGCTCGGCTCGACCGCGATCACGACACTTGTGGTGATGCGATCCTGGAGTTCGAAGATCTCCGAGATCTCGCCATCGAAGCGGTCCGCCCACAGGTGGGCGCCCGTGGCGGCCTCGAGGAGTTGTCCCGAGATCCGGACACGCTGACCGGCCTTGCGGATCGATCCTTCCAGGAGATAACGGACGCCGAGGTCACGGCCGATCTGGCCCGCATCGACGGACTTATTTTTGTAGGTGAAGGACGAGTTCCGGGCGATGACGAAGAGCCACCTGACCCGGCTCAGGGCCGTGATGATGTCCTCCACGATGCCGTCGGCGAAGTACTCCTGTTCGGGGTCGCCGCTCATGTTGCTGAACGGGAGCACCGCAATCGAGGGTTTCTTGGGCAAGGGGAGCGATGCGGCGTATGCTGCCCCAGCCGAGACGGATGAACCGGGGCTCAGGGCATAGGCTCGAACGGGCTCGTCGATGTTCTTCAGATTCTGCGGCCCGAGATCCGTAAATGTAAGGGGCAGGGCCTTTCGCACAGAGCCATAGGCGGCATCCGAGATGCAGATGCCGCCTGGATCGGCAATGCCTTCCAGCCGTGCGGCGATATTGACCCCATCGCCCAGCAGGTCGCCCCCGCGCACCATCACGTCACCGACATGCACCCCGATCCGGAACTGGAGGCACCTCTCCTCAGGACTATTCTGGTTCAAGGCTGCGAGGGCCTCCTGCACCTTGGCGGCGCAGCGGACTGCATCGACAGCGCTTGCGAACTCGGCCAGGACACTGTCGCCCGCGGTGTTGGCGATCCGCCCACCGTGATCAGCGATGAGCCAGTCCATGACTTCGCGATGAGCGGTCAGGGCCTGCAACGTGCCGGCCTCATCCTGGCTCATGAGTCGGGAATAGCCCGCCACGTCAGCGGCCAAGATGGCCGCCAGCCTGCGTTCGATCCGCTTGGGGTCCGGTTCCATCCATCGCTCCGCTCACCGGAACCACAGCCGGGCAGGTTAGCGCCGATCCGCAGGACGGCAAAGGGGCTCGTCGAGGTAGCGCGGGGCTGTCGGTTCGCACCGGCGGATATCTTCGAAGGCGAGCTTCGATCCGGGATGCGGGCCATTATGCTATCCTGCCCTGCCTGGTTTGTGACCGAACCCACCGCAGGCTCTGCTCAGTGGGCGACAAGCCGACGTTCTCCAAGGAAGCGACATCGATCGGGTATGTCAGCCATCGGGCGGCCATATCCTCCATAGATCATCAGCTAACGTGGGTTCGAACATTCAGAGGCTCCGAGATGCCTGACCTCCATGTCCTGACCTCCAACCAACAGCCGATGGATCAGGACAACAACATTGTCCTGACAGAGGTGGTGCGGCCCGGGCGCGGGATGGAGTACACTGTGACGGTGTCAATCGATGGGACAGCCATCGCCGTGAGTGGACCATTCCTTACCTTGGATGACGCTGTCGACCAAGCCAACGACCAAGCCAAGCATTATGCGCTTGACCCAATCTACTTCAGGAGAGAGCAGGCCTGAGGGGCTGGACCGGTGGCCTCGTGGGACATCTCGATAGTGGTGCAACACCTCGACTGTGCTAGCCTTCAACTCCTACCCGGGAAACTAGACAGTCTCGAAGTCTCCGGGCCGCCAGTACAGGTTCAGATCCTGTAGGTGTTGTGGTCACCTGGCCGATCCGGCGTTGTCAATGATCAGGGGTGTATCGAAGTACTCGATCTGTGGAGGCGCACCGAAGCGCTCCGCAATCCGCTGCCGCCAAGTCTCAGAGTACGTGGCCTCAGCGGCCTCGCGGCTCTCCCAAAGGTACACGCCACCTCCCGTCCGATCCGCACCGTACGGCCTCCACACCTCATGGCGTTACCTGGTCGGCGGGTGAGATGCCGCACCGCGTCGGTCATGTCTCGGAGGCATGCTGGATTCAGATTGCTATCGCATCATGAGGATTCCGATGCTCTCCCCAGCCCGCAAGACGGCCAGCCTGCCAAGCGGCTTGCTGTTGCCCTACCTCGATCAAGGCCCGCGCGATGCTCCACCCCTGGTCCTCCTGCATGGGATCACGGATTCAAGCCTCTCGTTTGAGCCTGTCATGGCCCACCTGCCTGGAAGCCTTCGCGTCCTTGCTCCCACTCAGCGCGGACACGGCGATGCGAGTGCCCCCGACAGCTACCGTGTGGCCGACTTCGCAGCCGACCTGGAACGTTTTCTGAATGAGGTTGGCCTGGAGCGGGTCGTCCTGGTCGGGCACTCCATGGGGGCCGCGGTTGCCCAGCGGTTTGCCATCGATCACCCCAAACGCGTCTTCGGGCTTGTCCTGGTGGGCGCCTTCGCAGCCCTGCGGCGAAATCCGGCGTGCATCGAATTTGGAGAAGCCACGCTGGCGTCTATCGCTGATCCGCTGGACCCTGCTTTCGTCCGTGAGTTCCAGGAAAGCACCCTGGCCCGGCAACTGCCGGAGGCAACACTGGATCGGATCGTGGCCGAGCCTGAAGGTGCCGGCGCGGGTCTGGAAGGCGGCGTGGGCTGGCCTGCTTG
Source organism: Microvirga tunisiensis (assembly GCF_009296175.1). Classification (GTDB taxonomy): domain Bacteria; phylum Pseudomonadota; class Alphaproteobacteria; order Rhizobiales; family Beijerinckiaceae; genus Microvirga; species Microvirga tunisiensis. The sequence goes on along the minus strand of NZ_VOSK01000029.1, from coordinate 39,908 downwards.
AGGCGGACCTTACTCCGGATCTGACCCGCATCACGGCACCGACCCTGATAGTCTGGGGCGAGCGGGACGACATGGCCCTTCGGGCTGAGCAGGAAATCCTCCTCCGCTCAATTCCGAATGTCCGCTTTTTGATCTTTGAGGGCGCGGGCCATGCGCCGCACTGGGAGGAGCCGGAGCGCTTTGCATCCGTGGTCGCCGACTTCGTGAACGACCGGTCGGGCTCATACTCTCGCTTACGCTCAGGTCCAGTCACTGTCGCGGCAACCTGACGATGCCCGGTGGAGCACTCCCGCACAACCTCACTGGCCGCTCCCGCTCCCACGCCTGGGGTATTGTGTGAGAGAAGATCTTGCGACGCCTCGTATGTCTGTGGGCTCGAAAAGGGGTGCACCGAAGTGATCCTTGCTCAAGGAAAGGTCCTGAGGCGGCAGTGCTGACGCTTCGGGAGACAGGATAGCGATGATTTCAGATCAGGTGTTTGCATCGGCATCAAACAGGCCCCTCACGATCCGCCCCTATGAGGCCCAGGATCAAACCGCCTCATAATGCCCCAAGCTGAGACCGTGCAGCCAGGCCACGACGTCCATGGGCGCCTCCCGGCCCGGTCTCTCCGCAGAGCACCAGGTGCTTCAGCCTAGCCCATAATTTCACAAAAGGCGCGGTAAACATCGGTGCACCCGAGGGGCACGGAGGTCAGCTCCTGGCAGATAGTGTTGAAAAAGTCCGCAACTGCCGTTTTTCATGTCGGCAGCATACAGGATGTTGAGCCTCGCCGGGCACGCTGACGCTCACCTTGCTAGAGGTGATGCCAGTGCGCCTAGCAGCTAAATCAAGGGGATGTCTGCTAACGATCTAACCTCGACCTGCGCCTCGCCGACCCGAGGCTGCGTCCCTTTTGATATTGTGTCTGCTCCTAACACATCGGGCCCAAAGGAGAGCCCGGTGCGCTTCTCAATCGTCTCGATGGCCACGCGCCAGTGCCTGACATCGATAGAAGGAAGGTCTTGGGGCGCCCCCAAGTTCTTGCGCTCCTCGTCGAGAAGTGGAAGTTGGTCAACAACAAGTCCCACTGATCTCAGCCCCGCCTCACCCTTCCAGACGATTACCTTAAAAAAGGAGGAAGGAATCTGCACGTCGTCAGCCCAGCGATCTACGGCATCGTTGAAGATCGGTCCCTGAAACACTGAGAGGTGCTTACCTGTCCCGGCTGCTAGCACCCCATTCTCGAGCACGTAGCGTTCGACACCCTGCCAGAACTTGGCAGTCTGATTGAACCGGAAGTGCTGCGGCGAGCAGTTTGTGAAATGGAAGGTATCAGCATTGGCGCGCTTGGCGGTGTCATCATCACCCCAGGTCGGATCGGTTCGTCGCGTGAGATGGCCACGATCGAAAAGGTGGGACCATGCGGAATAGAAGCTTTGGTCTAAAAAGAAGCTTGAGCTAACTCGCGGATCGCTGAACCAGGTCTCTCCTTCAGCGCCACCGGTGACTTCCCCCGTCTTGCGATCCACGACGAGGTAGGTTTCTCCATCGATGTTTGTGGCAGTGAACAGGGCTATTCTCTTGGACTTGTTCATCTTGATGCTGAAATGCTCATACTCGAGCTCACCGCCTGCCGCGTTCGCTTCGCCGGCGCGCAGCGAAGCGACCTGCTTAGCAAGTTTCGGGTTTGGCTCAGGAAGAGGGATGTGGACGCCAGGGATGAAATCTGGATCGTAACCCGAACGGTTCGTGTAATCTGTATCGACCTGCAGTTTCTCCGCGCTGCGTTTGAGCGTTTTCAGTAGCTGGGGCGCTGCGACTTGGGCCTCCGGCGCTGCGGCTGATCCCACTCGGATTGTGATCTCCAGTGGGATCATCACGCGAAACTGTTGGTCGTCTGAGGACTGTGACATAGAAGGCTCCTCCATAGAACGCGGGGCGCTCTCCGCGCTACTTACGATACCGGCATGCGGAGGCGACAGATGCCGCCCGGCAACATTGGCGTCCGCCAGCTTGTCGTAAGCCAAAGCCTCGCGCAGCAGCGGCTGGGTTGCGGCGGGGAGGGTTTCAAGCGTCCTGTCGAGATCTTTGTAAATTGCGCTGATGCGCACGCCCTCATTGATGTTGGTTGGGATGGGCTGTCCACCCTCATCTTTGGACTCGAGGAATGGCTCGCCGTAGTGGTGAAGCGCCACGATATCCCAATCGTCGTTGAACACCGGAGCACCAGATGAGCCATGATCCGTATCAGTCTGGTAGAGCAGGGTTCGCTCGGTGCGGAACTGGAGAATGTTGTTACGAACAGTGATGACCTTCGGCATACCATTCGGATGCTGGACGATGTTGACGGTCATTCCGATCACATGCTTATTGGCGCGGTCGAGCAGGGGGCAATAACCGAAGTCTGCAACAGCGCCCGTTCCGGCAATCCGGGAACCGACGGCCACAATGGCATAGTCGAGTTCCTCCTCTTGCGAGAACAATGCAAATCGATCCGGATCAAGCAAGAACGTCGTTATCGGCTCCAACCGTCCGTCTTCGCCCGTCTCCCGATTGAAGCTAATCTGCGCGCCGCGCGCCGAGACTTCGCTCTCGACAACGTGCTGATTCGTCAGGAAGAGCTGCGGGCTAATCATGAAGCCTGTGCCGACGGACGACTTTCCCGCGCTGTTGACCTCGACGTAGGCGACCGCGCGGCGCCTTATCGCCCCCTCGCCGAGAAACCAAGCGGGCTGAAAGTCGATTGTGTCGCCCTGTAGCGACTCGCGTCCGCGCGGAGCGACCTTAGAGGCCGCACGAGCAAAGAAACGGCTAAATCTGTCGCGGTTCGGCTCCGCATCCTTCCAGCGGTTGGCGGCGACAAGCGCTCTTACTCGCGTGCGCTCATCCCGACTGCTTTGCACCAGATCGCGGAATCGCTTGCTCGACTCTGCCACCTAATCCTCCTGTCACTGCTATGCTACCGCTCGGCCTGGACTCCGGTTAGTCCGATTACATCCTGAGATTGATTTCAGTTCGTCTCGATAATGTGACGCTCGGCGTCGTTGCTCCAACACCTCGCTTGTAGGTCGAGCAGAACGCCGCCTGCCTCTGCAGGGGTATGATACCCGCTTAGGCGACAATGATGTCCTCACGCAAAAGTAGATGTCCGACATAGTATGCTACGCCCACTGGGCAGCTCGCCAGTCGTCGAAGGAGGGAGCATGAGAAAGTGTGGGGCAACGACGTTACGCGCAGGGCTGGCCTCGCTTGATCCTGTCTTTGACGCGTCAGTGCGACCGCCGTATAGCCCTGACGAGGCAGACAGGTGGCGCAGCACCGCAAGTGGGCGTAAATTGCTCAGATCTCGTCTCCACGAGGAGATCAGGGAGATGCGGCCATGATGAACCGGCTATCTCTTCTTGCCACGGCTGCCTATGCCTGCTCCACCATGGCACCCCCGGCCCTGGCCCAGTCCGCGCAGGGGCTTGAGAAGCTTTCGCACATCCTGGTCCTCTATCTCGAGAATCGCAGCTTCGATAACATGTTTGGCGAGTTCCCGGGAGCAAACGGCATTGCCACCGCCGGAGACGCAGTCATCCAGCACAATCGGGACGGCACCCCGTTCGCCACGCTGCCCGTGACCGATAAGCCTTTCGACATCACGAAGAACCCACCCGAGCTGAGAGACGTCACCAGCCTCGGGGACTTGCCGAACCAGCCCTTCGTCATTGATGGCATCCGGCCCGGCGTGACCACGGCCACGTTCACCCGCGATCTCATCCACGCCTTCTACACCCACCGCTCCCAGATCCACGGCGGCAGGAACGACTGGTTCGCCCAGTTCTCGGATGCCAAGGGCCTCACCATGGGTCACTACAGTGCGGCCGCGCTCAAGGACAGCAACCTCTGGCGGCTTGCCGTACGCTACACTCTGCTCGACAACTTCTTCCAAGGCGCCTTGGGCGGCTCGTTCTTCAACCATATCTGGCTTGTCTGCGCCTGCACTCCCGTCTGGCCCGATCCCCCGAAGGAGTTGCGGTCGGAAATCGACGAGAAGGGCATCGTCGTCCGGGAGCGCCGGGTGACTGCGGCGGGTGACGGCGACTACGCGGTCAACACCACACAGTCGATCTTCCTCAACAACGGCAGACAGGGCGGCGACCTCCTGCCGCCGCAGACGTCCGTGACCATTGGGGACCGGCTGAGCGAGAAAGGGGTCGATTGGGCTTGGTATTCGGGCGGCTGGAATCTTGCGATCAAGAGTAGAACGGCAGACGAGGAGAAGCAGCTCACCGATCTTGCCTTCCAGTGGCACCATCAGCCCTTTGCGTACTTCGCCCGCTTTGATCCCACGAACGAGACCGGTCGGCGCGAGCGGGAGAGACACCTGAAGGACGCGTCACAGCTCGAGGCGGACATCAAGACAGGAACCTTGCCGCCAGTTGTCCTCTACAAGCCGATCGGCGTGCTGAATCAGCATCCAGGGTATGCCAACCTTGTTGCGGCGGATGAGGAGGTTGGCCGCATCGTTGGCCTGATGGAGGACAGCCCGATGAAGGACTCGTTTGCCGTCATCATCACCTATGACGAGTTCGGCGGGTTCTTCGATCATGTCTCACCGCCGCAGCCGTCGATTGCCGGTGGACGGGCGGATTTCTTCGGGCCAGGCTCCCGTGTGCCGACCATCATAGTCTCCCCCTTCGCCCGCAAAGGAACGATCGACCACACGCAATATGACACAACGTCGATCCTGAGGCTGATCGGGGAGCGGCATCAGCTTGCTCCGCTGCCAAGTGCACGCTACGGCGCAGTGGAAAGTTTGGCCAAGGCCTTCGATTTCGGCAACTGAGATCACCTCATCGGAGAGGCGATCCCTGGTACAGCAAACGTAAGATTCTCGGTGGCTTTGGGCACCTAGCGTGAGTTTTTTGGTTAGCACTGAGTATTAAATTTGAGATTCCGGTGCGCAAACGTTGCGTGGGCTCAGAGTGGACGCGAGTTCCGATCGCAAACGCGCTGCGTTAGCCGCAAATGCTTTTCAGCTAACCGCAAGGCGTAGGGGAGGGGTGTTCCCTAACCGGTCTGACATGGACAGTTAGCCAGAGATTCCGAACTCCAAGTATCTCACGCTAAGATGTCCATGACGGCTCCGAAAGCTGGGGTCTCACACCAAAATGCTCAGCGACAAGGGGGTATACCAGCGGAGGCCGTTTCGCTCTTCCGCGTATTGATGGGAGGCAAAATTGGCCCACAACACACGTCAGCGATCAAGTCGAGCTCTGGCGGAGGCAGACGCCTCACGATCTAAAACTGGCTCGAAACGAGCCGCTCGGACCGGCACAACGCCGACAGCGGACTCGTCGCGGCGCAGAGTCACACCCCGTGGCAGCGTCAATGCCTGGGAGGATGATCCTCTCGAGGGGACGATCATTCAGCGGCCGGTGCCGAGCCTAACAGCCGGAAAGCTCAAATACCGCTTTGGCGGTCCGGCCATTCGCCCCGGTCTGTACGAGGTCGGCACGGCCGAATTCCGGTATTGGACCGCTGCCGAAGCCTTGCGCCGCGGCGCCGACTTCTGGACCGCCCGCCTGCCGTCTCTGAAGTGGCAGACAGGATCAATCCTGAACGTCCTGCTCGACGAGGGCGTCGATCTCAATGCCTACTATGATCGCCAGGCGCTGACCTTTTTCCACGACCAGGCCTCGACGGGAACGGTGTATTCCGGCGAGAGCCCGGACATTCTGTGCCATGAGATGGGACATGCGGTTCTGGATGGCCTGAAGCCGCAGCTGTGGAATGTGGCCAGTCATGAGGCCGCCGCGTTCCACGAGACCTTCGGTGACATGAGCGCGATGCTGGCGGCGCTGCAACTGCCCATGATGCGGCAGTTGGTTCTGAGCGCAACGAGCGGTCGCATCAACCGCAACTCGCGCCTGTCCCGGCTAGCCGAGCAGCTCGGGGCCGCGATCCGTGAGACCCATCCAGATGCCGTAAGCCGGGATAGCCTCCGGAATGCCGCGAATTCGTTCACGTATCAGGATCCGCTCCAGCTCCCCTCCAGTGCGCCAGCGGCGCAGTTGAGTTCGGAGCCGCACTCGTTCTCCCGGGTGTTCACAGGCGCCTTTCTGGACGCGCTCGCGGGTATGCTGGTCGTGGCCGCAGGACAACAAGTCCCGCCCTCCGAGCAAGATCTGGAAGTTGTCAGCCAGCACATGGGCGACATTCTGCTGGCCGGTATCCAGCAGGCTCCAGTGGTGTCGAACTTCTATGCCCAAGTTGCGGCCGGCATGATCCAAGCGAGCACGGCGGCCGATCCGGGCTACCCGCGGGTCTTGAAAGCGGCCTTCATCCGCCGGCATATCCTGTCCCTCTCCTCGGCGGCTGCCGTCGAGCCGTTCCGAGCCGCGCTGTTCCCGTCAGGCGGGGCCTCCGGTCTCGGTGCTCCATCCGAGGCTCTCGGGCAGCTTGCTCTCGCGGGCAACGCCTACGGCTTGGGGGATCGCCCGCTGGTCGTCGAGACCCCCTCTCAGCCAAGGCATTTCCCGGCCAAAGCGGCGGCGAACGCCTTTGGGTCGATTGAGCCGTCAGCCTCGGAAACCACGGCCCGAGGCTTTGTGGAGGATCTCTTTCTGAGAGGCAAAGTCGACTGTGATGGGGCTGGGGTGGACGAGACCCGCATGGATCCTGTTCTTGGGCTGAAAACCCATAGGCTGGTTGATCTTGGTCGGATGCTCCGGCTCGAACGCCGATTGTGTGATTGTGGTCTGTGTCGAGCCTGAGAGACACAGGACAACGGAGCTCATATGGATCCACCCGCCAGCCACGAGAAAGGCCGCGCCATGAACCATAAGCCAATCCCCAAGGATGCTATCGTTCCGGATACTCCCGAGAAGGAGTCGTTTGTGCGCGGTTTGGTCGACCGCGGCGAGGCGAGTCGGGCGGACAAGGAGGGCAAACTACCGTCTGGGGTGACGCATGAGGTCGTAGGTCACGCTCCGAGTGGTCTTCCGATCGTCATCGAGCGCCGGAAGAAGCTGTTTTGATGCTTCTTTGCGGAAGGAGTCTAAATCAGGGGCCTGTGATCAGGCCGGAAGGTCTGTTCTCCCGCGGTGAACAGACCTTCAGGGGGCATGTCTAAACTTCCCAAGTTGACCGAGGGTGTGTCAAAACTCGAGCAAGCTCCGCCTTGCCGAACGATTTGTACAAGTTCGGGCTTCTGTACCGGGGATTTCCCGGTCTATCGGGGCTTGCAAGAAATTAAATTGCTTCACGGAGCGGCCCGTCCGCGTTTTGACACAGGCTCGACCCGCTCCGGACCTTCCCGGATTAGTTCTCCCATTCGAGTCTACGTTCCATAAGGTCCCGAAGGTCCCGTTCGCTGAACCGCTCCTGAGCCGACGCGCCGAGGGACGGATGGCGTTCAATGGCATAGACCCGCTCCGCAATCCGGCTCATGACCGCGGCGGCATAACCTGATCCTGCGCCCACTTCGAGCACGCGATCGCCCGGCCTCACCTCGGCGGCTTCGATCATCAGGGCGACGACATAGGGCTGGGAGATCGTCTGGCCCTCGCCAATCGGCAGGGGCCCGTCCTCATAGGCGAATTCCTCGAAGCCTGGCTCGACGAAGGTTTCGCGTGGCACCTGGCGCATCGCATCCAGAACGTGAGAATCCCGCACCCCGCGCTTTGCGATCTGGACATCGACCATGCGGTCACGGGCACGGGAGAGGTCAGGCATGGGAGGCTTGCTCCAATCGAGTTCGCGGCTGGCTGAACCTTTTAGCTTCAACCCTCAGGGTTCTCATCAGGTCCCGTCAGTAACTCGCAGGACGATCTTTCCGCGCACGTTTTCTTGCTCGAGGTAGTCCTGGGCTGCCCCTGTCTCAATCAGTGCGAATGCTCTATCGACCACAACACGCACTCGCCCCTCATCAATCAGCCGTCCGGTCTCGCTCAGCTGGGCCGGATTTGGCTGAGCGCGATACCCCGCGGCTCAGACGTTGTGCTGGGCCGCTTTCTCGACAGGTGGCCGGTCTCAGGTCGAGACCAGGATGCTACCCTCCTTCGGAACGCCCCAGGAGCGGTCCTGAGTTTCTCCGGCTTGGCGGATCTCTGGGTCCGATCCAGGGGATGCATCCTCAACAGCGAAGGCGTAGAGCAGGACCTATCGAGACGAACTCCGTGTGCTTTGCTCGATTTTTCTTGACGTCATATGGGATCGCATAACAGGCTATAGCGGATCGAGGCCTGATAATCCGAGCCCGGTGCCGTAGAGAGGGACGATGAAGGCGTCGGAAGCTCCTCATCAGGAGCGAGACACGATCGGCAGAATCCTATTGGCGATCCTGGAACGGGCGTTCGCCACCCAAGTGCCTGCTCAGGATTGCCCCTTGTCTGCCGGCCAAGTCCTCCACCTACACTGCTCGCGAGTTTGCTTTTGACTGTCGTGGTTCGGTCCGCTTTTTTGCTGGCAGCTCCGCGCGCCAGCCCAGCCCGGCCAGTATGAACTCCGTCATCTGGTCCAGAGATGGACCGGGCTCTTGGGCGCACTGCACGAGCAGCGCGGGATGGCAGAAGCGGATCAGGGCAACCTGAACACAGCGCGACGCAATCACAGGATCGGTCGACGCGAACTCGCCAGTCTCGATTCCGTCTCCCACCACACGCTGGAAGATCGCATTCTTGCGCTCAAGGTGGCCGTGGACAACCTGCCAGCTCTCGCTCAGCGCCCGCTCCACCATTTCGTGCATGCGCAACTCGTCGGTATACAGCGCCGCATTCATCCGGTGCATGGTCGCGATCATGTCCCGCAGCCGGACCGCGGCCGGAGCCTTCTGGCACGCGATGGCCTCGAGGGCACCCTCGACCTCGCGCATCAGGCGCTCGGCGACCACCTCGTTGATCGCCTTCTTGGAGTCGAAAAAGCGGTACACGTTGGCCGGGCTCATCCGGAGCGCCTTGGCGATATCGGCCACGGTGGTTTTCTGATAGCCGATCTGCCGGAACAGCCGCTCGGCCGTTGCGACGATACGGCCGCGGGTGTCCGGCTCAGCCGAGGCGAGGGCAGCGTCAGCATCCATGAGCTAAACGTATGATAAAATTCATCATTCGTCAACGAATGGGTGGCGTCGGCTCAGCTGAGCGCGCACGAGGATAGCGCCCCGGCAGCGGCTTACTCTGCCGCCACCGACAGCGCAGGCTGCCGCTCCATCTCTCCTGCCTGGCCTGGACTTGGCCCCTCTGCCACCACGGCTTCGGAGCCGCGCTCGTCGAGGTGCTTGCGGAACCACAGCGCGTAGAGCGCCGGCAGGAACAGCAGGGTCAGGAAGGTGGCGACGAACAGACCTCCCATGATGGTAAAGGCCATGGGGCCCCAGAACGCCGACGAGGAGAGCGGGATCATCGCCAGGATCGCCGCCAGCCCGGTGAGCACCACCGGACGCGCCCGTCGCACCGTTGCTTCCACGATGGCCTCGCGCCGGCTTGCGCCCTGCGCCACATCGGCCTCGATCTGGTCGACCAGGATCACGGTGTTGCGCATGATCATGCCGGCAAGAGCAATCAGGCCGAGCAGCGCCACGAAGCCGAACGGCCGGTTGGCCAGGTTCAGCGCGAGGGACGCGCCGATCAGACCAAGCGGTGCGGTCAGGAAGACCAGGAGCAGGCGCGAGAAACTCTGCAGCTGCACCATCAGCAGCGTCAGCATCACACCAATCATCAGCGGGAACAGCGCATAGATGGAGGCGTTGCCTTTCGCGGATTCCTCCACCGCACCGCCGATCTCGAGGCGATAGCCGGGCTCGAGCCGGTCACGGATCCCCGCCAGGGTCGGCCAGATCTGGTTCGTCACGTCCGGTGGCTGGACGCCGTCGATTACATCAGCGCGGACCGTGATCGACAGGTCGCGGTTGCGCCGCCAGAGAATTGGCTCCTCATGGGCGTATTCAATGCGCCCGACCTGAGCCAGCGGCACCGCCAGTCCATTGCGGGACACCACGGTGAGGTCGCCGAGACGCCCGAGATCCAGGCGCTCCTGCTGTGCGGCCCGGGCGACGACCTCGACCCGCTCGGTGCCGTCGCGGACAGTGGTGATGGGGAGGCCGGACAGGAGCGTTTGCAGGGACTGCGACACCGTCTGCGGATCGAGCCCAAGGGCACGGGCACGCTCCTGATCCACCACAAGCCGCACGAATGGTGTCAACTCGTTCCACTCAAGATGCGGATCGACCACGTTGGGGTTGGCTCGCATGACGTCGCGAACCTCGGACGCAATCTGGCGCACCGTCATCGCGTCCGGGCCAACGACGCGGAACTGAACCGGGAAGCCGACCGGCGGCCCGAAGTTAAAGCGGTCAACCCGCACCCGCGCTGCCGCAAGGGCGCCCTGCGCCACCGCCCCTTCGATCCGTGCCTTGATGCGCTCGCGCGCCGGCACGTCCCGGGCGACAATCACGATCTCCGCGAAGGCCTCGTTGGGGAGTTGCGGGTTGAGACCGAGCCAGAACCGCGGGGAGCCCTGACCGACATAGGTCGTATGGGTGGCGATATCGGGATCATCGCGGAGGATCGCTTCCGCCTGCCGGGCCGTCTCGGTGGTGACGCCAAGGGCCGTTCCTTCGGGCAGGCGCATCTGGAAGAACAGCTCCGGCCGCTCGGACAGCGGGAAGAACTGCTGCTGGACCCGGCCGAACGCCACGATGGCAGCCACGAAGATGCCGATCGTGGCGAGCACCGTGAGGCCGCGCCGGTTGACGCAGGCCTGCACGATCCGGCGCAGGCCGCGATAGAGGCGGGTCTCGTAAATCTCATGCGGGTTCGCAGGCGCGGGTCCGGAATGTGCCCGCGGCAAGAGCTTGACGCCGATATAGGGGGTGAAGATCACCGCCACCAGCCAGGAGGCGACAAGGGCAATCGCCACGACCCAGAAGATGCCGCCGGCATATTCACCGACCGCCGAATTGGCGAAGCCGATCGGAAGGAAGCCTGCCGCCGTCACCAGCGTCCCGGTGAGCATCGGAAATGCCGTCGAGGTCCAGGCAAAGGCCGCCGCTCGCGTGCGATCCCAGCCCTGCTCGATCTTCACGATCATCATCTCCACCGCGATGATCGCGTCATCCACCAGCAGGCCGAGGGCGATGATCAGGGCACCGAGGGTAATGCGGTTGAGGTCAAGGCCGAGCAGGCTCATCATGGCAAATGTCATGGCGAGCACGAGCGGAACAGAGAGCGCCACGACGATGCCAGTGCGCCAGCCCAACGACACGAACGAAACGAGGAGCACGATACCCAGCGCTTCCAGGAACGAATGCTCGAACTCCCGGACGGCATGGTCGACCACCTGCGGCTGGTCGGCAACCTGCTCGAGGTCGATGCCCTGCGGCACCGCCTGCATGAAGGCATCCGCCGCCGCATTCACCTCCCGGCCAAAAGCCAGGATGTTCGCTCCCTTGGCCATGACGACCCCAAGGCCAAGCGCCGGCTGGCCACGCTGACGGACCAGGGAGTCGGAAGGATCCTCGAAGCCACGGGTGACAGTCGCGATATCGCCGAGACGGAACACACGGCCGCCAGCCTCGATCGGGGTTTCGGCCACGGCCCTTGCTCCATCGAGGGCTCCCGTGACGCGCACAGGAATCCGTTGGGCGCTGGTCTCGACCATGCCGGCCGGCACGACCGCGTTCTGCCGCTGCAGCGACTCGAACAGAGCCTGGGGTGGGATGCCCAAGGTGGCCAGCTTGGCGTGGCTGAACTCGACATAGATCCGCTCGTCCTGCACACCATACAGGTTGACCTTGGTGACCCCCGGAACCTTCAACAGCTGCTGGCGCAGCCCCTCGGCGACCTTCTTGAGCTGTGCGAAGTCGGCGCCGTCGCCGGTCAGCATGTAGAGAATGGAATCGACATCCCCGTACTCGTCATTCACGCTGGGGCCGATCAGGTCGCGGGGCAGTTGGCCACGGATGTCGTCGAGCTTTTTCCGTAGCTGGTAGAAGAGCTGCGGCACCTCATGGGCCGGTGTGTTGTCGCGAAAGCCGACATTCATCACCGCGAAGCCGGGCTTGGCGTAGGTGACCACCTTGTCGAGCCACGGCAACTCCTGCAGCTTCTTCTCGACCGGATCCGCAACCTGGTCCTGCATCTCCTGCGCCGTGGCACCGGGCCAGACGGCCGTCACGATCACGTTCTTGATGGTGAAATTCGGATCTTCCGCACGCCCGAGCGAGCGGAAGGAAAGAAGGCCGCCGACGCTGAGGGCAAGGATGAGGAACAGGATGAGCGCCGGGTGGTGTACGGCCCATTCCGACAGGTTGAACTGCTTCATGGCTGGAACTCCCGACTGTTAGAACTGCAGTGCCTCAACGATGCGGACGCGCTGGCCCGGATCGAGCTTCTGGGCTCCCAGGACGACGACGCGCTCGCCGTCGCCCACGCCTTGGGTGATCAGGACGTCACGGGACTGGTAAGCCGCAACCATGACCGGCCGCAGGACTGGGCGGCCGTCGGCACCGATCACCCACACCGCCGGGCCGTCGCCTTGGTTGTGGAGTGAGGTCAACGGCAGGCGGACGACTTCAGCGGCCGCCGTCTCGCCGATCGTGACCGTCGCGGTCATGCCGAACTGCATCGGCTCGTCTGCGGTCGGAATCGAGAAGCGGGCCAAATAGGTGCGGGTGGCTGGATCGGCAGAGGGGGAAAGCTCGCGCAGCGTCGCCTGATAGCGCTTGTCAGGAATGGACCAGAGCGAGAGGGACGCGACGCCCGTCCGGACCGCGGCGATCTGGGCTTCGGGAACGGCGATCACAGCCTCCTTCTCCGACAGGCGTGCGATGCGGATGGCAACCTTATCGGTATCGACCACGTGTCCCGGCTCGATCTGGGTTGCGGTGACCACACCGTCGATGTCGGCAGTGAGGGCGGCGTAAGAAAGAGCGTTCGCGGCCAGCAGCAGGCCGCGCTCGGCGCGGGCCATGCGGCCCCGCGCCTCCTCGGTGACAGCCTGCTGACGGTCGAAGGTTGCGGTGGTGGACCAGCCCTGCCCCCTCAGGGTGAGGATGCGCTGGAGTTCAGCCTCGGCCTGCTTGAGCGCCGCGGACGCGGCCTTCACCTCAGCTTCGGCCTGTTCGCGCTGGAGGCGCAGATCGGTTGCATCGAGGGTAGCCAGCACTTGGCCCACTTTGACCGCATCACCGACATTGATGAGGCGCCGGGCGACCTTACCCGGAACCCGGAATCCGAGATCACTCTCGACGCGGGGCCGGATGGTCGCGACAAAGGTCCGTTCTGGGGTCTGAGGCGTGAAGGCCACCGACTGCACCAGGACGGGGCGAACGGGTTTCGCTGCCTCCTGCGGCGTTGCTTGGCAGCCGGCGAGCGCGACGGTGATACCGAGAATGAGCATGGGCAGGGATGCGTACATGGCGTTCACCTTCGGCCAAGGTCTCAAACGGGCTCGGGCGTTTGGCTGTGACCCGAGACAAGCCGGCGCATTACCAGAGTCTTGCGTTGCTCCGATCAGGCTGATCTGACGCCTGACGAATATCAACTTTCATCAGTTTATAATCGTCACCACAGAAGCTCGTCTGTGCGTCAGCGCACCAAAGCGCGTTCATGACAGCAGGAGAGGGGGAGCGTAGGTCAGGGGTGAAGAGCGAGCCTTGTCGTGGCTCAGGGTCAACGTGAAGCGCGAAAGGCGGTCACGGCAGGGACATCAGACCAGGTTCGGATCATTTCGCTCCGCGAACCTGCCTCCTCGTAGCTCTGGCATCCCGCCGCAGGCTTGGCTGCGGCATGATCCGGACTTGGCACGATGAAGGCGCAGCTTGCACCCGTCGGGTAGTCGCGAGGGCCCCGCAGCCGCGGGGTTGAGCCGTTCCATGTCGACCTGATGCACGCTCCAGCCGATCCTCCAGCTTCTGGAGTTCAGGGACTCACGCGTCGGCTTTGCCGGCAAAGTGATCGAGAAAGCGCCACGAGGACGCCGCCTCCTTTGCCAGCGTCAGAAACGCTTTCACCTTGCTTGAAAGCAGCCGGGAGGTCGGGAAAACCGCCTGGATCGGGACGGGCGGAGGCGCAAATGCGGGCAGCACCTCGACAAGAGCGCCAGATCTGAACGCCTGGTCCACCTGGTAACAGAATGCCGCCGTAATGCCGCCCCCGCTCAGGGCATGGCCGATGGCCACATCGCCGTTGTTGGTCGTCAGCCGCGGTTTGATCCTGACACGAATTTCATCGTCTCCCGCACCAATGAAGACCCATTCGGTGTCGGGGAGCAGGGCATCGAAGCTGATGATATCATATCGCGCAAGTTCGCGCGGGTGTTCTGGCATCCCGCCCTTTGCGGCTAGGTAGGCTGGCGCAGCCGCGAGGACCCGCCGGGTCTGGCCGAGCTTCGTGGCAATCAAACTGGAATCCGCCAGAGAGCCAATCCGGATTGCGACATCGACCCCTTCTTCGACGAGGTTCACGAGGCGGTCGGTCAGCATGAGTTCGGCGCTGACCTCCGCGAAAGTCGCCAGAAAGCGGGAGAGGAGCGGCGCCACATGCATTCGGCCAAACAGGAGCGGGGCTGACACCGCAAGCTTGCCGCGCGGGTGGGTGCGCTCGTCCTGCGCGGACAGCTCCGCTTCCTCGACTTCTGCAAGGATGCGGCGGGCCCGCTCCAGGAACCGCGCCCCTGCTTCCGTCAGCATGATCGAGCGGGTGGTCCTCTGCAACAGCCGGACGCCCATTCGCTCCTCCAGCGCCGCGACACGCCGGGTGACCACTGACGGCGAGAGGTGAAGACGGCGCGCTGCCGCGGCAAAGCCGGGACCGTCGCAGACAGCGACGAACGCCACCATTCCGTCAAGACGATCAAGCATGGATCATTGTCGGTTCGGCAACAGTGTGTTGTCAATTTGAATGATTATGTTTGTATCGCGCATCGATCATACTCCAGTCATGCCTCATCTCTGGTTGAACAAGGAGGAATTCAGCGATGTCTCGCATCCCTGCTCTCGATCCGGCTCAAGTCGATCCTAAAGCCAAACCCTTGCTGGACGCGGTCCAGAAGAGCATCGGTATGACGCCGAACCTGTATAAGGTCGCGGCGCAGTCGCCGGCGGCGCTCGAAGGACTGCTCGGTTTGTCCGGCGCCCTCGCCAAGGGCCGCCTCAATGCCCGGCTGTGGGAGGCGATCGCTCTTGCTGTCGCTGAGGTGAACGGCTGCGACTACTGTCTGTCGGCCCACACTGCGATCGGCAAAAGTCTGGGGCTGAGCGACAGCGATATCGGTGCGGCCCGCCACGGCCACACGGGCAATCCGAAGGATGCCGCGATCATTGGCTTTGCACGCACCGTCGTCCACAATCGCGGCCTGGTGTCCGACACTGATTTGGCACAACTTCGCAAGGTCGGGTTCAACGACGGAGAAATCGTTGAAGCGGTCGCCCACGTGGTGGTCAATATCTTCACGAATTACCTGAACCACGTCGCCGGCACAGACATCGACTTTCCGATCACTCATGCGCATGTGGTGGCAGCCGCCTGACGCTACCTGCGGCCGGCTCGCCTGGTGTCTCCGGCGAAGCCGGCCACAACTTTGGAGATGCAGACATGACGCAAGCACCTTCAAGCGACGTGGCCTTCACGGCCGCCGTCAAGGCCATTCAGGAGCGGCGGGGCTCGCGCAGAGGCTATGCGAAGCTGGAGGAACGCGGTGGATTCCGTACCGGGATCTCCCCTGAGCTCGTCGCCTTCCTCGGACAGGTCGACACGGCATATCTTGCCACGGCCTCCGCCGCCGGGCGGCCCTACGCCCAGCACCGCGGCGGTCCGAAAGGCTTCATCCGGGTCCTCGATGCCGAGACGCTCGGCTTCGCCGACTTCGCAGGCAACCGACAGTACATCACGTCAGGAAATCTCGCGGAGAATGACCAAGCCTTCCTGTTCCTGATCGATTATGCCCACCAGCGCCGTGTCAAGATCTGGGGGCGCGCGAGAATTGTCGAGGATGATCCGGCGCTGATCGCTCAATTGATGCCGGAGAATTACTCGGCCCGAGCCGAACAGGTGCTCCTGTTCAAAATCGAAGCCTGGGATATCAACTGTCCCCAGCACATCCCGCAAAAACTCGATGCAACGGACGTCGCTGAGATCATTACTCCTTTGAACGAAGAGATCGAGCGCCTCCGGGCGGAAAATGCCGAGTTGCGTAGGGCCCTGCGACATTCACGCGAGGCATCATTGCAGGATGAAACATGAGGACCGACCCGCATGTCGCGTTGAATCGCGATCCACAAGGCTTATCGAATCCTCGGCAAGCCAGGTTCCCTTAAATCACTTGAGCGGGATCCTCCAAACTGAAGGTCCGCCGGCGAAATCAAAACCGAGAACTCGCGGCACCAGATCACCACGCTGTCGAATTGGGCCAGGTCGACGCCGTTCGGGACCGCATAGCGCTGGCTTCCCTTGAAGGCCCGCAGGGGGCCAAGATCGACGAACATGCTCCGATGACATCCGCGGACCGCCGCACTTCCTTTTTTGGAACCAAGTAGACATGGAATGCCGGACCGGGACCGACGTCAAAGTCGTCCTCGAGGAAGACGGTTCGCGGCGTGACGGTTACTCGCCCGCGCCCATAGTGGATCGGGTCCGCAGGATTGGCGTGCAGGAACTCACCCGTCGCAACGACCTTCATCCGCTCGGAGTCACTCAGGGCATCGATTGCGACCGGAGGAGGGAAGACAAAGGGGAAGAGGAACAACCCGAGGGGCACTCCGGCGCCGAATCCCAAAATGCCGCCGACCAGAAAGGCCAAGAGAAGCTTGCGCATGTTCCGAACTCCATGAGATTGGCACCTGAACCCGGACCAGGCCGTCAATTGATACCTTGGTCACGTCGTCCGGCGTGGCCGTCAGACGGTTTCAGGGCGTTGCGAGGACGATGCAGCCTTCGCCATCGGAGTGAAGCTTGGTGCAGAGTTCGATGGCCGCCGTTCGCGAGGAGGCCGGCAGATGGACACGATAGAACGCGCTCGGCCCACGATTGCCGTAGGGCGTGTTGATGACGATCGGGGACCCGATTCCCAGAGCGTCACGATGTCTGTCGCGGAGGCTCACGAGGGAGGCAAGCGCGCGATCCTTCGAGAAGCTGCCGGCCAGTTGCACGCTCCACTGCCGCGGCAAAGAGAGACCTTCAGCGGACCGTCTGTCCCCGGGGCGCAGCACAGTTGACAGCTCGCCGGACGAGCTCGCGGAGACCTTGCTCTTCGGAGCCGCTGGGCTCATCGCCGCGGCCGGAAAGCCGAGGCCGATCAACAGGGTCGCCCCTATGCCAAGTCTCGTGATCCGCAGAGACTTCTGCATTCGTGGGCCCGAGTAGACGTTTGTGCTGAACGCGGTAGTCCCCGCATCTCGCGCCGCGCTACGGTCGTCTACCGCTGACAGCCAAGTTTCTACTTCAGAAATGTCGGTCATGGTCGAAGAGGCCTTCTATAAATCAACGGACTCATAATGAAAGCCGCCGCCACGAAGCGGAAATACCGTGTGGCTCTTGCGTCGATAGACGGAGAGCATTGACGCCTGAGCCATGCCCCAAGCCGGGAACTTAATCCGCCGACAGATTGTCTCGTGGACGTCCATGCGTCGATGATATCGACCCTTGCAGCGATCCGAAATTTGCTTGCCGGCAGCGATTGCTCAGGCTTTTACGTCTGTCAGGGCTCCGCAACAGGTGGGAGAGAAGGTGTCCCTCGCGAAGCACTGACGACCCGACATCATCAACCTGCTTGATCAGGTCCAAATTTCAATTCACTCGGAGTACGGGACAACACCAGTGTCCGGCCTTGCCTCATGCACAAGCGCGGCCAGGTATTCCAGCAGGTGACCGTCTTGATCATCAAAGAGCACGGAAGCATCCATTATCACTGAGGGCTCTTGCGTTGGCTGAGCATGGAAGTCCAGCGGCTGGACGCCTGCTGCCTGCAGGACCTCAGCGCATGCGAAAGGCCACCTGGAGCCTCATGCATTGGGCGATGAGGTCCTTAACCACAGCCCGATCATGGTGTTGCGCCGCCCGCCAGTCCAGAAGAACGCCACCGGCCGTTCTGAGAGGACATAGGCCGGCTCAAGACTGACAACATCACGGTAGATCGCGGTCGATTGTTCCAGGTTGCCGACGTCAAAGTGCGTTTCGAACAGGAAGTCTGGCACGGGATAGCTCTGCCTCGTTCAGGCCGTCGCACTCTATTCGATCCCGGAGCCGACCCGACGGCAGATTCCTGAACGACAAGATGCTTTACCAGGCGCCAGTCTATCTGGAGGCAGTGAACCGATCATTAGGTGCCAGGTTCGGCAGGAGGAAGAAAGTCACTCCGGTTTCCCTCTGATCAGCACAACCACCCAGCTCAACCTCGATTCTGCAGATGTTGCCGCTCGCGACGGTACCTGTCAGCCTTCAGCAGAGCCTCAGATGCCCCGCGTTCATGGAACGTGCGTTGAAACCCGGTCTGCGCCTGCTTTGCACAATTGATATGGGTTTGAGCCGAAGCCTCAAAGGCCCGAATGAGAGAGTGAAGTTCGTCGCGGGAGTGAATCATCTGCGCATTCTCCTGACAAATCCATCACAGCGGACCACATCATGCCGAGACGGACGATCCATTTGACCGCTGTGGGATCATAATGGAGACCCAAGATGCCGAACGGAAATACCGGGTTGCTAGGAATTCCATAGTCTTGGTCTATGCGATCTATCCTCATCAACCTCGCCAAGTGGGCGCCTGTTGCCCTCCGGAGCACTGTGATCATCACAGGACCATAAAAGCTCACCCCGCCCAAGCGCCTGTGCCACTATCGTTCCCCGCGAGCGCAGCGTTTTTCAGTCATCATCGGGGTTGCTGCATTTGCTCTCGGACTGGCAGTGGCCAGTAGAGCCTTTGCGAAATCCCTGATCGCCTCATCGGAGCATTGCCGAAGGCCGCTGACCGCCACATGGTTCCGATTGATCCTTGCCCCCGGGGAAGCATCCTCAGTTTGCCATCATTTCGAGGAAACTAGGAAATCGGCATCGCCTGGCGTAACACTGTGCCTTGCGGTTGGCGCTGGAGCCGGTTGCGACGATCAGCCTTGATATCGGTGTCCCACGAGGCATCGGCCTGATCATCGCTTTGGCATCTGTACCGTAACGGGTCTACCGACTGTGGCCCTTCGCCATGTCACGCCATGAGTTCGCAAGACGCTCGGGCTTCACGTGAAGCCGCTGTACCCAGAATGAGGCAGGTTGGAGCATCCGGCCCTCCTGGCTCTCTCCGTCACCTGCAGTGGTGGAGCAGAAGTCTGAATGACAAGAAGAGGACAACCCGATCGTTTGAAGCCTAAACTCCCGGGAGGCGTGCCATGGAAATGCATCAAGTGCGATACTTCCTGGCCCTGTGCGAGGACCTGAACTTCACCCACGCGGCTGAGCGCTGCCATGTGGCCCAGCCTTCTCTGACACGAGCCGTCCGGCAGCTCGAGGAAGAGTTGGGCGGCGCTCTCTTCCACCGCGAGCGTGCTCACACCCACCTGTCTGAGCTCGGCCGGATTGTCCGCCCGCATCTGGAGCAGGTCTACCGCGAGATGCAGGAAGCCAAGCGCCAAGCCGGGGACTTCGCGAGGTTGACACATACTCCGTTGAAGCTCGGTATCATGTGCACCATTGCTCCCGATCAGATCGTTGATCTCATTGGTGCGCTGCAGGCGCGGCATGAAGGGATCGAGCTGCAGATGGCCGACGCCAATGGCTGGGAACTGGAGGAGCGTCTCCTCCAGGGCGACCTGGAGGTCGCCATCTACTGCATTCCCGGCCAGGAGCCTGACGAGCGCCTCCATGCTCTCCCGCTGTTCCGGGAACAGATCGTGGCGGCGCTCGGGACAAGACATCGTCTGGCGAGCCGGAATGCCGTCCGGGTGAAAGATCTGGACGGGGAGTGCTACATCCATCGCACGAACTGCGAGTTCGCGGGCTACGCCGATCCGGTGTTTCAGGCCCAGAACGTCAAGTGCAAGGCTGTTTACTGGAGCGAGCGGGACGACTGGACGCTGGCGATGGTCGCGGCCGGGCTGGGCTGGGCCTTCATGCCGGCCAACTCAGTCCATCATCCGGCTGTGGTCGGTCTGCCGATCATCGAGCCCGAATTCTGGCGCGAGGTGAACCTGGTCACTATCCGCGGCCGGCCGCACTCGCCGGCCGTTGGGGCGCTGGTGCGCGAGGCGATGAGCACCCGCTGGTTCGGGAAGCGAGCTTTGGCTGTCGAGCAGGCCCAAGAGCTGCCTGCATCCATCGGTGATCTTGCCCCCAGCTGATGCAAATTCAGGTTCCGGATTTCGTGACCAGAACGGGTGTGTCGCGGTAAAGCTCCGGGAACAGCTGCTTCAGATCAGTGATTTTTGGAAGATCGTTGATCACGATATACGGATAGTGGGGGTTCAGGGTGAGAAAATCCTGGTGGTAGCTTTCAGCCGGATAGAAGCCTGTCAGCCGATCTGCCGTGGTCACAATCGGTTGTGGGAACACGCGAGCCTGACTGAGTTGTTGAAGGTAAGCCCGTGCGACCTCGAGCTGGGACGGATTGGCCGCGAAGATGGCCGAGCGATACTGCGGCCCGACATCCGGCCCCTGCCGATTGAGCTCTGTCGGGTCATGAACCACCGAGAAGTAGATCTGCAGGATCTGGCCAAAACTGACCTGATGCGGGTCAAAGGTGACCTGGACGGCCTCCGCATGACCGGTCCGGCTCGAACTGACAGTCTCATAGTGCGCAGTCTCTGCGGTGCCACCGGAATAGCCGGAGACGGCACTGGTCACGCCTTTGACATGCTGGAACACGCCCTGAACGCCCCAGAAGCATCCGCCTGCGAGAACAACGGTTTCGGAATTCCCGCTGACCGGTTCATCGACAGCAGGCGGTGGGATGATGACCGATGCGTGGGACGAAGCAGCCGACAAGTACCAGAGGGCAAATCCGACGGCAGCAACCGCCAGAAGGGTTCCACGGGCACCGTTCGGCAATTGCTTCTGAACGGCTGTCACGATCCTGTTGATGGTTGCGTTGGATGACATCGATGACTCCTTCCAAGGCGCTGAGGCCAAACAGAGTGCAATCCGCAGACGAATGAAGAAGACCGGTCAGATACCCGCATACCATTCGTAGCCACGATCCTCCCAGAAGCCGCCGCGACCGCGGCTGATCCCGGCAAAGCTCTCCACAAGTTCGATCCGCATGATGTATTTGGCCATCTTGTAGCCGAGCTGACGCTCGACCCGCAGTCGCAGCGGCGCCCCATGCGGGATTGGCAGCGGACGGCCGTTCATCTCGTAGGCCAGGATCGTCTGCGGGTGGTAGGCATCCTCGAACCCGATGCTCTCGTAGTATTGCCCTGTTCCATCCAGCGTCGGCTCAAGCGTGTCGGCGCAGCGGAACACAACGTAACGCGCTCGAGGTTGCACTCCGGCCTGCTCCAGCACGTGCGCCAGCGGGACGCCTGTCCATTTGCCGATGCAGCTCCATCCCTCCACGCAGTCGTGACGCGTGATCTGCGTGCGCGAGGGCATCGCCCGGAGCTCGGCTAGAGAGAGTTGCTGAGGGCGCTCGACCAAACCGTCGACCTGCAGCCGCCAATCCACAAAGTTCTTGTCCGCGAACGTCTGGTAGTCGAAGTCATCGACCGAGGTCGATCCGTTCGCCTTGAACACCGGCGAGAGATCCGCCTCGGTGTATTCCCGGGCGAGAGAGCCGGAACCGAGTAGAAGCCGCTGTGCCCGCAGTGTGGCGCTCTCGGCACTGTCGAGGACCTGCCGGAACCAGCGCGCCTCGGACAGGCGGTCACAACCGCCGAGCGCCAGGGTTCCGGTCAGGGCGGCCGTGCGCTTCAGGAAGCTCCGTCGATCAGGATTCGTGCGCATGGGCGCCTCCCGGAAGGACGTAGGATCCGGTGATCATGGAGCGCAGGTTGTTCCAGGCGCCCGAGAGCAGGACCATGGCAACATGCACGATGACGAAGACCACCAGTCCGGATGCAGCCAGGAAGTGGATCGTGCGGGCGGATTGCCGCCCCCCGAAGAGGGTCAGGAGTTCGGGAAAAGCCGCATCGATCTCGGGCGACATGGTCAGGCCGGTGACAACCATCAGCGGCAGCAACACCAGAGCGACGATCAGATAGGCGAGCTTCTGGAGCACATTGTAGTGCCGGGCGTCGTCACCTCGTGGAAAGCGCAGAAGCAGGTGCTCCCACACCGTGTGCCCGATTTTCCTGAGCTGTGGTCCCGTCGGGAGGAGGTCTTTCGTGAGATGTCGGCTTGCCACGCTGTACAGAAGATACGCGGCGCCGTTGAGAACGAGCAGCCAGGCGAAAAAGAAGTGCCAGCGACGCCCAGTCGCCAGATCCTGGTAGCTCGGGACCGTCAGCCAGGCCGGGAAGCCCCGCACCTGCATCACCCCTCCGGATCCGGGTGACGCGCCGAGAACCCCCGTGGTGTCGAAGGCATGTCCAAAGAGACGGGTGACACCCCTGATGCCGCTCTCGTCACTGCTGGTCGCTGTCAGGGCGAGCACCGGGCGATCGAAGGCAGAGGCCTGGCCCCAGTACAGCGCCGGATGGGCATTGAAGATCTGAAGGCCACTCATCAGAAGGATCAGCAGGCAGCCTGCATTGATCCAATGAGTCACACGGACCAAAACGGAATGCCGGCGAATGGAAGCCCTGGGTTGCTCGACCATGGTGGTCTCCCGTTGCGATGGCCTCAGGCTGTTGTCACGGTACACCCGATCCAGGCCTGGAGATGTAATCGCCCCAACACAACCCCGTGAACGCAGATCTCCGCATTCTTCGCCAGGGCTCATCCGATTCCTACTTCAATGGGCGGTCCAGCCGCCGTCGATGGGAAGCGCCGCCCCCGTGATCGAGGCGGCGGCATCACTCGCCAGGAAGGTGGCGAAAGCCCCAATCTCCTCGACCATGGCGAAGCGCTTGTTCGGTTGCTCGGCCAGCAATACGTTTCGAATGACCTGCTCGCGTGGGAGACCTCCCGTCTTGACCTGCTCTGCAAGGTGCGCCTCGGCAAGTGGCGTCCAGACGTTTCCGGGGCAGATGGCATTGCAGGTGATGTTCTGTTCTGCCGTTTCCAGAGCAACCACCTTGGTCAGGCCGATGATCCCGTGTTTGGCCGCCGTATACGCCGACGTGAGCGGCGAGCCGACGAGAGCGAGAGCGGACGCGATGTTGATGATGCGACCTCCGCCCTGCCGCCGCATCGCCGGAAGAGCGACGCGGATCGTGTGGAAGGCGGAGGACAGATTGATTGCGACAACCGCATCCCATTTCTCGGCCGAGACCTGGTCAATTGGGCCAACATGGAAGATGCCAGCGTTGTTAACCAGGATGTCGAGCCGGCCGAACGTCTCGAGAGCGAGGTTGACCATCACGGCGATCTCGTCTGGCTTGGTCATATCGGCGGCGGAGTAGACCGCCGTGGCGCCAGTCTCCTTCTGTAAGCCTTCAATCGTGTCGTTGATCTCCTCGGGTTTCCCAAAGCCATTAATCACCACCGAGGCGCCTGCGAAGGCGAAAGCGCGGGCGATGCCAAGCCCAATGCCGCTGGTCGAGCCAGTGACAAGCGCCACCCTGCCGTCGAGTATCTTCGCGGTGCCGACCGCTGGCTGGGGAAGGGGGATGTGCATGATTTATCTCCTGCGGCAGCTCGATCGGGTCAACCCATTCATTCATTGATGGAGGGGCGGTCTGCATGATCGGCACCTTACCCAGCTGTCATCATGACTCCGGGCCGCGCCTCGTGCAGGATAAAGCCCTCGACCGGGTCGAACTCACCCGACCAGGGCGCCATTTCGAGCACCCGGCTCGTATCGGCATAGCCGGCCTCCCAGCGCTTGCGGATGCCCCGCGGGCTGAAGTCGATGTCTTTGGTGTGATCATCCCCATCGAGCGGCGGGGCCAGCAACCGGACCACGTGCATGCGGGTCAGACAGCCGTAGCTTGCCAGCTCCCTGACTGCTTCGGTCTTCTGCTCTCTCTCCGGCAGGCGGCGGACCAGTTCCGCAATCACATGGCGCAGGCGATGGATCTGCTTTTGCCGGGCAATGTGACTGACGGCACGGCTCGAATACTGGATGTCCTTCTGCCGGCTGATGACCTGCCAGATCGTATCCGGCTCAGACCCTTGCGGGTTCCAGATATGAACCGCAAAGATGACCGAGTTTTTCCGTGGGTTGTCGTCGAATACGGCTTCGACCGGCGTGTTCGACAGGATGCCGCCGTCCCAGTAGAGGTCGCCATCAATGCGCACCGCCGGGAAGGCCGGAGGCAGGGCACCGGACGCCATCACATGCCGTACATCGAGATTCATATCTCGGCTATCGAAGTAGCGCATCTCGCTGGTGCGCACATTGGCCGCCCCAACGGTCAGCCGTGTCTCCCTGTCATTAATGCGATCGAAGTCAACGAGATCAGTCAGTGTTCTAACGAGAGGAGTGGTATCGTAGTAGGCTGCCGCATCCGGCCCGAGCGGAACATTGACGCCGAGGAAGGCAGGCGTGTTCGGCCGGAAGAAGGCCGGGATACCTTGGGCGACCGTCATCAGGTTGCAGGCGAGGGGACCCATCAGGGGCCAAGCCCCGAGGGCCTCCATCCAGGGACTGTGCTGCATGCGGCGCCAGAACTCCTGGAGCCGCTCCATCCGATCCTCTGGCGCGTTTCCGGCGATGAGGCTGGCATTGATCGCTCCGATCGAGGTACCAATGACCCAGTCCGGCTCGATTCCGGCCTCGTGCAAGGCCTGATAGGCGCCGACCTGGTAGGCGCCGAGCGCTCCGCCGCCCTGGAGGACCAGGACGATCTGGCCAAGTTCCTTCGGGGGCCGGCGCAGGCGGCGCGGAGTATCGGCGGGGATTCGTTGTTCTGTGATTGCCGAAGCCGGCGTTCCGGTCCGCTCGAGTTCGCTGATCACCGCCTCTTCGGAGCCTCTCTCCGCCGTAAGGACATCAGGCGTGACGTGTTTCATCATGGCATCCTCCTCAATGGGCGGTCCAGCCGCCGTCTATGGGCAGAGCGGCGCCCGTGATCGAGGCGGCGGCATCGCTGGCCAGGAACGTGGCGAAAGCCCCGATCTCCTCGACGGTCGCAAAGCGTTTGTTGGGCTGCTGCGCCAGGAGCACGTCCCGAATAACCTGCTCGCGCGGGATACCATGGGACCTGGCCTGGTCGTCGATCTGGGCCTCGACCAGCGGGGTCGAGACATAACCCGGGCAGATGGCATTGCAGGTAATGTTTTGCTCCGCCGTCTCAAGCGCCACCACCTTGGTCAGGCCGACGATCCCGTGCTTTGCGGCCACATAGGCGGCCTTGAACGGGGAGGCGACGAGCGCGTGCGCGGAAGCGATATTGATGATGCGGCCTCCGCCCTGCCGACGCATGGCCGGGAGCGCCAGGCGGATCGTATGAAAGGCGGAGGATAGGTTGATCGCCAGAACCGCATCCCATTTCTCGACCGGAAACTGATCAATCGGACTAACGTGCTGGATGCCGGCGTTGTTGACCAGGATATCCAGGCGACCAAAGGTCTCCAGGGCAAGGGTTACCATCGCCGCGATCTCGTCCGGCTTGGTCATGTCAGCCGCGGAATAGACGGCTTTGCTGCCGGTCTCACGTTGCAGGCCTTCGACCGTGTCGTTGATCTCTTCCGGCTTGCCGAAGCCGTTGATGACGACAGAGGCGCCGGCAGAGGCGAATGAGTGGGCGATGCCAAGGCCGATTCCGCTGGTGGAGCCGGTGATCACGGCAACCTTGCCATCCAGAACTCTTGCCGTACCGGTGGCGGGCTGGATGAGGGCGATGTTCATGATGATCCTCCTGCATGGTTGTGGTGCACTGTCCGGGCGGAGCGAAACCCAACCCGTCTGACGATGGCAGCCAGTGGCCTGGAGCGGAAATGCCGGTTCGCTGCCGTTTCCATAGAGAGCCGCTATCGAGCTGCCGGAATACGCACACGCCTAGTGGAGAGCGGCCGGGACCGAGGTCTCGCCTCCCGCCCTTGGTAAGGTCGTCTCCGCCGTTTTCCGCAGCCGGACAGCGAGGAATGCGGCGACCAGGAGCGAGATCCCGACACCGGTGACGCAGGCCGCCCAGCCGAGGCGATCGAAAATCTGGCCCAGGACGGCACTGCCGACGAGCCCGCCGAAGAAGTACGAGGCGAGATAGAGCCCGCTCGCGGAGCCGCGGTCGGTTGTAGCCGCACGGCTGACGAAGCCTGTGGCGGTCGCCTGGGCGAAGAAGGTGCCGATGCCAACGAGCATCAGCCCGATCAAAACCGCAGCCAGCTGCGGAACGACGAGGAGCGGCAGCCCCAGTCCGGCAACGGCCAGCGATCCCCAGAAGGTGGGCCGGGTCCCAAACCGCTGCACCGCGCGGCCCGCCAACAGGGTGGTGACGATGGAAGGCGCAAAGGCAAGGTAGACGAATCCGAGCGTCATCTGATTGATCGCGATCGGCTCGCGCACCAGCACGAAGTTGACGTAGGTGAAGGTGCCGATGAAGGCGAACAGGATGCAGAAGCCGATGGCGAAGCAGGGTCGCAGGAGCGGATTGCGCAGGTGCTCGGCCCAGATCGACAATGGCGCCCGGCCGGGTTCGTCCTGAGCCGTCATCATTGCGGATTGCGTGAGCCAGACATAGACGATCACCGCACCAAGCAGGTTCAATCCAGCCAGGGACACGAAGGTCGCCGGTAAGCCGAGATGATCCGCGAGCCCAGCTGCAAACAGCCGGCCAACGAGATTGCTGGCGACATTGCCGGTGATGTAGGCCGCAAAGGCTCCGCCGGCGTCCGCGGCGCTGCAATGCTCGCCGAGATAGGCGAGGGTGAGCGTGAAGGCGGACGCCATGCACAGACCTTGAGCAATCCGCAGCACCATGAAGGTTGCGAGGGTGGGTGCGACAGCGAGCAGGGCGGTGGGGATCGCGAGCACTGTCAGGCTGATCAGGATGCCGCGGCGCCGGTCGATGCCATGGCTGAAGTAGGAGACGCCTAAGCAAGCGACGGCCATGCCCATGGTGGTCGCGTTGACGGCAAACCCCATGGCGGCCGGGGTCACGTCATAAGCCCTGGCCAGCGCCGGCAGGATGGCCTGCGTGCCAAACAGATCGACCACCGTCAGGAAGGCGATCAGGCCGATCAGAAAGGTCCGTTCCAGCGTACCGGCATGATGACCATGCATTGGCACTGGCTGGCTTTGGCTGAGATCTGTCATCTTCGTCTCCCGTGGCAACGGCAGGCTGGCGCCCGGTCCGGACGGCCGGGCGCGTTGCATGTCGACCTATCGAGCAGGTCACTCACATCATGTGAGCGTCTGCCTTGGGCATGTCGTGGAACACATCCGAGGACAGCAGCACGACCGGGGTCTTGCCGGTGTTCTTCCACCAGTGCTGGACCCCGCTCTTTTCGACCGAGACCTCACCGGCCTTATGCACGATCGGCACGGAGCAGTTGCTGGCGTATTCCTCGATCGTGCCCGAGATGACGGAGATCAGGGCCGGACGGTCCTCATGGCTGTGCCAGGGAACGATCCCCCCGGGCTGGATGACCAGCTTCCGGGTCCGCAACAGGTGATCCTGGAGGTTCACCTTCTCCTTCGACAGATCCACTGAGGCCAGGACTGTATCCATGACGCCTCTGGGCATTGTCTCACCCGACGTCCGGACGCCTGGGCTCACTTTGTCCGCTGGGCATTCCCCGGCACTCGCCGGGGTAACGAGGACGGCGCCTAGATCCTTAGCACAGTGATTTTGACGGTTTGACACCGCCAAGCTCGTGCTGCGGACTTCGCATCTGGTACCGAGGCCCCGTCCAATGGGGATCAATCCACTTGCAGATCCCGCACCGCTTCGAAGTGCCGTCACAAGAGACGGCAGGCCAACCGGTCAAAATCACTGTGTCGAGGATCTAGTACAAGAGCGACCGCGCAGAGTCCTGTCGGGATGAGACGAGGATCTTGAATTCGGTTCAGCATGTCGATGTCTCCTCTGTTCCGCCGCGCCCGGATGGAGGCACCTGGGCGGAGCCGACGCGATGCGGTAATCTGATCGTCGGCCAGAGGGGCGTGGATGTGAAATGCCGAATGGGCCCCAATTCCATAGCCAGAAGCTATCACCACGGCCGACTGTACGGGGGTAGATTAAGACTCGGGTTGTGGCCGCGTGCATGGGCAGCAACGGCCAATGTGATCAAGCCTCGTGAAGGAGGACTCCAATGGAGATGCATCAGATCCGGTATTTCCTGGCGGTCTGCGAGGAACTCAACTTCACGCGGGCGGCGGAGCGCTGCAATGTGGCCCAGCCCTCCCTGACCCGGGCGATCAAGCTGCTCGAGGAGGAACTGGGCGGTCAGCTCTTCCATCGGGAGCGCACCAACACCCATCTGTCGGAGCTTGGGCGCATGGTGAAGCCCCACCTGGAGGAGGTCTATGCTCAGGCCCAGGAAGCCAAAAGGCAGGCGCTCGACTTCACCGAGCTCAAGAGGATCAGACTGAGGCTCGGGGTGATGTGCACCATCCAGCCGGATGAGCTCATCGATCTGGTCAGTGGCTTGCAGGTTCGGCACCCGGGAATTGAGCTTGAGGTGGTCGACGCCAGTGCAGCCCAATTGGAGGACCGACTCCTGAACGGGAATCTCGAGGTCGCAATCTACTGCATCCCCGGGCAGGAACCGGACGAGCGCCTGCATTACATGCCGCTGTTCCGGGAGCAGTTCATGATCGTGGTGTCGCCCGACCACCCTTTGGCGCATCACAACACCATCCGCCCACGCGACCTCACGGGCGATCGCTACCTCAACCGGGTCAACTGCGAGTTCTTCTGCTATGCCGGGGCGCTCTGGCGGGAGCATGGGTTCGAGGGCTGTGAGACCGTCTACCGCAGCGAACGGGACGACTGGATCCTGGCGATGATTGCCGCCGGGCTTGGCTTTGGCTTCATGACCCAGAGCTGCGCCAAGCATCCTCTCGTGGAGTGCCGCCCCATGGTCGACCCCGAGTTCTGGCGCGAGGTCAACCTGGTGACCGTCCGCGGGCGTCCGCATTCACCCGCGGTCGGCGCCTTGGTCAAAGAGGCGATGCAGGCCCGCTGGCTCGGTCAGCCGGCGATCGCCGCTCGAGCCGAAAAAGAGCGGGGGGCTATCGAGCGGCCATCCTTCGAGCCGGCCGAATGAGAGCTACGCTGCTCCCTGCAGTGATGCTTTCGTCGTGGTGGCATTCGAGGTTCCCTTTTCGGGTCCGGGCTCGGGCCCCGTGATGAGGCGTGTCCCGCGCTGGAAGCTGACGTAAGTCCAGGCCCAGTTCATCGCCACAACCAGCCGGTTGCAGAAGCCGATCAGGAAGTAGATATGGGCCAGGCACCAGAGCCACCATGCCAGATAGCCGCTGAGGCGGATCCGGCGGAACTGCACTACCGCTTTCTTCCGGCCAATCGTCGCCAGCGATCCCGGGTCGCGGTAGCAGAAGGGTGCGACTGGGCGGCCCTCGATCCGTCCACGGATCGCCCCGCCACGGCCTTCCCCTCCTGTTTCGCCACGGGAGCAACACCCGGGAGAGGCTTTCCGCTCATATCGAGCACGTGGGCCGTATCTCCGATGACGAAGATGTTCGGGTGCTTGGGAACGCTGAGATCCGGCATGACCATGACACGCCCGGCTCGATCGACCTCGGCTCCAAGCCAGTGACCAGCCGGCGATGCCTGCACCCCTGCAGCCCAGACGATGGTGCAGGTTTCGATCCGTTGATCTCCAGCCGTGACGCCATCCTCGTCACAACCCGTCACCACCGTGGAGAGGCGCACTTCAACGCCGAGCTCTTCCAGCGAGCGCCGGGCAGCCTCCGAGAGACGCTCCTCGAAGACTAGGAGGAGGCGCGGGCCCGCTTCGATCAGGAGGATGCGGGCGTGCGTCGGATCGATTGAACGAAAGTCCGTCGCAAGGGCCTTGCGGGCCAGTTCGGCCATGGCGCCGGCCATCTCCACGCCTGTCGCACCGCCGCCGATGACCGCAAAGGTAAGCAAGCGGCGACGCTCCTCTGGGTCAGCCTCGAATTCAGCCTTCTCAAAGGCGAGCAGGATCTTCCGACGCAGGGCGGTTGCATCATCAATTGTCTTGATGCCCCTGGCATGGGTTTCCCACTCATCATGACCGAAGTAGGCATGATGGGCGCCAGTTGCGAGAACAAGATAGTCGAATGGAATCCTGCGGTTCCCCGCCATGACCTCGCCGGACGTCGTATCGATGCCGGTGACTTGTGCCAGCATCACAGAGGTATTCTGCTGTCGCCTGAGAACGGTGCGAATGGGCGAAGCGATGTCGGCCGGCGACAGTGCCGCCGTCGCAACCTGGTACAGGAGGGGCTGGAACAGGTGGTAATTGTGTTGATCGACCACAGTGAGATCGACCGGAGCTTTGGCCAAGGCCTTTGCGACCGTCAGACCGCCAAAGCCAGCGCCGACGATCACAACGCGGGCCCGCTTGGGGGCATTGGAGCGTTCCGTCATGTGATCCTCCTGTAGAGATGCCTTCAATTGTCCCAGGTGGTTCCCGGAAGCAGACATATCGCCTCTCTATCGGCTTCATGTCGTGGCGCTATCGCCTCTCATGAGTGAGGCCTGGTTGGTCGGGGCCTGATGTCAGTGGCGACACCGCGTCAGAGGACGAGGCGAATGGGACAAGTCTCGTCGATGGTTAGGCAATCAGGGACCCGCGGTGACAGCAGATGCATCGTCATCACGCAGCTTGCTGCTGAGGGCCGCAGTCGATCTCAGCTGCTGCCGGCACATTCATGCCGCCGGTGATCACCTGGCGGATCGATTCCAAGACCACGCGCGGGCTCGGTTGACCCAGGATGATATCGCCTTCACGAGAACCCCGAGGCTGCGGAGCCGCGATGATGACCGCACGACCCACATGGGTGTCATGGTACTCATCCGCGAGGATCCAGCCGTCGATCAACCCGGGAAGCGTGGCTCGGGTGTAGAGCCAGCCGATGGGGCGCTGCCAATCTCGCAGCATGAAGAAAGCGCGTTGACCGCTGTCCGCCGCGACGACATCGTAGTCTGCGGCCCGGAGCCAGCTCACAAGGGTTTCCCGGAAGATCGGGTTGTCATCGACAACCAGAATGCGTTCGTGCTCGTTCCTGCTCATGACGGCCTCCCTGTGCCGCGCCGCTCGCCGGCTTGGTCCGGCCATGTTCGACACCAGCATGGTGGCAGCAGTTGCGTATCCATTGAAATACCTGTTGCCTGCCATGTCGATAGGATCCGTCTATGAGCGCTTCTGGCAACGGGCTGGTACGATGACGCCAGTGATCCCAAGACTGCGACAGGGGCTTGGGATCGCGGCCGACAGCAGCCACACCCGATCGAACAGGAGGATGAGATGCCGCTTCTTATGCCAGTGATCCTGGGTTCCATCCGCTCCGACCGCCAGGGCCTGAAGGCCGCCCGCTTCATCATTCGCTATCTTGAGAACCGAGGACATGAAGCGCCCCTGGTGGATCCGGTCGAGCTGAAGCTGCCGCTGCTCGATCGCATGTACAAGGAATATCCCAAGGGAGAGGCACCCGAGACTCTCGAGCGTCTCGCGGAGCTCTTCCGACGGGCAGATGCCTTCGTGGTCGTGTCCGGCGAGTACAACCACAGCATCCCACCTGGCCTGTCGAACACGCTGGATCACTTCCTGGAGGAGTATTTCTGGCGGCCCTCCGCCATCGTCTGCTACTCGGGCGGGCGTTTTGGCGGCGTCAGGGCCGCCATGCAGCTGCGAGCGATGCTCTGCGAACTCGGGATGCCCAGCATCCCATCCCTGCTGCCGGTCCCCGAGATCGGCAAAACCCTCGACCCAGAAGGGAACCCGCAGCAGCCCTGGCTCGACAAGTCGGCCGGGCGCTTCTTCGACGAGCTGGTCTGGTACGCTGAGGCGCTGCGGCGTCAGCGGACTGAGGGCACGCCGTATTGACGCATTCAGGCCCACCGCGTTGAGCGCGGCTCCCGACTGGATGATTTCATACATGCAACCAGTGACGGCCACAGTTTTCCCGGCTCAGATCAACGGTCGGCGCGTGAGTTGAGCCCGACGATCAGGTGATGGCTGAGAAGCATGCTCAGACTTGTGACGAGATCAAACCGTGGGTCGGCCACAGCAGCCTTGTCCGCCGCCTCCCTGAACGTCGCCTTGCTCATCAGGTGCTGGATGAAAACCGCGCCCCCAGGCGGCAGCCGATGGACCTCGACTCCAAGATCCGGACGGGCGATCAGGGCGTCCTCCGGCCTTGAACTGGTAACCGGGCCTTGGGACTCAGTGGCGTGCGCCTCCCAGATCGTCACGATAGGGTAGGTGGATCTCACGACCTGAACGGAGGGATGGAGAACGGCCAGACACCGCTCCCAGGCATAAGGGGCGAAAGCAGCAAGCTCCCCGACGGTCAAAGGGTTTGCATCCGCCGCATGAGAGGCACGGGTTCGCGCTGCCTCGAGACGCGCCACGTCCCCGAGATACGGCACCGGGTGGGCCGGCGGGAAAGTGTCGATGAAATCACCAAAGTCGTCGCCGTAGGTCATGGGCACGGGAAAGAGGGGCGGCGACAACGCAATAAAGGCGTGCGCCATGGCCCGGAAGACATCCTCCCCCGCAAGCGACCGGCAGACGGGGAACCGGGTTGCCAGCGCCTCGGTGAGGCTAGCGACGTCGGAGCGCATGCCGGAGGCTGAAGATCCCACAGTTCCCTCCCGTTCCGTTCCAGCAGCCAGGAAGCATTGATCTGATTCCTCGAAACGGAGCTTCGTCCCTGCTTGCGCTGCCGGTTGGGACATAATCCCGGAAAGGGCCGTACGGTTGAAATACCGTTGAACAATGGAGCCGATAGCCGGCGGCTATGACGGCAGCACGATTGGCTGCAGGCGAGGCCTCATCCCTCGCACGTCGCGGACGCTGGCTCCGCCATTAGGTGACGATAGCTGATGGGTATGGATTTGGGAGCCACTCGGTATTTCAACAGGCAGGCGGCCTTGTCCATGCTGCTGCCATGGCTCACGCGCGGTGCGTGGGCGGCAACCCGAAGGAGTGCCCGATGGCTACCCGCATTGCAGGCCTTTATGCCGCTGCCCTGATCCCTTTCGCGCTCGCTCTCGCGCCCGTCCCGACCAGAGCGGAGGATCCTGGCCGGCAGGTGTTCGAGAATGGCATCGTGCGCGTGAAAAGCGCTTATCCATTCGCTGACACCATCGACCGGATCAAACAGGATGTCGCGGCAAAGGGCATCATGTTCTTCTTCGCCGTCGACCAATCGAAGCTTGCCTCCGAGGCCGGCATTAAGCTCAGGCCGTCCACGCTTCTGGTGTTCGGCAATCCGGCACTCGGCTAGCAGTTCATTACCTCCAACCCGAATGCGGGCATTGACAGGCCGGTGCGGCTGTTAGTGACAGAAGACGAAACCGGCACAGTGTGGACGGTCTATAATAATTTCCAGTACCTCGCCCGCCGGCATGGCATTACGGATCGGGATGCTGCCTTCCTGAAGACATCCGAGGTGATTACCTCCATCACCTCGAGCGTTGCCAAGTAGGACAGATCGCGGCTGCTGTGCGCTCACTGGAACACCACATCGTGGTGTGACGCCCTATAATGAGGCCACGCCGGATCGCAGGGGTAGTCTGACATCTGGGAGGGTGCCGTCGTGCTGGAAGTTCTGCCTGGCGCCGAGCATGTGGTCTCCATGCGCGTGAGCGGACGCATCGAAAAGGAGGATGTGGAGCGCTGCATCGCCGCAGTCGAGGAAGCCCTGGCTCGTCAGGACCGTATTGCGCTCTATGCGGAGGTCGCCATGTCAGGCATGACGCCGGGCGCGTTCGCCCGCGATCTCGGCTACGGGCTTCGCCATTTGAGCGAGTTGCGCCGCTTCGCCCGAATGGCGGTGTGACCGAGCAGGAGTGGGTGCGCCGGATCGTCCAGATGCAAGGCCGCATCCTGCCTCAGATCGAGATCCGCACCTTCGCGCCGGAGGACCGGGACGAAGCGCTGACCTGGGTGGCCCGGCCGATCACGACCGGTGAGCCCGAGGCGGCGCTGGCACCGCCCTCGGTCCGCCTCATCGAAACGACCAGGCCGGACGTGATCGCATTCGAGGTGAACGGGCGCATCCGCCGGGATGACATGCATCTCCTGGTTTCTGCCTTTGAGCAGGCGCTGGGCGCCCACGAGCGGCTGCGCGTGCTCGTCCGGATCGTGGCCTTCGACGGCGTCACGCTTGAGGCCCTACGCGAACAGGGGTTGGCCTCGGAAGATCCGCCAGAGCAAGTGACACTGCTTGGTCGGCTTTGCGGATAGGATGAGAGAACAACAGTGGGTTACCCAATGCATGTCGAGGTGATGGTGCCGCACGCATAGGGACACACTTCAAGTCCTGCTCAAGGAGTTGTCGATCCGTTCTCTCTTAGCGCTCAATCGCGAACACATCTTGCGCTGCTCCCGGAAGGAGGATGATATGCGAGCTCTGTTGGTCTCCGTGCTGCTCGTGACGGCGGCCACCGCTCTCGCGCAGGAAACGAACCGGTCGAGCCAGGGTCAGTGCCGTCCATGCGCTCCAGTCCTCAAGACGTGCCTCGAGGCGTGCGGTAACGAGGATTGCTCGGAGCAATGCAGGCGGGACCACCACGACTACGACTGTGAAGCCGTTTGCCCTCAACAAAAGGAAGGCCGGATGGGCTCGGGTCAAACGAGAGACAGTCGCCTTGTGATGAGACGGCTCCAGCGCCTCCAGGCGGCGCCAATCGGTGCCTCTTCGCCACCGGAGTTACGGTAATGGTCCGCGCTTGGCATGAGGCCGAAGTAGCACTTTGGTCCGGCATTCTGTAGCAAAGACCACCAAGTGCTGAGTACTGATTGAACAAGCTTTTTGCGCTTAAATAGTCCCACAATGCTTGTGGGGTCAGGCTGTCGGACCCCGTCTAAAACTTCGGCATTCGGTAGCACAAGCCGCCAAATCTGACTTGGCTTGCCGGGGACCCTCCGGGTCCTCTGGTGTTGTGTGGAACGTGAGAGTTGAAGAGGAAGAGAGGGCAGCCAGCCGTCCTCATTGTCCTGGCCTGAACGCGCTTTCTACCGCAGGTCACCTGTTCTCGATCTCCTTCACGGCATCCTTCGCGTCGGATCCGAGCAAGTCATCATCTTGGATGGCAGCGAGGGCAGGAAGGGCCGCCCGCGCCGCAGGGCCGATTTTCCTCAAAGCAATGATGGCCTGCCAGCGCACGGGCGGTCTTTCATTGGCGAGAACGCGGATTAGGGCTGGAACCGCCTCCCCAGCTTGGCCCCCGAATTGGCCCAGAGTTCTTACCGCCCGCCCGCGCTCGAAGACAGTGCCCTGTTCCAAAGCATTTATAAGGTTCGGTACCGTCACCTCCATCGGCAACGCGGCAACGCTGAGGCCGTCGAACAGCCGCTCTGCCGTTTTAGTTGCCGCGGCAGACCACCTGTACGGAAGTCTATAGGCAATCGGATAATACTCTAACTCCGATTGGCTCGCTCCCGGCTTCCACATCAAGAGCAGTTCGCGTGCCTCCCGCCGCCGTCCGAGGTGTGCGTACGTCGCAGCGAGGGGAGGCGCCAGTTCGATGGCGTGCGGGTCGCCCTGGATCGCCTTTGCGAGTACACGCGCGGCCTCGTCGAGATCACCTTTTGTAAACAGAGCTATGCCCTGGGCCAGGGCATAATGGCTGGGGTAATTTGGATTGAGCCGCATGGCGGTCTCGATGAATTCCAGCCCGGCTTGCGGCTTGCCGGTTGTGATCATGGCCCAGGCCATGCCGAGATGAGCTTCGGGATCATTCGGATCGAGTGCAAGAGCCCGCGCCGCGTCGGCAAAGGCGTCATCATGCCGCCCACGGAACAGGGCGAAATGCGCCGCCGCGACGTTCGCAAGCGATGACGGCCGCGACTTCGCCTCGCGTAAGTAGAGGCGTGCCGCGTCGGACGCTTGTTCGACGCTCATGCCCAACGGCTCGCTCCAGTGCCATGCACCGCCCGGAAATAGACCAGCGCCAGGGCGGCATAGGCCCTCCCGTAGTTCGGATCGAGAGCGATCGCGGCTTTCAACTCGCTCGCCGCCCGTGCGTTCTCCGCAGGGGCGAAGCGGAGATAGAGTTCCCAGGCGCGCTGGAAGGCCTCGCGCGCAGCGATGCTCTTTGTCTGCCCGCGACCGATTTCCTCCTGCTCGCCCTTCGAGAGGTTGAGCGCCAAAGCCTGAACGATGATTTGGACGAACTGGTCCTGAACGGCGAATATGTCCTTGGCGTTGCCGTCGTGACGCTCAGCCCAGAGGTGCCCGCCCGTGGTCGCGTCGATGAGCTGCGCATTGACACGCACTTGGTCACCGGCCCGGCGCACGCTGCCTTCCAGTACGTAGCGCACGCCTAACTTCTCCGCCACCTCACGCGCAGTCACGGCTCGGCCCTTGAAGGGAAAGACCGAGTTCCGGGCGACAACGAACAGCCCCGCGACCTTCGACAGGTCGGTGATGAGGTCCTCGGTCATGCCGTCGACGAAGTACTCCTGCTCCGGATCGCCACTCAGATTGGCAAACGGCAGGACCGCGATCGAAGGCTTATCGGGTAGCGGCAGGGCCATCCGCTCGACGGATGCGGCCTCCAGCCGCGGTTCCCACGGACGCCGCCAGAGTATGGGTCCAATGACCAGCACGACCAGTATGGCCGCCCCAGTGGCGACCCATCGGCGAAAGCGCCGCACGTGGAGTCGCAAGCTCGGCCGCGAGCCCTTTAGCCGGACACGATAGGTTCGCACTGGTCGGCTGATGTTCTTCACCCGCTGCTCGCCGACGAAGTCCAGGATCAGGTCGAGCTTGCCCTGAAGTTGATCATAAGCCGTGCCGGAGACCAGAACCCCGCCCGGGTCGCACAATTGCTCCAGCCGGGCCGCCACGTTGACACCATCGCCGAGGAGGTCCTCCCCCTCGACCACGACGTCGCCAAGATTGATGCCGATTCGAAACAGGATGCGGTGCTCGGCCGGCACATCGGTCTGCCGCTCCGCTGCGCCGTTCTGCACGCCAACCGCGCAGGCCACAGCGTCGACTACCGAGCCGAACTCGGCAATGGCTCCGTCGCCCATCAACTTGACGATTCGACCATGGTGCACCGCCAGCAGCGGTTCGATGACCTCGCATCGCAGGCCCTTCAACGCCGACAGGGTACCAGCCTCGTCCTGTTCAACGAGGTGGGAATAGCTGACGACATCCGCCGCCAGGATCGCCGACAGCCGCCGCTCGACCCATGCTGTTGCCATAGCCGTCTCTCCCTGGAGAGATACGCCAGGTAGGCCCCTGATGCGTCCGCAGCCGATCCCTCAACTCGCGGGACGTCTCAACAGTCCTGCCCATGATACCAGTGGTGTTTCGCATTGGCGATAACATCGGATGGTCTGTTTCCGCAGCCGCAGGAGCTGTTGCGTCAACGGGACCGGGGACATGGCAATGGACGATCTGGTGGCGTTTGCTACCGAATGCCGCTTTGGTCCGCTTGTGAGACGGGGATCCGACCTTCATTTAAATTGCTGTTCGCTACTCTATGACCCAGAGCTGGCTGAAGGGCCAACATCTCGCTTTATTGGAACTCGCCGCCACGGGCTGAACGCTCGCGAGCCCGAAAGCGACAAACTGTCCAGTTTGACCGCCAACGGCGCCTTGAGCAAGATGCCGCAAACAACACGCGAGAGGGAACATGCGCTGGTTGGCTGTAGTCGGGGAAACACTCTCCATGATCTTCAATCCGCGTCCGGACCGACGCTTCCGGGACGAACTCAGGGGGCGACTCGTCCGGCGCCATTGAGCGCAAGTGGATCACGGGCCCTGCACCATCCAAGGGTGCTCTTGAAATGCGAGGGTCCGCTTTGGCACTCCTGAGACGTTGGCGCCTGGTCCGCTTCAGCGCTTACGAGCTGACCTTCAATCAGCGGAATACGAAAGTTTGATCCCGATTAAGTCCTGTATCTGCGCTGGAAGACACACCGGCGATTCGATTAGCGGGCACTCATGCGCGCGGAGGCTGGATGGCCCGGCACTTTGAAGCGCTTACCTGTGGCCGTCACCTCAGTACCCTCAACTTTGAGGATTGAGAAATCCTGGTCGAGGTAGTTACCGACATACAGATAGCGGCCATCCGGCGTGAAGCAGACCGGCTCCGGTAAACTGCCCACCTCGATATCCTTCAGGCGCACCACCTGCTTGCCATCAATCTTCAGGATCGTGACCGTACCGGCGGGATTGTAGAAATAGGCGGTTTTAGCCGAGTTACCGCCACTCAGGATCGCGGTGGCTGCAAGATTGCCTGTCGGGCTGATTGCTAATCCTTCGGGGCCGTCCCCCACGACCACACGGTCCACAATGCGGGGAGGGGTAGCCTCCAGGTCAACAACGCTCACCATGTCAACGCTGCCGTCCGAGGCACCGGCATTTCCGTTGTCGGCCGTGAGGGCGATCTGGCCCGACGGCGCTACTGCGACATTGTAGGGCCAGGGTCCGGTCGGCAGGTCGAGCTTGTTGTAGGCGAGCTTGCCATCCTGGATTTCAATCACCGAAACCTTGTGGCTCGCGAACTTGACCACCAGCGCCCTGCGACCGTCCGGAGTAAACGCGACAGCGGCCACCTGATCAGCCGGCGACCCGAGTGCGACGGTGTCGGTCATGGTCACCTGTGTCCCCCTGATCGACAGCAGGCTCACAGTCCCATCACCTCGGTTGGCAACAAGGGCTTGGTCTCCCTTGGCGGAAATATCGAGACCTGAGGGCTGCTTGCCGACGGTCAATGACGTAACGAGGCGGGACGGGGTTGCGTTGAGGTCAATGACATGAATCTTGTTGTCGAGCACCTGCTTCAGGGTCTCGCCTTCCTTTGTCACGTCCACCGAGTCGGCAACAAGTGCAATCGCTCCATCCGGCGAAATAGCCACATTCGCTGGCGGTCCGACGATTGAGTTCTTGATGGGCAGATTGGCAATGATGTTGGGCATTTCAGGGTCTGCCAAGTCGACGATCAAGACGCTGTCGCGGCCTGCGGGAGAGAGGACTGGCTTGCCCTGGTCGTCCCAGACGAGCTTTTCGTCATTGCCCACAACCATATAAGATCTCATGGGCCAGTGAGCGCCGGATTGGTGAGGTAAGGCGGTCACCTCACCCCGGAGGCCGCTCATGCTCTACTCGCCCTCAGCAGACGCTTCATTCTCGCACAGCACCCACACGATCTATCTCGCTCTCGAACTCAGCCGCCGCTCCTGGCTGGTGGCGCTGCATGCCCCTGATGCCGCCAAGATCGAGCTGCATCGGCTCCCCGCCGGGGACGGACAGGCAGTGCTCGACCTGCTCGCCCGCATCCGAACCCGCGTGGAACGCCGCACCGGCGTGCGCCCGCAGGTGTCGTGCTGCTACGAGGCCGGACGCGACGGGTTCTGGCTGCACCGCCTTCTCGAGGCGCACGGCGTCAGCAGCCATGTCATGGATCCGAGTTCGCTGCAGGTCGACCGCCGGGCCCGGCGGGTTAAAACAGACCGCTTGGATGCCCAGGCTCTGCTGCGGGCGCTGATGGCGTGGTCCCGCGGCGAGCCGAAGGTCTGCTCCATGGTCCGCCCGCCGTCGCCGGACGAGGAGGATGCCCGTCGCCCGAGCCGCGAGCGGGCCACGCTGCTGCAGGAGCGTATTCGCCTCGTCAACCGGATTCAGGGGCTGTGCGCCACCCAGGGGATTGACGACTACGAGCCGCTACGGCCGGATCGCCGCCCGCGCCTGGCGCAGCTGATCACGGGGGATGGTCGGCCCCTGCCGCCGCGGCTGGCGGCGGAGATCGCCCATCAGCTCGACTGGCTCGAACTCGTGCTGCG